>NZ_JBIDAK010000053.1:0-34422 GCF_043202455.1 Kitasatospora sp. NPDC048194
CGAACCCATTCATCGTTCGTCAGATCACCCCGCCCCATGCTGGGCACAACGAGCCCGGCATGGAGAAGTCACATGATCCGCCGGACAGAACCTAGGCCTGGCACGCCGAAGTTCACCCGCGTTGGGGAATTCCTGGGGAACAGGCGGGGCCGTGAGCCGCGCACGGCAACTCATGGCGCCTCCCCAGCCCCGCGTGGGAGTCGGCTGACAGTCGAGGCCCGGGCTCTCCCTTGGCCGGATCGGTCCCCCGTCGAGCCGATCGGAATTTCTGGTTATCCGCCCTCGCCTCGCCAGCCAGTAGGGCATTCTCTAGGCCGGAACACCGAACGCGGGGAGGATGCCGGGCCATGCGGTGAAGTGACGCAGAGTGCACGGCGGCACTGGACACGGTGCCGAGTGCCCAGCGCAGACCGGTCAGGCCGAGCCGTCGAAGTAGAACGTGGTGTCGGTACAGGCGAAGTCCGCGCCGCTCGCACCGTTGCGCAGACAGACGCTCAGCGTGTATGTGCCCTCGAACGGCTGGGGGAGGAAGCCGCTGGTCACGCCGTCTTCTGAGCCGCCGACGCAGGAGCCGCTTCCGCCCGCGGCATGCCGCGTCGCGGACCAGGAAGTTCCGTTCTTGGACAGGCGGCCGACGGCGCGGTAGCCGTCCGCCGTTCCCTTGTCACAGACCCGGAGCCAGAAGAACTCGCCGGTCAGGAACGCGTTCGCAGTCCCGTACCCGCCTTTCGACGACCGTTCCGAGTAGACGGTGTGGTTCGCGTACGCACTCGCGGGAGCTGCTGCGAGCAGTGTCAAGGCCAGGCCGGCCCCGACGCTACCGACAGGGACGGCCAAACGCGCCATGCGCATGATCACTCCTGCCTCGTGAGGGAGACGGTCGGAAGCAGTCTGGCTCACCGCTACGCCACAGGAGAGGCGAGTTTCGGTCGTGTTCCCTGTGCGGGTGGTCGCACCCGGCCCGCTCGGCCGCAGCACGGTAACTGCGGGAGGTTATACGGCGTCAGGGACAGAGGCAGGGGCGGCGACAGGATCGTCAGCCCGTCACCGCCCCTGAGGATCTTCTTGCGCTGCTACACCCCGCTGGCCACCTTCTTCTCGCGGAGTCGCTTGAGGGCCGCAAGGCGCCCGCCGCTGGCCGGACGCGGCGCGGGCACGGCTTCAGCAGCCGGGGCGGCCGGGGAGGCCTGCGCCGGTACGGCGGCGTGCCCGGTGTCCGGGGTTGCCGTGGCCGGCTCGGCCTCCGCTGGGGCGCTGGGGGCCTGGCGGCCGGAGCGGGGAGCGATGGCGAGTGCGGCTTCGGCCCGGAGTTTCTTCGCCTCGGGGAGGACGTTGGTGTAGGTGTCCATTGTGATCTTGATGGTGCTGTGGCCGAGTTGCTCGGAGATCTCTTTGGGGTTCGATCCGCTGGCGTGGGCGATGCAGGCTGCGCCGTGGCGCAGGCCGTGGAGGGTGATCGGGGGCAGGCCGGAAAGTTCCACGAGGCGCTTGAACTGCTGGGTCAGGTAGTCGGAGTGGTAGCCGGAGCCGTCTTCTTGGGTGAAGACCAGGCCGGTGTTCTGCCAGGCCGGGCCTGCCTTCTCGCGCTGCCTGGCCTGGAGGGCGGCGCGTTTCTCGAAGAGGCGGGCTGACTCGCTGTCGAGGTCGCCTCGGCGAGGAGATAGATCGTGCGGGCGTGGTGGGACAACAGCCAGTGTCGGACCGCGCCGGGCCGGACACGGGGTTCTCGGCCGGGGCGCGCTGAGCGGCTGGTGCCGCTTGCGTGGCGGGCTCCGGGGTGGGGCGTCCGGCGCGGGGTTTGCCTCTTCGACCGAGACTTCGATCGCCGCAGTGACCGCGCCAAGGCCCTCGACGACCTCGTTGACACCGTCGCCACCTACGTCAACAACTGGCCCAAATCCCCAGTCGCACGGCACCCCGGCCGCTCCGTCGCCGCCTATGGAGGCATTAATCTGAGATTCCGCAGAGGTTCGGTCCGGATCCCGGGCGTTCGGGCGTTGGCGGGATCGCCGGGTCCAGCTCTCTTTGGGGGAGCGCGGCCACGAGTGACGGTGCGGCCGGCCCGCGTCAGCCGCGGGACAGGTCCACGAAATCCTCGATGTCATCCAGGACCGAGATGGTCACCATGATCGTCAGGTCGGTGATGTGTGGGTCGCTCGACTGAGTGTGGAGGAAGAACCCGACGCCTCCATCGGCGCCCTCGGGGTCGTGGGCGCCGATGTTGGTGACGAAGGTGACTGTTCGGTCGTCGAGTAGAGCTTTCCCGGCCTGATACTCGTTGCCCTGGCCCTCGGCGTCGACGTGCCACTGGCAGGAGGTGACGACCACCGCCGAATCCTTCTTGATCGGCCACCAGTTGAAGTTGAGGCGCCTTCGACCGGTCGGCGGCATTTGATACAGCACGCGAATGGAGTGGGTCATGACGATCACCTGTCCGGCGTTGGACATGAGTTCGGAACCAGGAGTTAGGAGGATGGGAGGCCTGCGCCCGGGACAGGGCGTGCCAGGGCTCGTGGGTGACCAGACGCAGCCGACCTCCCCTGTCCATGGAGCGCCTCCCGGTCGAGCGCCGCAACTCCGGGTGCGGCGCATGCTGCGGAGGAACGCTCCCTGACCTGCGGGTTGCCCCACCCTGTGCCGCGGTGATCCCACGAGGGCTTCCTTCGGCTTCCGGGTGGTGGCGTGACCCTTCGGGCCGACGGCATCGAGCTCCTGGAACTGCAACTCGCCGACTGGCCGTTGGAGCGGAGGCTGTCGCGCGAACCGGACGTCGTGGGCTAAACCTTCTACCCGGCCGACATGACGGAGCAGCAGGCCCCGCGACCGCATGGAACGCGGACACGCTCGCAGTCGCGACGGCATCAGCCGCTGCTACGCCGTCCGCCTCGACGGCCGGTCCGTGGGTACGGCGGGCATCATCGTCACCCGCGAGCATCCGGAGGTCTTCTACGCCCTCCCGCCGGACGGCCGGGGCCGAGGAGCCGCGAAGCGGCCGTCCGGGCGCTGAGCGACTGGGTCCTGGAAGCCGGGGGGGGGATCAGGTCGTCCTCTGGACGGGCGAGGGGAATGCGGCCGGCGAAGCGGTGGCCCGACGTGCCGGGTTCCGCTTCGTAGGTACCGAGGTCGACCTCGATCACGGTGAACCGGAGACCGGACCCCGGCGCCCCCACCGCCCTGTCCCGACCGCTCCGTGCCGCTTCGGCGAACCGGTCGATACGGGGGCTGGCATTTCGCCGGCGATCGTAGGGGCGCTGCTCGTGTGACCATCTCGCCGCCGCTGCTGTGTGGGCTGACGGGGGTCTTGCCCGGCCAGGCCCGGGGGCCCGCGGGTACGCGGGCCTGCGCCGTCCGCTGGCGAGTGCCAGCTCCCGGCTCCCCGCGGGGTGGCCCGGGTGGCTCCCCGGTGGGCACCGCCTAAGCTGGCCGGGTGCTCGAACCCGCCCTGTTGCCGACCCCGCTGGTGGACTGCACCGACGGGGTCTTCGCCCGGGCCGGGGTGGAGCTGCGGCTGAAGCGGGACGACCTACTGCATCCGACGGTCCCCGGCAACAAGTGGCGCAAGCTCGCGCCGAACCTGGCTGCCGCCGTGGAGCAGGGGCACACCCGGCTGCTGACCTTCGGCGGGGCCTACTCGACCCACCTGCGGGCGGTGGCGGCCGCCGCCTCGGCGCTCGGGCTGGAGAGCGTCGGGCTGGTGCGCGGCGAGGAACTGGCCGGGCGGCCGCGCAACTGGTCGCTGCGGGCCGCCGAACGGGACGGGATGCGGCTGGAGTTCCTCACCCGGGCCGCCTACCGGGAGGCGGTCGGCCGGGCCGGGGGCGAGGGCGGTACGGACGGCACGGCGGCCGTGGAGCGCCGTTGGGGCCGGTGCCTGGTGCTTCCGGAGGGCGGCTCCAACGCCCTGGCCGCGATCGGTGCCGCCGCGATCCCGGCGGAGCTGCCCGACCTCGGCGGGCGGGACGTGGTCTGCTGCCCGGTCGGCACCGGCGGCACCCTGGCCGGCATCGCGGCGGGCCTGCCGCCGGGCGCGCGGGCGCTCGGGGTGGCCGTGCTGCGCGGCGGCGAGGGCTACCTGGAGGAGGAGGTCGCCCGGCTGCACCGGGCCGGGTACGGGCGCGAGTTCGCCAACTGGCGGATCGACCACGACCACCACGGCGGCGGGTACGGCCGGGTCCGGCCGGAACTGGCCGACTTCGCCGGGGAGTTCGAGCGCCGCCACGGCGTCCCGGTGGAGCGCCGCTACGTCGCCAAGCTGCTCGCCGCGCTGGCCGACCTGGCCGGGGCGGGCGCCTTCCCGCCCGGCACCCGGCTGACCGCCGTGGTCACCGGCCTGCCGGATCCGGAGTAGGCGCTCAGGAGCCGAAGGTCAGGTCGGCGCACGGGTCGGTGTCGGCGCCGCGGGTGTTCTCCGCTATGCCGGTCGGGACGCCGCTCGGCACGCCGCTCGGCGAGGTACTCGGTGCGGCCGACGTCCCGGGTGCCGGCGAGGGGCTGGTGACCGCGTCCAGCCGGGTGCTGCCGGCCGGGTGGTAGTCCGCCCCGAGGGTGACGGTGATGCCGCCCGAGCCGGGCTCCTCGACCTCGCTGGCGCCCGGGAAGAGCGCCGCGACCTGGTCGGCGGTGGTCTTCAGCGCCGGGTCGTAGGAGACCTGGGTGTGCTGCTTGCCCGGGTCGTTGGCGCCCAGCACGACGTTCTGGAAGCCGCGGCCCTTGAGCGTCTCGGCGCCGGAGCCGGCCAGCCCGGCGGTTCCGACGCCGTTGACCACGGTGATCGGGACGGCGGCCTGCTCGGGGCCGAGCGGCGCGTCCGCGCTGGGGCTCGCGTCCGGCGAGGCGGCGGCGCCGGTACCGGCGGTGCTCCGCCCGTCCAGGGTGCGGTCCTCGCGCAGCAGCTTCCACAGGGTGTCGGCGTCCGGCTGGACGAGCCGCACCCGGTCCCCGGCGAAGCGCCAGGGCGCGGTGACGAAGGTGACGTCGGAGAGCTTGATGTCCTGCACCGAGCGGGCGAAGTCCACCAGCTTCATGGCGGTGCCGAGGCCCTCGTCCACGGTGAGCGACCTGGTGGCCGCGTCCGCCAGCGGGAGCAGGGTCGTCAGCGAGAAGCCCTGGCTCTGCACCTTCTTGATCATCGAGGAGAGGAAGGCCTGCTGGCGCTTCATCCGGCCGATGTCGGAGTTGTCGCCGATCCCGTGGCGGGCCCGCAGGTAGTCCACCGCGGACTGCCCGGTGAGCCGCTGGATCCCCTTCTTGAGGTGGATGCCGTACTCGTCCACGTCGTTGGGCACGCAGGCGTCCACGCCGCCGACGGCGTCGGCCATCGCGGCGGCGCCCTTGAAGTCGACCACCACGGTGTGGTCGATGCGCAGCCCGGTGAGCTTCTCGACGGTGTTCTGGGTGCAGGCCGGGTTGCCCTTGGGGGAGTCGCCGACGCTGAAGGCCGAGTTGAACATCTGGTCGGTGCGGGGCTTGGTCCAGGTGCCGTCGGGCAGTTTGCAGGCCGGCAGGGTGACCAGGGTGTCGCGGGGGATCGAGACGCCGACGGCGTGCTTGTGGTCGGCGTAGACGTGCAGCAGGATCGCGGTGTCCGAGTGGCCCGGGCCCTGGTCTCCGCCGCCCAGGGCGTTGTTGCCGTCGTCCCGGGTGTCCGAGCCCAGCAGGAGTACGTTGACCGGCACCTGGGCACCGGGTGAGGCCGGGACGGGGGCGGGCGGGCGCTCGGTGGCGACGCCGCCCGCGTCGAAGGTGGTGATGTTGCTGTCCAGCCGGTGGTAGAACCAGGCCCCGGCTCCCACGACCGACAGCACCAGCACGGCGGCCAGGCCGATGGCGGTCCGCAGGTAGCGGCGCCGGCGCGTGCTGCTGCTCATCCTCCGTGCCCCCCGTCTTCAGGTGTCTCGCGTTCGATGTTCGAACGTTAGACGTCCTGGGAGGCCGTTCGGTTACCCCCTGCGGGCGGGGGAATCGGCTCCGGGGGCTGTGATGCTGCTCACGCGCCGGGGCCCGCGGCGCCGGCGAGCATCCGGCGGAGCAGGTCGCGCAGGACGGTCCGCTCCTCCGGGCCGAGCGCGGCGAGCGGCTCCCGGGCGAAGTTGAGGGACTCGCGCAGCTCCTCGGAGGCGGCCGCGCCGGTCTCGGTGGCGGCGACGAGCTTGACCCTGCGGTCCTGCCGGTCGGCCTCCCGGGTGACGAAGCCGCGGGCCTCCAGCCGGTCGACGATGCCGGTGATGTTGGACGGCTCGCAGCTGAGCGTCTGGGCGATCTGCCGCATCGGCAGCGGGCCGCGCCGCAGCAGGGCCAGCACCTTGGCCTGGGCGCCGGTGAGCGAGCGGGCGGCCGCGGCCTCCTCGTACTCGCGGTGGAAGAGCGCGACCAGGTTGGCCATCAGGTCGACGACCTCGCGGGTGATCTCGTCGGACTGCCGCGCGGCGGCCGGGGTCGGCTGAGTGTCCATGGCCCCGAGTCTACCTGAAAAGTTGACAAGGTGAACCTTTCATGTCCATCGTTACTTCAGTTGCTCAACCTTTCACCCTGTCGAACCCCTCCGAGGAGCACCTCCATGGCAGAGCAGGCCACCCCCGCCACCGCCCGTGAATGGCACCTCGCCGCCCGCCCCCAGGGCTGGCCGGTGCCCACCGACTTCGCCCTGGTCGAGGCCCCGGTCCGGACGCCCGGCCCGGCCGAGATCCTGGTCCGCAACACCCACCTCTCGGTGGACCCGTACATGCGCGGCCGGATGAACGACGTCAAGTCCTACGTCCCGCCGTTCCGGCTCGGCGAGGCCATGGAGGGCGGCGCGGTCGGCTACGTGGTCGCCTCCGAGGCCGAGGGCTTCGCCCCGGGCGACGCGGTGCTGCACGGCCTCGGCTGGCGCGAGTACGCCACGCTGGCCGCCGGGCACGCGGTCAAGGTCGACCCGCAGGCCGCGCCGCTCTCCGCCTACCTGGGCGTGCTCGGCATGCCCGGCCTGACCGCCTACGCCGGTCTGCTCGCCGTCGGCGGCCTCAAGGAGGGCGACAAGGTCTTCGTCTCCGGCGCGGCCGGCGCGGTCGGCTCGCTGGTCGGCCAGATCGCCCGGCTCAAGGGCGCCTCGCTGGTGGTCGGCTCGGCCGGCTCGGCGGAGAAGGTCGCCAAGCTGGTCGACGAGTACGGCTTCGATGCCGCCTTCAACTACAAGGACGCCCCGGTGGCCGAGCAGCTGGCCGCCGCCGCCCCGGACGGCATCGACCTCTACTTCGACAACGTCGGCGGCGACCACCTGGAGGCCGCGATCGGCGCGCTCGGCGTGCACGGCCGCGCGGTGCTCTGCGGCGCGATCGCCCAGTACAACGAGACCACCGCGCCGGCCGCCCCGCGCAACCTCGCGCTGGCGATCGGCAAGCGGCTGCGTCTGGAGGGCATGCTGGTGAGCGACCACGCCGCCCTGCAGCCGCAGTTCGTCGCCGAGGTGGCCGGCTGGCTGAAGTCCGGCGAGCTGCGCACCGAGGAGACCGTGGTGGACGGTTTCGAGAACGCCGCCCAGGCCTTCATCGACCTGCTGCGCGGCGTCAACACCGGCAAGATGGTGGTCAGCCTGGAGGGCTGACCCGCCGTCAGCGGCACGGACCCCGCCCCGCGCGCCCGAGGAGGGCGGCGGGGCGGTTCGCGTGCACGGCGCAGGGGAAGCGGCCGCACTACCGCATTCCGGCCGGATCCGAAAGTGCGTCATCCATCGCGTGGCGCCGCGCGGTACGGTGGTCCCGCCCGGCGATGGGGCCGTTCGGGGGAGAGATCCGGCCGAGGGGTAGACCTCGTTGAGGATTCGACTAGCATTGAGCGAAAGCCTGTCCGTTTTGCTCAATTTAGTAGCTTAATGTCGGCAAACGTGGGTAACTGTGGATCACTGCAGGCAGCGAGGCAGCTGGGGAAGGCGACCCTCGTCCACAGCCTGGAGGTCCCGGTGACGACACGTGGAGTTCTCTACATCCACTCCGCGCCCCGCGCGCTGTGCCCGCACGTCGAGTGGGCCGTCGCGGGGGTGCTCGGTGTGCGGGTGAGCCTGGACTGGATCCGCCAGCCGGCCGCACCCGGGCATTGGCGTGCCGAACTCTCCTGGCAGGGGGAGCCCGGCACGGCCTCGAAACTCGCCTCCGCGCTGCGCGGCTGGCAGCTCATGCGGTACGAGGTGACCAGCGAGCCCTGCGCCACGGCGGAGGGCGAGCGGTACAGCAGCACGCCCTCGCTCGGCATCTTCCACGCCGTCACGGGCATCCACGGCGACATCCTGATCCCCGAGGACCGGCTGCGCGCGGTGCTGCTGCGGGCCCGCAGCGAGGGCGCCGACCTGGAGGCCGAGATCGCCCGGCTGCTGGGCAAGCCCTGGGACGACGAGCTGGAGCCCTTCCGGTACGCGGGCGAGGGCGCGCCGGTGCGCTGGCTGCACCAGGTGGTCTGAAACCCCGACGGCCCGGACGGTACGACGAAGGGGCCGGCGCTCGCGGAGAGCGCCGGCCCCTTCGTCACGGTCCTCAGCGGGTGCGGAAGGCCAGCACCACGTTGTGGCCGCCGAAGCCGAACGAGTTGTTCAGCGCGGCGATCCGGCCCTCGGGCAGCGGGGTGGCCTCGCGCACGATCGTCGCGTCCACCTCGTCGTCCAGTTCCTCGACGTTGATGGTCGGCGGGGCGACCCGGTGGTACAGCGCCTGCACGGTGGCGACGGTCTCGATGCCGCCGGCGCCGCCCAGCAGGTGACCGGTCATCGACTTGGTGGCCGAGACGTAGATGTGGTCGAGGTCGTCGCCCAGCTCCTTGCGCAGCGCCTTCAGCTCGGCGGTGTCGCCCTGCGGGGTCGAGGTGGCGTGCGCGTTGACGTGCACGATCTCGGCCTTGTCCAGCGCGTTGCGCTCGAACAGGTCGGCCAGCGCGCGGGCCACGCCGGCGCCGGTCGGCTCCGGCTGCGCGATGTGGTGGGCGTCCGAGGACAGGCCCTGACCCACGGCCTCGCAGTAGATCCGGGCACTGCGCGCCTCGGCGTGCTCCAGGCTCTCCAGCACGACCACACCGGCGCCCTCGCCCAGCACGAAGCCGTCACGGGCCTTGTCGTACGGGCGGGAGGCGCGCTCGGGCTCGTCGTTGTTCTTGGACATCGCCATCATGTTGGCGAACGCGGCGATCGGCAGCGGGTGGATCGCCGCCTCGGTGCCGCCGGCCACCACGACGTCGGCGCGGCCGCTGCGGATCATCTCGATCGCGTAGCCGATCGCCTCGGCCCCGGAGGCGCAGGCGGAGACCGGGGTGTGCACGCCGGCGCGGGCGCCGACCTCCAGACCGACGTTCGCCGCCGGGGAGTTGGGCATCAGCATCGGGACGGTGTGCGGGGAGACCTTGCGGGCGCCCTTCTCGCGCAGCACGTCGTACTGGTCGAGCAGGGTGGTCACGCCGCCGATGCCGGAGGCGATGACGGCGCCCAGGCGCTCGGGGGCGAGCTTGGAGGACTCGTCGGTGGCCGGGGTCTCGAAGCCGGCGTCGGCCCAGGCCTCGCGGGCGGCGATCAGCGCGAACTGGGCGGAGCGGTCCAGCCGGCGGGCCAGCGGGCGGGGCAGGATCTCGCCCGGCTCGACGGCGGTGCGCGCGGCGATCCGGACCGGCAGGTCCTGGGCCCACTCCTCGGTCAGGGCCGCCACTCCGGAGCGCCCGGCGACCAGGTTCTCCCAGGTGGTGGCGGCGTCGCCGCCCAGCGGCGTGAAGGCGCCGATACCCGTGACGACCACGGTACGGTTTTCAGCGGTCACTGGTTTCTCTTCTTTCACGTTGTGCGGGGGTCGGCGGCGAGCCGGGGAAGGGCCCGGCCGGGCGCCCGGTGGGGCGTCCCGGCCGGCGGGTCGGCTCGACTCGGGGAGCCGGGCCGACGGGTCAGCCGTCCGCGGCGTTCCTGACGCCGGACGGGCTGGTTGACTCGAACGAGTCGACCGCTCAGGCGTTGTCGAGGATGTACTTCACCGCGTCGCCGACGGTCTTCAGGTTCTTGACCTCGTCGTCCGGGATCTTGACGTCGAAGCGCTCCTCGGCGGCCACGACGACCTCCACCATGGACAGCGAGTCGACGTCGAGGTCGTCGGTGAAGGACTTGTCCAGCTGGACGTCCTCCGCCGGGATGCCGGCGATCTCGTTGACGATCTCGGCGAGACCCTCCAGGACCTCTTCCTGCGTAGCCATTCTGGCTGCTCCTCTTCGGTGTTGAGCGTGTCCGACCGGCGGCCGAACACAGGTTTGCGGATGGATGGGGCGAAACGCGCCTAGGGGAGCGTAACGACTGCCGCGGCGTACACGAGACCCGCCCCGAACCCGATGATCAGCGCGAGGTCGCCGCTGTGCGCCTCACCGCTCTCCAACATGCGCTCCATCGCCAGCGGAATGGAGGCCGCGGAGGTGTTGCCGGTCTCGGCGATGTCGCGGGCGACGGGCACCGACTCCGGAAGCTTGAGCGCCTTGATCATGGCGTCGGTGATCCGCATGTTGGCCTGGTGCGGGATGAAGGCGCCGAGCTGGTCGGCGGTGATCCCGGCGGCGTCCAGCGCCTGCTGGGCCACCTTGGCCATCTCCCACACCGCCCAGCGGAAGACCGGCTGGCCCTCCATCCGCAGCGCCGGCCACTTCGACTCCTCGCCCTGGCCGTTGATGGCGCCGGGCTTGGCGAAGGCGGTGTCCCAGGCCTGGGTCTGCGAGATGACGTCGGCCTGCGAGCCGTCCGAGCCCCAGATCAGCTTGCCGATCCCGGGGGTGTCCGACGGGCCGACGATCGCCGCGCCGGCGCCGTCACCGAAGATGAACGCGGTCGAGCGGTCCGAGGTGTCGGTGAGGTCGCTGAGCCGCTCGACGCCGATCACCAGCACGTACTCGGCGTTGCCGCCGCGGATCATGCCGTCGGCCAGGCCCAGGCCGTAGCCGAAGCCGGCGCAGGCGGCCGAGATGTCGAACGCCGGGGCGGTGCCGCAGCCGAGCCGCTCGGCGATCTCGGTGGCGATCGCCGGGGTCTGCTTGAGGTGCGAGACCGTCGCGACGATCACGCCGCCGATCTGCTCGGGGGCGATCCCGGCCTGCGCGATGGCCTTGCCGGCGGCCTGCACCGACATCTCGGCGACGGACTCCTCCGGGCCGGCCCAGCGCCGCTCGGCGATCCCGCTGCGGGTGCGGATCCACTCGTCCGAGGAGTCGATCCACTCCAGCACCTCGGAGTTCGGGATGACCCGGACCGGGCGGTAGCCGCCGACCCCGTGGATGCGGGAGTACTGCGCACCGGCGGCGGGCCGGATCTGCGGCTTGGTCATGCCTGGTCCTCCTGGGGCTGCTGATCCTGACCGCCGTGCTCCGCGACGAGCTCACGGGCCTTGTCCAGATCGGCGGGGGTCTTCAGGGCGAGCGTGGCCACGCCCTTGAGGTTGCGCTTGAGCAGCGCGGTGAGGGTGCCCGCGGGGGACAGTTCGATCACGGCGGTCGCGCCGAGCCGGCCCAGGGTCTCCATGCAGAGGTCCCAGCGGACCGGGTTGGAGACCTGCGACACCAGACGCGACAGCACCTCGGCGCCGGACTCGACGACCGCGCCGTCCTTGTTGGAGACGTAGCGGACCTGCGGGTCGGCCACGGTCAGCGTCGGGGCCAGCGCGGCCAGCCGCTCGACGCCCGGAGCCATGTGCTCGGTGTGGAAGGCACCGGCCACCTTGAGCGCGATCAGCTTGGCGCCGGCCGGCGGGTCCGCCTTCAGCGCTTCGAGCTGGGCCAGGGTGCCGGCCGCGACGATCTGGCCGCCGCCGTTGTTGTTGGCCGCGGTCAGGCCGTGCTCGGCCAGCTTCGCCGCGACGACCTCGGGCTCGCCGCCGAGCACGGCGATCATGCCGGTCTCGGTGACGGCGGCGGCCTCGGCCATGGCCCGGCCGCGCTCACGCACGAAGGTCAGGGCGTCCCGGGCGCTGAGCACCCCGGCGCCGGCCGCGGCGGTGATCTCGCCGACGCTGTGGCCCGCGACGGCGCCGACCAGCTTGCGGGCGAGGTCCTCGTCCGGGAACAGCTCACGGGCGGTCATCAGACCGGCGGCGACCAGCAGGGGCTGGGCGACGGCGGTGTCCTTGATCTCCTCGGCGGACGCCTCGGTGCCGGCGTGCACCAGGTCGAGCCCGGCGACCTCCGACCAGCCGCGCAGGCGGTCGGCGACACCGTCGAGCTCCAGCCAGGGGCTGAGGAAACCGGGGGACTGGGCACCCTGTCCAGGGGCGACGATTACGAGCACGGTTCAACCCTCTCTCGCCAGGCGCCCAGGGGCGGGTAGGCGACGGTAACGAAGAAAACCATCCGGGATTGTATGGTCCCTACACCCTGGCTCAGCTGGACTCCCCGGCCGCGGCCAGCCGGCCGAGGGCCAGTGCGATCCGCAGGGTGAACGCCGAACGCACGTCGGAGGGCGCGTACCCCGTGACGTCGGTCACACGTCGCAGCCGGTAGCGCACCGTATTGGGGTGGACGAAGAGCATCCGGGCGGCGCCCTCCAGGGAGGACGCCTGTTCCAGGTAGACGCTCAGCGTCTCCAGCAGGGCCGAGCCGGCCTCGTCCAGCGGTGTGTAGATCTCCTCCACCAACTGGCGTCGGGCGGCCTGGTCCCCGGCCAGTGCCCGCTCGGGCAGCAGGTCGTCGGCCAGCACCGGGCGGGGCGCGTCCGGCCAGGCGGCGCAGGCCCGCAGACCGGCCGCGGCGGCGTGCGCCGAGCGGGTCGCCGAGAGCAGGTCCGGCACGGTCGGGCCGATCACCACCGGGCCGGGCGCGAACTGGCCGATCAGCGCCCGGGCGGCGTGCACCGGCTCCTTGTCACCGCCGACCACCACCACCAGGCGGCTGCCCAGCACCCCGGTCAGCACGTGCAGCTTCGCGTACCGCGCGGCCCGGCGGATCGCCTCGACCACCAGCTCGCTGTCGCCGTCCGGGGCGCTGCCCATCACCACCCGGACCTGGCTGGGCTGCCCCCAGCCGAGTGCGGCGGCGCGGGAGAGCACACCCTCGTCGGCGTCGCCGGACAGCAGCGAGTTGACCACCAGCGCCTCCAGCCGGGCGTCCCAGGCGCCGCGGGCCTCCGCGGCCTGGGCGTACACCTGGGCGGTGGCGAAGGCGATCTCCCGGGCGTACACGAGCACCGACTCGCGCATGTCCGCCTCGTCACCGGGGGCGGCCACCTCCTCGATGGCCTCCTCCATCACCTCGATCGTGGTGCGGATCAGCTCGACGGTCTGGCGCAGGGTGATGGCCCGGGTCAGCTCGCGGGGCGCGGTGCCGAAGACGTCGGTGGAGATCGCCTGGGCGGTGTCGGGGTGGCGGTACCACTCGGTGAAGGCGGCGATGCCGGCCTGGGCGACCAGGCCGATCCAGGAACGGTGCTCCGGCGGCATCCGGCGGTACCAGCCGAGCTGGTCGTCCATCCGCGCGATCGCGGCGCTGGCCAGCTTGCCCGAGGACTTCTCCAGCCGCTTGAGCGTCGCCGCCCGGCGCTCGGCCCGCTCGGCGGCGTTCCTGCGCTCCTGGGCCGTCAGACGGGGTGCCGCCCGGCCGGGGCGGTCGCGGCCCGCCCGGGGCGCCGGACTCTTCCCGGCCGGTTCGGGTGCGACGGGACTGGGTTCGCTGGTGGAGTGAGCGGAAGCGGCTGGCACAAGGACAAGACTGCCTCACGTGAGTGACTGCTCGTGCACACCCCCCGGCCGAGCGGCGCGGTGGCAAGGGTCACACCTCGGCCCGCGGGGCGCGCCGACACCGGAAGCGCCGGGCGACCGCCCGGGGGAGCAGCGCCGGAGCGGGCGGCGTCGGCACCGGCTCCCGAGCGCCGCCGGGCGCCCCTGGGCGGGCCGGCGCAGAGGCTACGGTGGAGCCGTGACCGACGCCGCTGACCGACCCCGCGCCGACCTGCGCCGCACCGCCGAGCGCTACCGCTCCGTCCCGGCCGAGGGCATCGAGACCCGACACGCGTTCTCCTTCTCCGGCCACTACGACCCGAAGAACACCCACTTCGGCGCGCTGCTCGCGTGCAACGAGGAACTCCTCGCCCCCGGCGCCGGGTTCGAGGAGCACAAGCACCTGGACACCGAGATCCTGACCTGGGTGCTGGAGGGCGCGCTGGCCCACCGGGACTCGCACGGCCACAGCGGCGTGGTGCGCCCCGGCATGGTCCAGCACCTCAGCGCCGGCTCGGGCGTCACCCACACCGAGCGCAACCTCGGCGGTGCCACCGGACCGGTGCGCTTCGTCCAGATGTGGCTCCAGCCGGACGAGTTCGGCGCCGCCCCCGCGTACGGCCTGCGCAGGGTGGAACCGGCGGACAGCGGGTTGACGCTGCTCGCCTCCGGGATGGCGCGCGACGCGGGGACGGACGCCCTGCGGCTGCGCCGGAGCGACGCCGCGCTCTGGCTGGCCGTCGCCGGGCCGTGGCAGCCGCTGCCGGTACTGCCCGAGGCGCCCTGGCGGTACGCGCACCTGACGGCCGGCTCGCTCGGGTACCGCACCGTCCCGGGGCCCAAGGGCGGCGGCCGCTCGATGGTCCCGGGCGACAGCGTGCGGATCACCGGCGACGCCTTCGCCGACCCGACGGCGGGCGGGACCGGCGCCGAACTCCTGCTCTGGGAGATGCACTCGCCGGTCTCGTACGGCTGACCCCGCTCGGCGGCTCCCCGGTCAGGTCCTGTCCGGCTCCGCCAGCTCCGCCAGCACCGCGTCGGAGAGGGCCGGCCAGGCCTCGACGGCCCAGGGGCCGAAGTCCCGGTCGGTGAGCGCGATGCAGGCCGCACCGGCCTGCGGGTCGACCCAGAGGAAGGTGCCGGACTGGCCGAAGTGGCCGAAGGTCTCCGGCGAGTTGGCGGTGCCCGTCCAGTGCGGGCTCTTGCCGTCGCGGATCTCGAAGCCGAGGCCCCAGTCGTTCGGGCGGCGGTGGCCGTAGCCGGGCAGCACCCCGCTGGTGCCGGGGAAGGCGACCTCGCGGGTGGCCCGCCGGACGGTGGACGGGTCCAGCAGCTTGGGCGACTGCAGCTCGGCGGCGAACCTGGTCAGATCGGCCGCCGTGGACAGGCCGCCGGCACCGGCCGGGGACTTGTGCGCGGTGTTGAGCACGGTGTCGTGCATGCCCAGCGGCTCGAACACCGCCTCGGCCGCGTAGCGGTGGAACTCGATCCCGGCGGCCTCGGAGAGCGCCCGGGCGAGCGCGTCGAAGCCGGCGTTGGAGTAGAGCCGGCGCGTACCGGGCTCACCGAAGACGCGGTCCTCGTCGAAGCCCAGGCCGGAGGTGTGGGCGAGCAGGTGGCGCACGGTCGAACCGGGCGGGCCGGCCGGGTCGTCCAGCTCGAAGACGCCCTCCTCGATCGCGACGAGCGCCGCGTACGCGGTCAGCGGCTTGGTCACCGAAGCCAGCGGGAAGAGGTGCTGCTGCGGCCCGTGCGAACCCAGCACCGCTCCGTCCGCGCCCCGGACCACCGCCGCCGCGGCGTGGGGCACGGGCCAGTTCTCGATCATCCGCAAGCTCTCCATGCGGTCGACTCTAACGCGGGGCCGCGGACGGGTCGGCGCCACGTGATCGGCAGGCTTGCTTGGAGTGCACTCGAACTCGGTAGCGTCGTCGATGTCGCACAGGACAGGGGGAACGATCAATGGCCACACCCGCGCACGTCGAGAGCCGCCTGCGCACCTGCTCCGAGGTGTTCGACCACCCGGTCGGCGAACCGGACCGGACCGCGCGGCACACCATCAGCGAGGTCGCCGCCGCCAGCGGACTCACCGCCCACACGCTCCGCTGGTACGAGCGGATCGGCCTGCTCGACCCGGTGGACCGGGCGGCCGGCGGCCAGCGCCGCTACTGCGACGCCGACCTGCACCGACTGGCCTTCCTGGGCCGCCTGCGGCTGACCGGGATGTCGGTGGCGGACATGCTCCGGTACGTCGACATGGCCCGCCGCGGCGAGCAGACCTACGAGGACCGCCGGCAGCTGCTGGTCGCGCAGCGCGAGGAGGTCCGGCAGCGGATCGCCGACCTCCAGGCCACCCTGTCCGTCCTCGACTACAAGATCGATCTGTACGCCGGAAGGATCGCCGACAGCACCGGCGCGCCGGCCGTCTGCACGTACTACCGAGGAGAGGAAGAGCAGAGCGCATGACGCACCCCGTACTCCCCACCGCCGAACTCGGCACCGCCGGCCCGACGGTGGGCATCCAGGGCCTCGGCTGCATGGGTATGAGCGAGTTCTACGGCCCCACCGACTCCGGCGAGGCGCTCGCCACCCTGGACGCGGCGCTGGAGGCCGGTGTCACGCTGTTCGACACCGCCGACGCCTACGGCTTCGGCCGCAACGAGGAGTTCATCGGCCCCTTCGTCCGGGCCCACCGGGACGAGGTGGTGCTCGCCACCAAGTTCGCCATCGAGCGCAGGGAGGACGACCCGGCCCACCGCGGCATCCGCAACGACCCGGCGTACATCCACGCGGCCGTGGACGCCTCGCTGCGCCGCCTCGGCGTGGACGAGATCGACCTCTACTACATGCACCGCCGCGACCCGGCGGTGCCGCTGGCCGATTCGGTCGGTGCGATGGCCGAGCTGGTCAAGGCCGGCAAGGTGCGCCACCTCGGCCTGTCCGAGGTGACGGCGGCGGAGCTGCGGGAGGCGCACGCGATCCACCCGATCGCCGCCGTGCAGTCCGAGTGGTCGGTGTTCGCCCGGGACGTCGAGCGGGCGGTGGTGCCGGCCGCGGCCGAGCTCGGCGTCGCGTTCGTGCCGTACTCGCCGCTCGGCCGCGGCTTCCTGACCGGCTCGTTCCAGAACGCCGAGCAGCTCGCGGCGGACGACGTGCGGCGCTCCCAGCCGCGGTTCACCGGCGAGAACGCGGCGGCCAACGCCGAACTGCTCGCGCCGCTGCGGGAGATCGCCGCGGCCCGCGGGCTGAGCATGGCGCAGGTCGCGCTGGCCTGGGTGCAGCAGCGGGCCGAGGTGCACGGGCTGGCCGTGGTGCCGATCCCGGGCACCCGCAGGCGCGGCCGGCTGGCCGAGAACGTCGCCGCCGCGACGCTGCGGCTCACGGCGGAGGAACTGGCGCTGCTGGAGCCGGTGTCGGCCCAGGTGGCCGGTGGCCGCTACGCCGACATGAACTTCACCTTCGTCGGGCGGGAGTAGCACGCGGCGGACCGGCGGAGCGCCGGAACGGCGCCGACCGGGCCCGGGGAGTTCGGACCGGCGGAGCGCCGGAACGGCGCCGACCGGGCCCGGGGAGCCGTCACTCCCCGGGCCCGGGGCGTCGGGCGCCCGGCCGGCCTGCTGCCCGGCAGCCCGCGTCGGCCGCTTCAGACCTTGCGGCCCGTGAAGGCGGCCAGCCGGGTGTGGACGTCGGCGTCCTCGGCCACGGGCTGCACCGCGGCGAACGGGACGCCCTCGACGCGGCCCTCGGCCGGCAGGACGGCCTGGGCGATGCCCAGCGCGGTGTGCGCCAGGCCGTCGTCCAGCACGAAGCCGTTGTCCAGGGTCTTCGCGATGTCCCAGGCGTGCGTCGTCGCCTCCATCACGTAACCGCCGACCACCATGCCGCCGGGCACCTCGCCCCAGGGGGCGAAGGTCGGACGGCCCAGCTTGGCGTCGTCCGCCCACGCGGCGGTCGCGCGGGCGCTCGCCCGGGCCAGCGCGGCCGGCCAGCCCCCGTCCGACGGGTCCTCGATGGCGGCGACGACGTCCTCGGCGCGACCGCCCTCGCCCATGTACGCGAAGCGGTGGACGCCGCCGACCACGTGGTTCAGCAGCCCGCGCAGCGTGAACTCCTCGCAGGGCGTGGGGCGGTCGAGGTCGGCCGGGGTGACGGCGGCGAACAGCTCCGCCAACTGGCCGAGGGCGAGCAGGTACTGCGGGCGGGCGTCCTGGACGGTGTTCACGGGTGGTCAGCTCCCTGGTGCGGTGCGGTCTTCCGGCCCTGTCGGGCTCGAAACGCAATCTCCCAGTAAAACCTGACAAGTGCCGTCAGGATTACTGGGATCCTTGTGTCATGAAGGCCGACCGGCTGCTCTCGATCCTCCTGCTGCTCCAGACCCGTGGCCGGGTACCCGCCACCGAGCTGGCCGAACGGCTGGAGGTGTCGGTGCGCACCATCTACCGCGACGTGGAGTCGCTGTCCGCCGCCGGGGTGCCGGTGTTCACCGAACGCGGCCGGCACGGCGGCATCAACCTCCTGCCCGGCTACCGCACCGACGTCACCGGGCTGACGGCGGACGAGGCCCGGGCGCTGTTCGTGCTCTCCGCGCAGGGCGCGCACAGCGACCTCGGACTGGACGGAGCGCTCGGCTCTGCGCTGCGCAAGGTGATGGCCGCGCTGCCCGCCCCGCACCGCCCGGCGGCCGAGCGGGTCAGCGAGCGCATCCTGGTCGACCCGGCGCGCTGGATGCAGGGCCCCCAGCCCGGCGCGGGGAGCGGTCCGGACCTCGGGGAGCTGCAGTACGCGGTGTTCGCCGACCGGCGGCTGCGGCTGCGCTACCGGCACAGCGGCACGCCCGCGCCGGTGGAGTACACCGTCGACCCGTACGGGCTGGTGAGCAAGGCCTCGGTCTGGTACCTGGTGGCCGACCTGCACGGCGAGCCGCGGCTGTTCCGGGCGGACCGGGTGCTGGCCGCGGAGACCACCGAGGAGGCGGTGCGGCGTCGCGAGGGGATGGGGCTCGGCGAGGTCTGGGCGGCGCTGCGCGAGCAGGTGGAGCGGGTGCCCACGGAGGTGCCGGTGCGGGTGCGGGTCCGGCGCGGCCGGCTGGACATGTTCCTGCGCATCCACGGCGGCCGGGTCACCGAGCTGCCACCGGAGGCGGTGTCCGGCCCGGGCGAGGAGTGGGTCGAGCTGGTGATGGCCTTCCCGGCCCCGGCGGCCGTCCGCTCGCTGCTGGCCTTCGGCGCGGATGTCGAGGTGCTGGCCCCGCCGGCCGCCCGGCGGGAGTTGGCCCGGTCGGCGGCGGAGGCCCTGCGGCTGTACCAGGACTGAGCTGTCGCGGCCGGCGCGGGCGGGGCGCCACGGCCGCGGCCGGGCGGTGGCGGGGGTCGGGTCGTACCCGGGCGGGGCCGCGGGGCCCCGGCCGGTTCAGGACTCGGGCGTGGTCCGGACGACGTCCCGGTAGTCCCCGAGCGAGATCGCCGCGAAGTTGTGCAGGCTCTCGGTGCCGTCGCTGAAGTAGCCGTTGTGGCCGGAGGCCCGGGCCGAGGAGATCTGCTCCGCGCCGAAGCCGCTGCCGGTCGGGTCGGCGCCGTGGCCCAGCTTGCCGACCTCCAGGAAGGGGACGTTGCCGATCCAGTCGCTGGGGTTGCGGGCGGCCCACACGTGGACGCCGCCGCCCAGCTCGGAGGCGCTCTGCACGCCCATGCCCGGGCTGCCGAAGACCATCATGTCGGTGATGCCCGAGGTGTCGGACGGCGAGGCGGCCGCGCGCGGGATCTTCGGGGCGGCGGTGCCGCAGACCACCGAGCCGTACGAGTGGCAGAGCAGCGCCGGGGGCGCGTCCGGCCGGGTGGTGACCCTGAGGCCGGCCAGCAGTCGCTCCAGCCGGGGCGCGGCGACGTCGGCGAGCCGGGAGGTGGCGGCGTCCGGGCCGAGGCCGGAGGGGGTGACGTAACCCGTCCAGGCGATCACGGCGGTGCGGGTGCCCGGGGCCTGGCGCCGCTCCTCGGCGAACAGGGCGCGGGCCATCCCGGCGGGGGAGCGCAGCGGCTCGGCGGTCTGGTCGAAGTGGCCGAGGTCGGCGTCCGAGCCCGGGACGAGGACGGAGATCCGCTCGGCGTCGGCGAGGTCGCCCCACACCTCGGTGACCAGGCCGCGGCCGCGCGGGTCGAAGGCCAGGATCTGGCGGCCGGGGGCGAGCAGGCGCTCGACGTCGTTGGCGCGGGAGACGGCCAGCGCGTGGGTCTCGGCGTCGAGCTTCTTGTCCGCGGCGCGGGCCCGGGCGGCGTCGCGCTCGTTCGCCAGCGCGATCCGGTTGGCGCGGTAGCGCAGGTCCAGCGGGGCGCCGTCGTAGTTGCCGACGACCAGCGGGTAGGCCTTGACCAGCCGGTCCAGCTCGGTGGGGGCGAGCGAGGCGAAGAAGGCGGCGGCCTCGGTCGGGCCGGTGACGGCCGGGTCGGGCAGGGAGCGCCCGAAGGAGTGGTCCTGGATCCAGGCGGCGCTGCCGGCCGGAGGGGTGGAGATCGCCAGCTGCTCGGAGGAGACCGCGGCCGCGGCCGCCGAGGCACCGGCGTCGGCGAGCACGGCACAGCCCGCGAACGCCCCGATCATTACCCGCTTCCAGCGTCGACGCTTGCGCACCGCACCAACTCCCTTGGGCCCGTCACCGTTTCTCGGGCGGTGCCCGGAGGGTGCGATTGGACTGCTGAACTTCCCTGCGCAAGCGTAGAGGTCACGGCTGAGTGACGGACACGCCTAAACTGTGGGATGGATCACATGAACCGGGGGTGTCCTCCAGGCGTCCGTGTCAGGGCGTTCCGGCGCCCCTGCCTGGGTGCCGGGCGTCGAATTCGCGGACCAGCCGTTTGGGCGCCGTCCGCCGCCACGCCTCGGTGACCAGCTCGTGCAGTTCCTCCCGGTCGACCAGGTCCAGCCGGACCCGCACCCAGCCGTGCCGTCCGACGTAGGGGGCGACGGAGAACACCTCGGGCTCGGCGGCCAGCAGTTCGGCCTGGTCCTCCGGGGAGGCCTTGACGGTGACGCTGCCGCCCTCCGGCGCGCCCATCGCGAAGATCTTGTGCCGGACCCGCAGGGTCTCGATCTCCCAGGTCGGCTCCTGGGCGGATTCCGGCAGGTCGAGGGCCATCGCGCGGAACTCGTCGAACGTCACCATGACGGCAGGTTAGGGCAGGGCGGCGACAACACGCCCCCGGCGCGCGCCGTGGCGCACCGGAGGCGCGTGACCGGCACCGTCCGCCGGCGCGAGCACCTTCTGAGGGGCGTGATCACACCACGCCCAGCGCGTACGCGGCGAAGAGCGCCGCCGCCGTTCCCGCCGCCGCCTTGCCGGCCCGGGGAAGGGCCGTCCAGGGGCCGTCGAAGCGGCGGGCGAACCACCCGATCGCCACCAGGGCGGCGGCGAACAGCGGGAGCAGCGCCAGCCGCGCGGCCACCCAGCCGAGCGAGTCCGGTGCCGTGGTCAGCCCCGGGACGGCCCCGGGACCGGCCGCGCCGGGCACCGCCACCGCGAGCATCGCGCTCTGGTGCCAGCAGAAGATCGTCATCGCCGACAGGTTGACCACCACGACCGGCAGCCACAGCAGCGGACGGCGGGCCAGCAACCGGCCCAGCCGCTCCCGCAGCAGCACCGCGGCGCCGCACTGCACCGCCGCCAGGGCGAGCACCAGCAGGGACGGCGGGTGCGAGTTGGTCCGCTCGACGCCGGGCACCCCGACCATGCTCGCCGGGTAGTGGAACGCCAGCAGCAGCGCGGCGAACAGCGCCCCGCCGCCGAGCAGCAGCAGCCGGGCGGCCGGCCGGGTGAGCCGGTCCCGTGCCCACAGCACCCCGAGCTGGTAGCCGAACAGCCAGCCCGGCAGGATGTTCAGCAGTCCGACCCAGGACGGCACCGCCTCGGCCCACGGCCCGTACCGCAGCAGGTCCACCAGCGCGACGACGGCCACCAGCAGGCCGGCGGACCAGCCGCCGAACCGCCGGGCGAGGCCGATGCAGAGCGGGGTGAGCGCGGTCAGCCCCAGGTACACCCCGATGTACCAGAGCGGCTGCACCACCAGCGTGGCGCCGGTGCGCAGGGTGTCCGCCGGGACCCCGAGCCGGGGCAGCAGCGGGATCAGCAGCGCCCAGACGGCCGTCACGCCCAGCACCGGGCGCAGCAGCCTGACCGTCCGGCCGCGCAGCCAGCTCCCGTACGTCAGGCCCTTCTCGCGGGCCCGGTCCAGCGAGCGGACCGAGGAGTGGCCGCCGACGAGGAAGAACACCCCGAGCATCTGGAGCACCCAGCTGACCGGGGCGAAGAAGCCGAGCGAGGAGAGCGGGCTGGCGTTGTGCAGCGCGCCGTCGGGGGACAGGGTGAGGCCGCCGAGCATCCAGTGGCCGATCGGTACGGAGAGCAGGGCGAGGGCGCGCAGCCCGTCCAGGGCGCGGTCGCGGCTCGCGGGAGTCTGCGCGTCGACCTTCTCGGCGGCGCGGCGCAGGGTGGTGAGCGGGTGGGCCATGGCGGTGCTCCTTCCGGTGCGGGGTTCCGACAGGGGTCAGCCGCGCCCGAGGGCGATGGCGGCGTAGGCGGCGAGCGAGGCGGTGCCGGGGGCGAAGTAGCCGGAGTGGCCGTGGGATCCGGTGGCGGGCACGGGGCGGGCTCCGAAGCCGGGGGCGGTCGGGTCGGCGCCGTGGCCGAGGCCGAGCAGCCGGACGTGGGGCACGTCGCCGATCCAGTCGGAGCCGTTGCGGGCGGTGGCCCAGAGCGGGACCCCCGGGTCGAGGTCGGCGCCCGAGTCGACGCCCATGCCGGGCGAGCCGAGCACCACCAGGCCGGAGGCCCGGGCGGGGCCGGGGCGGGCCAGGCCGCACACCACCGAGCCGTAGCTGTGGCAGAACACCGTGGGCGGGGCCTGGGGCCGGGTGCTGACGGCGAGTCCGTCGAGCAGCCGGGTCAGCCGGGTGGCGCCGGCCCGGGCGAGGTCCTCGGTGGCGGCGTCCGGGCCGAGGCCGACGGGCGTGGTGTAGCCGGCCCAGGCGATCACGGCGGTCTGTCCCCCGGTGGCCCCGTGCAGGGCGCGGGCCATGCCGGCGGCGGTGCCGTACGGGTCGCCGGCGCGGTCGAAGCTCTGCAGGTCGGTGTCCGAGCCGGGGACGACGACGGCGGTGCGCCGGGCGGTGGCGAGGTCGCCGAACACCTCGGCGACCTGGCCGCGGCCGCGCGGGTCGAACGCGAGGACGTGCCGGCCGCCGTCCAGCAGGGTCCGGTAGCGCTCGGCGCGGGTGCGGGCGGCCCGGTGGTCCTCCGGGGTGAGGGCGGGGTCGGTGGCCCGGGCGAGTTCCCGGGTGCGTTCGGCGGTGAGCGCCAGGGCGTTGGCGCGGTAGCGGAGCTCGACGGGGGCGCCGTCCAGGTTGCCGACCACCAGCGGGTGCCGGGTGGCCAGGGCGTCCTGCTGGGCGGGCGTCAGGGCGCCGAAGAAGGCGGCGATCCCGGCGGGCGTGGTGGTGGCCGGGTCGGGCAGCCGGAGGCCGAGGGCGGTGTCGGCGGTCCAGGCGGCGCTGCCGGGCGGCGGCCCGGTGACGGCGCTCTGGGTGCCGGCGGCCCAGCCGCCCGCGCCGAGCACCGCCGCCAGTGCCACCGCGGTGGCGGCGATCCCCCGCCTGACCCGAAACCTGCGCATGTCCCTGCTCCCTCGGCCGTTCGGCGTTTCCGACGGAGAGGAAGGTAGGAATGCGACGGCCCCGCGGACGTCAGACCGCGGGGCCAACTCCCGGGTGCTACCCGGGTATCAGGAGGGCTGTCAGGCCTGACCGGGCGTCACCAGACCGGACTCGTAGGCCAGCACCACGGCCTGGGCGCGGTCGCGCAGGTCGAGCTTGGCGAGGATGCGTCCGATGTGGGTCTTGACGGTCTGCTCGGCGAGCACCAGGTGCCCGGCGATCTCCTGGTTGGAGAGGCCGCGGGCGATCAGCTCCAGCACCTCCGTCTCACGCGGGGTCAGGCCGTTGAGCCGCAGCCTGGGGTCGCGGCGCCTGGCCGGGCGGCTGCGGGCGAAGTCCTCGATCAGCCGGCGGGTCACCGAGGGCGCGAGCAGCGCCTCGCCGTCCGCGACCACCCGGACCGCGGCGATCAGGTCGGCGGGCGGGGCGTCCTTGAGGAGGAAGCCGCTGGCCCCGGCGCGCAGCGCCTCGTACACGTAGTCGTCCACGTCGAAGGTGGTCAGCATCAATACCTTGGGCCGGTGCGCGCCGGGCACGGCCGGTTCGAGCAGTCGGCGGGCCGCCTCCAGGCCGTCCATGACGGGCATCCGGACGTCCATCAGCACCACGTCGGGGTGGGTGCGTCCGCTGACCTCCAGGGCCTGGGCGCCGTCCGCCGCGTCCCCCACCACGTCGATGTCGCTCTGGGCGCCCAGCAGGGCGGCGAAGCCGGCCCGTACCATGGCCTGGTCGTCGACGATGATCACGCGGATGGTCATGCGGGTGTCTCCAGAGGAAGGTCGAGCGGCAGGACGGCGGCCACCTTGAAGCCGCCGTCCGGCAGCGGGCCGGTGTCCAGCCTGCCATCGACCAGCCGGACGCGTTCGCGCATTCCGACCAGACCCTGCCCGGTGCCCTCGACGGAGGCCTCCAGCGACTCGGTGCGCTGCGGCGGGGGCGCGTTGACCACGGTCAGCCGCAGCTCCGGGCCGTCCGCCGAGAGCGACACCCAGGTCCGCGCGCCGGGGGCGTGCCGGACGACGTTGGCCAGCGCCTCCTGCACGATCCGGTAGACGGACAGGCCGACGGCCTGCGGCACCCGCTCGGCCAGGCCGTCCTCGACGGCCAGTTCGGCGGGCACCCCGGCCCGGCCCACCGTCTCGACCAGCTGGGCGAGTTGGCCCACCCCGGGCTGCGGGGCCTTCTCCGCCGTGGACTCCTCGCTGCGCAGCACGCCGAGCAGCCGGCGCATCTCGGCCAGCGACTCGCGGGCGGTGCCGGCGATCGTGGCGAACTCCTCGGCGGCGTCGTCCGGCACGCCCTCGATCCGGTACGGCGCGCTGGCGGCCTGGACGGCGATCACGGACATGTGGTGGGCCACCACGTCGTGCAACTCCCGTGCGATCCGCGCGCGTTCCTCCAGCAGGGTGCGCCGCTCGCGTTCCACCTCGCTGATGTGCGTCTGCTCGGACAGCAGCCGGCGGGCCTCGGCGCGTTCCCGCAGGGCGCCGCCGAGCACCAGGACGGCGCCGGTCAGCGCGATGCCGAGGACGGCGTTGTCCGAGCTGTGGTGGGAGCTGGCGCCGACGAGCGACAGGACCAGCCCGGAGCCGGCGGTGACCAGCCAGACCGCGACCAGGGTGCGTCTCGGCTCGCGCAGCGAGAGCGGCACCATCAGGAACAGGTAGCCGATCAGGCTGGTGGGGATCCACGGCCAGGGAGCGCCGGATCCGTTGCCGACGGTGAGGACCAGCACGGCGGCCAGCAGGTCGGTGACGCCGATCATCCACCAGGCGGCCAGCGGCCGGCTCACGGCGAGCAGCAGCGGTGCGGTCTGCGCGACGGCGAGCGCGCCGGCCAGACCCCCGTCCAGCCCGTAGTCGTGGGCCATCACGTTGATCCCGCTCGGCAGCAGCGAGCTGATCGCGGCCACCGCGAGGACGTACGGGAGGTGGCGGATCCAGGGGCGGGAGGACTGGGCCAGCAGCGGGGTGTGGTCGGCGGACGGCCGGGCGAGCGTGCCGAGCAGCGCCCGCGCCGCGCCGGCGGGGCCGGACCGGGGGGACGAGACGATCATCGGGCCAGCCTAGGGGCGCGGGGCCCGTCCGGCGTCCGACCAGGGACCGGGATCCCCGGTAGTACCCGGGTATGACCCGGGCCCGTCCAAGGGCCCGGGTGATGGGCACTCACGGGCGCTCGTGCGTCCTCAAGGGGCGCAGGGGCGCTCAGGGGCGCTCAGGGGCGCTCGCGCTCACGGGCGCCAGTGCCCCGCCAGGGCGGGTCCGAGCTGGTCGAAGTGGCGCTCGATCACCGCGACCATGCCCTCGGGGCCCGCCGGCTCCTGCTCGGCGGTCCAGGACAGGTGGGCGGAGCGCACCAGGCTGCCGAAGACGGCGGCCAGCACGACCGGTCGCAGGTCCTCGGCCGGGTCCAGCCCCTCGCGCTCGGCGAGCACCTCGACCACCAGCCGCTCCTGCTCGGTGACCCGCCGCAGGTGGGCGGCGAGCAGCGCGGGCGTGTCCTCGATGATCCGCAGCAGCTCCAGGGCGCTGCTGATCGAGCCGGGGCCGGAGGCGCGGTCGTTCCCGAGGTCCCGCCAGGCCTTGACGATCGAGGCGCGCAGGGCCTGGAGCGGGGTCTCCTCGGCCGGGCGGTGGCGCAGGCACTCGATGAAGTAGTCCTCGGCCTCGGCCATGACGGCGAGCGCGACCTCGTCCTTGTTGGCGAAGTAGCGGAAGAAGGTGCGCTGGGAGACGTCGACGGCGGAGGCGATCTCGTCGACGGTGGTGCGGGCGAAGCCCTGGCTGAGGAAGAGCAGGTGGGCGGCCTGGACCAGGGCGTCCCGGGTCTGCTGCTTCTTGCGCTCCCGCAGTCCGGGCGCCCGGCCGAGGCCCTCGGGGGTGCCGACGGGAGGAGAAGTGCGAGCGGCCATGGCGGGGCCTTCCGGGCGCTGGTGGGGCGGGTGGGAGCACAACCTTAGCCTCCTGCCAAATGTCAGTTCAGGCCACAAGTCATCGTTTGCCGATTGTCAGAGGCTGACATAATCTCCCGGGGGTGGCGCTCGTCGGCCGGGCACTCGTGGGGACGGGTGGGCCGTCGCAGCGCCACGACCACGTCCGGTCGTCGCAGCACCGCGTTCGTCCGAGTTCGATCTCCGCTACGCCCCCGGAGGGCCAGATGAGCCAGTCCGTCGCCAAGAACTCCAGGGCGGAGGCACCGCCGCCGCCGAATCCGCCCACCGGGGGAGGGCTCAAGGGACATCCCTGGCTGACCCTGCTGACCGTCGCGGTCGGCGTGATGATGGTGGCCCTGGACGGCACGATCGTCGCCATCGCCAACCCGGTGATCCAGGAGAAGCTGAAGGCCGCGCCCTCCGACATCCAGTGGGTCACCAGCGGCTACCTGCTGGCGCTGGCGGTCTTCCTGATCACCGCCGGCAAGATCGGCGACCGGTTCGGCCACAAGACCACCTTCCTGGTGGGCGCCGTCGGCTTCGCCGCCACCTCGGCCGCGATCGGCTTCGCCGGCAACATCCAGACCGTGATCGCCTTCCGCGTCCTCCAGGGCCTGTTCGGCGCGCTGCTCCAGCCCGCCGCGCTCGGCCTGCTGCGCGGGGCCTTCCCGGCCGAGAAGCTCAACATGGCGATCGGCATCTGGGGCGGGGTGATCGGCGCCTCCACCGCGGCCGGGCCGATCGTCGGCGGCCTGCTGGTCGAGCACGTCAACTGGGAGTCGGTGTTCTTCATCAACGTCCCGGTCGGCCTGATCGCGCTCGTCCTGGGCCTGTGGATCCTCCGGGACGTCCGGGCCGAGAACGCCGTCCGGTCCTTCGACGTGCCGGGCATCGCCCTGCTCTCGGCCGGGATGTTCGCGCTGGTCTTCGGCATCATCAAGGCCCCGGCGTGGGGCTGGGGCGACGCCAGGACGCTGCTGTTCCTGGGCGGCGCGGTGCTGCTGATGGTGCTGTTCGCGCTGTGGCAGGGCCGGGCGAAGGAACCGCTGATCCCGCTCAGCCTGTTCCGCTCGGTGCCGCTGTCGGCGGGCGTGCTGCTGATGGTCCTGATGGCCTTCGCGTTCTTCGGCGCGATCTTCTTCGTAACCTTCTACCTGCAGAACGTGCACGGGATGAAGCCGGTCGAGGCCGGGGTCCACCTGCTGCCGATGACCGGCATGATGATCGTCGGTTCGCCGCTGGCGGGCCTCGCGATCGGCAAGCTCGGCCCGCGGATCCCGATCACCGCCGGGATGCTGATCACCACCGCCGCGATGTTCGGCATGTCCACCCTGGACACCGGCTCGGGCACCGGCGCCATGTCGCTCTGGTTCGTCCTGATGGGCCTCGGCATCAGCCCGGTCATCGTCGGCGCCACCGAGGTCATCGTGGGCAACGCCCCGCTGGAACTGTCCGGTGTGGCCGGCGGCCTCCAGCAGGCCGCGATGCAGGTCGGCGGCAGCCTCGGCACCGCCGTGCTGGGCGCGCTGATGGCCGCCAAGGTCGGCGACGTGCTGCCCGGCAAGTGGGCCGCGGCCGGCCTGCCGCCGGTCGAGGGCGCGCAGGCCGAGGGCCTCGAGCAGGCCGCCCAGCTCGGCATCGCCCCGCCGGCCCCGCCCGGCACCCCGCAGCAGGCGCTGGACGCGATGGCGGGGGCGGTGCACGAGTCCTTCGTCAGCGGCATGTCGCTCGCCTTCGCGGTGGCCGCCGTGGTGGCCTTCGCCGCCGCGGTGCTCGGGCTGCTGACCCGCCGCGGCAGCACCGACGCGGGCCCGGCCGTGCACATCTGAGCGGACGCGCGCCACGGCGGCCCCGGACCCCACCGGTCCGGGGCCGCCGTCGTGCCGTGCGGACCTGTGCCGTGCGGGCCCGTGCAGTGCGGGTCCGTGCCGTTCGGACCGGAGGGGTTCGGGCCGGAGGTGTTCGGAAACCGGGGCGTCCGGACCGGCTTTCAGGCCCGGGTGAGCGCCACCAGCGGGACCGTCCGCGCGTCGGTGCGGAAGCCGGCGAACTGCGGCTGGGCGGCGATCTGGCGGGCCCAGAGCCGATCGTGCTCGGACGGGCCGACCGGGGTCGCCAGGGCCGGGTAGCGCTCGGCGCCGACCTCGACGGTGACCTCGGGGTGGGCGACGAGATTGCGGTACCAGGCCGGGTGCGTGGGGCTGCCGCCGTTGGAGGCGAAGACCACCAGCCGGTCGCCGTCCGGCAGGTGGACCAGCGGAGTGGTGCGCGGCTCCCCGCTGCGGGCGCCGACCACGGTGAGCAGCAGGAGCGGGGTGCCGGTGAACTCGCCGCCGACGGCGCCCTTCCCGGCGCGGAACTCGGCGATCACCCGCCGGTTGAACTCACCCGTGCCGTCGGCGGGTTCGGGGTGCCGGGTGGTGGCCCCGGGTGCCTTCTCGTCCGTCATGCCGCCGAGCGTAGGGCCTCACACCGGTGTGAGGGTCAACCGCGGCCGTCCGCCGAAGAAGCCGGACGTGGAAGAAGCCGGCCGCCGAAGGGGCCGGACCCCGTACGGAGTCCGGCCCCTTCGGGCGCTAGCGAGTGATCAGGCGTCGCCGCCGGCGGCACCCGGGTCGGCCGCGGCCACGTCCAGCAGCTGGTAGCGGTCGATCGCGTCCTTCAGCGCCGAACGGTCGACCTTGCCCTGCTTGGCGAGCTCGGTGAGCACCGCCAGGACGACCGACTGGGCGTCGATGTGGAAGAAGCGACGGGCCGCGCCACGGGTGTCGGCGAAGCCGAAGCCGTCGGCGCCCAGCGACTGGTACTGGCCCGGCACCCAGCGCGCGATCTGGTCCGGCACCGCGCGCATCCAGTCGGACACGGCGACGAACGGACCCTCGGCGCCCTGGAGCTTCCGGGTCACGTACGGCACGCGCTGCTGCTCCTCGGGGTGCAGCAGGTTGAACTCCTCGGTCTCCACCGCGTCGCGGCGCAGCTCGTTCCAGGAGGTCGCGGACCAGACGCCGGCCTTGACGTTCCACTCCTCGGCGAGGATGCGCTGGGCCTCCAGGGCCCACGGCACGGCCACGCCGGAGGCGAGGATCTGGGCCGGGATCTGGCCGGCGGTGCCCGGCGCGTACTTGTGCAGACCCTTGAGGATGCCCTCGACGTCCACGTTCTCGGGCTCGGCCGGCATCTTGATCGGCTCGTTGTAGACGGTGAGGTAGTAGAACACGTCCTCGCCGTTCGGGTGCTCGGCGCTGGAGCCGTACATCCGGCGCAGACCGTCCTGGACGATGTGCGCGATCTCGAAGCCGTACGCCGGGTCGTACGCGACGACGCCCGGGTTGGTCGAGGCCAGCAGGTGCGAGTGGCCGTCCGCGTGCTGCAGGCCCTCACCGGTCAGCGTGGTGCGGCCGGCGGTGGCGCCGAGCACGAAGCCGCGGGCCAGCTGGTCGGCCATCTGCCAGAACTGGTCGCCGGTGCGCTGGAACCCGAACATCGAGTAGAAGACGTACACCGGGATCAGCGGCTCGCCGTGGGTCGCGTAGGACGAGCCCGCGGCGATCAGCGAGGCGGTGCAGCCGGCCTCGGAGATGCCGTCGTGCAGCATCTGGCCCTTCGGCGACTCCTTGTAGGCCAGCAGCAGGTCGCGGTCGACCGACTCGTAGGTCTGGCCCAGCGGGTTGTAGATCTTCGCCGACGGGAAGAGCGAGTCCATGCCGAAGGTGCGGTACTCGTCCGGCGCGATCGGCACGAAGCGGTTGCCGATGCCCTTGTCCCGCATGAGGTCCTTGAGCAGCCGGACGAACGCCATGGTGGTGGCGATGGTCTGGTTGCCGGACCCCTTCTTGACCGCCTTGTAGGCGTCGTCGCCCGGGAGCTCCAGCTTGCGCGGGCGCACCTTGCGGGTCGGCACGTAGCCGCCGAGCTCCTGCCGGCGGTCGTGCATGTACTGGATCTCCTCCGAGTTGCGGCCCGGGTGGTAGTAGGGCGGGTAGCCCTCCTCGAGCTGCTTGTCGGTGATCGGCAGGTGCAGGCGGTCGCGGAAGCGCTTGAGGTCCTCGACCGTCAGCTTCTTCATCTGGTGGGTGGCGTTGCGGCCCTCGAAGTTGGGGCCCAGCGTCCAGCCCTTGACCGTCTGGGCGAGGATGACCGTCGGCTGGCCCTTGTGCTCGCGGGCCGCCTTGAAGGCCGCGTAGATCTTCTTGTGGTCGTGGCCGCCGCGACCCAGGTGCTGGATCTGCTGGTCGGTCATGTTCTCGACCATGGCGCGCAGGCGCAGGTCGCCGCCGAAGAAGTGCTCGCGGATGTAGTCGCCGGACTCGGTGGCGTAGGTCTGGAACTGGCCGTCCGGGGTGGTGTTCATCTTGTTCACCAGGACGCCGTCGCGGTCCTGCGCGAGCAGCGGGTCCCAGCTGCGGTCCCAGATGAGCTTGATCACGTTCCAGCCGGCGCCCCGGAACTGGGACTCCAGCTCCTGGATGATCTTGCCGTTGCCGCGGACCGGGCCGTCCAGGCGCTGCAGGTTGCAGTTGACCACGAAGGTCAGGTTGTCCAGGCCCTCGCGGGCCGCCAGCGACAGCTGGCCGAGCGACTCGGGCTCGTCCATCTCGCCGTCGCCGAGGAAGGCGTACACGTGCGAGTCGGAGGTGTCCTTGATGCCGCGGTGCTCCAGGTAGCGGTTCATCCGCGCCTGGTAGATCGCACCGAGCGGGCCGAGGCCCATCGAGACGGTCGGGAACTCCCAGAAGTCCGGCATCAGCCGCGGGTGCGGGTAGCTGGACAGGCCGTACGGCGCCTTCGACTTCTCCTGGCGGAACGCGTCGAGCTGCTGCTCGGTGAGCCGGTCCAGCAGGAAGGCCCGGGCGTAGATGCCGGGGGAGGCGTGACCCTGGAAGAAGATCTGGTCGCCGGACTCCCCGTCGGCGTCCTTGCCGCGGAAGAAGTAGTTGAAGCCGACGTCGTACAGCGACGCGGAGGAGGCGAAGGTGGCGATGTGGCCACCGACACCGATGCCCGGGCGCTGCGCCCGGGAGACCATCACGGCCGCGTTCCAGCGGGTCGCGTTGAGGATCTTGCGCTCGATCTCCTCGTTGCCGGGGAAGAACGGCTCGTCCTTGGTCGCGATGGTGTTGACGTAGTCCGTGCTGCGCATCTCGGGCACGGCGACACGCTTCTCGCGGGCGCGCTCGATCAGGCGCAGCATCAGGTAACGGGCACGCTCACGCCCCCGCTCGTCGATGGCCGCATCGAGCGACTCCAGCCATTCCGCGGTCTCCTCGGGATCGAAGTCCGGGACCTGACTCGGAAGGCCGCCAATGATGATCGGGTTGCGATCGGATCCGGAAGCCACGCTGTTCCTTCACTGTCGGTCGAAACTGAGGTGTGTCGCGCCGCCTCCATCGTGCTACCGCGCTCGGAGATCCGTCATCTCTACCGATCGGTAACCGTTCCGCCTGGTGGGCGGGCCGGTCTGGTGGCGCGCGGCGCGGGCGTCTTCGTCCGCTCCGTGCACCCCGGGTGTTACGAAAAGAGGTGGTCCGACCTGGTGTCCCGTCCGCCCGATGGCGGGCGGCCGGGGTGAGGGCCAACAGGAGACTCTACGCCCGCGCACACGCGGACCCCGAATGCCGTTCGCATCTCGGGCACGCGTACGGCCTGTGGGCCGGGACCACCCGAAGCATCCTTGTCCCACGCAGAGAAGGGCAAATCGGTGTGATTCCCGACACGTCGACCGGCGTGTCCGGCCGGGAGACGTCAACCTTTGGAGGGGATCGGGGGTCGGGTACTTGCGCGAACCGCCGGTCCCGTGTGGACTACGGCCACAGCCTCGGCATGGATGCCGAGCCGAATACTGGAGGTTATTCCCGTGAGCGCGACCGCGGACCCCGCGGACAAGTCCAACCCGGCGACCCGTCTCGGCTTCGAAGAGGGCCAGATCATCCAGGAGCTGGGGTACGACGAAGACACTGACCAGGACCTCCGCGAGGGCATCGAGGAGATCACCGGGACGGATCTCGTCGACGAGGACTACGACGACGTCGCGGACGCCGTCCTGCTGTGGCACCGCGACGATGACGGGGACCTCACCGACGCCCTCGTCGACGCCCTGGAGTACCTGGCCGAGGGCGGCGTGATCTGGCTGCTGGTGCCGAAGACCGGGCGAGACGGCCACATCGAGGCCTCCGAGATCGCGGACGCGGCCCGCACCGCCGGCCTCTCGCAGACCAGCTCGATCGCCATCGCCAAGGACTGGGCGGCCACCCGGCTGGCCACCAAGTCGACGGCGAAGCAGCCCAAGCAGCGCTGAACGGGCCCCGGGCCCCGCGCCGGGCCCCGTCGGAGCACTCCTCCGGCGGGGCCCGGCGCTTTTCCTTGTCCGTCCCGGGCGCCGCGGCGGCCGGTCGGGTCCGGGCCGGGCTGGGGTTCGGGTCCGGCTGAGATCCCGGTTCGGGGTCCGCGTTCGGGTTCGGTTGACGGTTGTTCGCCGAGGGCGAAAGGGTTGGGCCGCCCGGCGCAGCGGGTCATCCGTTCGGCCCAACGCCGGTCGGCGAATGCGAGGATGGGCCCTGCCGCGCCGCCGCGCGGCCCGGCCGCCCTCCCGCCTGCGCCGGAGTCGCCTCAGAAAGGTCCCGCTCATGGCCGTCCCGGTCGGTACCCCGGCTCCCGACTTCCGGCTCAACAACCAGCACGGGGAGAGCGTCCGGCTCGCCGACTTCCGGGGCGCCAAGCACGTGGTGCTGGTCTTCTACCCGTTCGCCTTCACCGGGGTGTGCACCGGCGAGCTGGGCGCGATCCAGCGGGAGCTGTCCGGCCTGCAGAACGACGACGTCCAGGTGCTCGGCATCTCCTGCGACTCGCAGTTCAGCCAGCGCGTCCTCGCCGACCGCGAGGGCCTCGAGTTCCCGCTGCTCGCCGACTTCTGGCCGCACGGCGAGGCGGCCCGGGCCTACGGCGTGCTGGACGAGGAGAAGGGCTGCCCGCTGCGCGGCACCTTCGTGATCGACAGGGCCGGCACGGTGCGCTGGAGCGTCGTCAACGGCCTGCCGGACGCCCGGGACGAGCAGGAGTACCTCAAGGTCCTCGCCGCCCTCTGAGGCGGCCCGGGGCCCGGCCCGCTGCCGGGGGCGTTCGCCGGCGGTGCGATCGGGCTCGCCGGCGGTCGTCGGCGGCCCGGAGGCGCTCGTCGGCGGTGCGATCACGTTCGGAGGCGGTGCGATCGCGTCCGACGGTGGCGCGGGCCCGTTCGGACGCGGTGCGGGCCCGTTCGGACGCGCTCCGTGCGCCGTTCGCAGGTGCGTGCGGGAACCGGGCACTACGCTCGGGCCGTTGGCGGGGTGGGGCGCGCGCCCGTGTTTCCACGGTCGGAGCCCCCGAACCGCACCACCGCGGGGGCACCAGCCGTGCCTCCCGATTCTTGGAGGACAAGTGGGAGTCAGCCTCAGCAAGGGCGGCAACGTCTCGCTCACCAAGGAGGCCCCCGGGCTCCAGGCCGTCCTGGTCGGCCTGGGCTGGGACGTCCGGACCACCACCGGGACGGACTTCGACCTGGACGCCAGCGCCCTGCTCTGCAACGACCAGGGCAAGGTCGCCTCGGACGGGAACTTCGTGTTCTTCAACAACCTGAAGAGCCCGGACGGCTCGGTCGAGCACACTGGCGACAACCGCACCGGTGAGGGCGAGGGCGACGACGAGGCGATCAAGGTCAACCTGGCCGGCGTCCCGGCGGACGTGCAGAAGATCGTCTTCCCGGTGTCGATCTACGACGCGGAGAGCCGCGGCCAGAACTTCGGCCAGGTCCGCAACGCCTTCATCCGCGTGGTGAACCAGGCCGACAACACGGAGCTGGCCCGCTACGACCTCTCCGAGGACGCCTCCACCGAGACCGCGATGGTCTTCGGCGAGCTGTACCGCAACGGCGCCGAGTGGAAGTTCCGCGCCATCGGCCAGGGCTACGCCTCCGGCCTGCGCGGCATCGCCCAGGACTTCGGCGTCAACGTCTGAGTCCGCGTCGGCGCACGGTCGTGCGCGCCGATTCCCGGGGCGGGGCCCGGCCCCCCCGGGGCGGGGGCCCCCCCCCCGCGCGCCCCCCCCCCCCCCCCCCCGGGGGGGGGTTGAGGGAAG
>NZ_JBIDAK010000053.1:34432-36775 GCF_043202455.1 Kitasatospora sp. NPDC048194
GCGGGGGGGGGTGTGGGGGGGGGGGGGGGGGGGGGGGGGGGGGGGGGGGGGGGGGGCGGGGGCCCCCCCCCCCCGCGCGGGCGCCCCCCCCCCGCCCCGGCTTCGTCCCCGTCCGCAGCGCTGCGAGGATGTGAGTTCAGGAAGTTCAGCCGGCCGAACGGGGCCGGCCGGGGCCGCGGGGGACTACACCTGTATGGCGCGCCCCGGGAGAAGCAAGGGAGGAAGAACAGCATGGTGGTCACGCTCGCCAAGGGTGGAAACGTCTCGCTCACCAAGGCTGCGCCGAACCTGACGCAGGTCCAGATCGGCCTCGGCTGGTCCGCCCGTTCGACCACGGGCGCACCGTTCGACCTCGACGCGAGCGCCCTGCTCTGCGCTGGTGGGCGGGTGCTCGGTGACGAGTACTTCGTCTTCTACAACAACCTCAAGAGCCCCGAGGGCTCGGTGGAGCACCAGGGCGACAACCTCGTGGGCGGCGACGACACGGGCGACGACGAGCTGATCCTGGTCAACCTGGAGCTGGTCCCGGCCCAGGCGGACAAGGTGGTCTTCGCGGTGTCGATCTACGACGCGGAGGCCCGGCTGCAGAACTTCGGCCAGGTCCGCAACGCCTACATCCGGGTCGTCAACTCCCTCGATGGCGAGGAGATCGCGCGCTACGACCTGTCCGAGGACGCGTCCAGCGAGACCGCGATGATCTTCGGCGAGCTGTACCGGTACGCGGGCGAGTGGAAGTTCCGTGCGGTGGGCCAGGGTTACGCCTCGGGCCTGCGCGGCATCGCGCTCGACTTCGGCGTCAACGTACAGTGAGGGCGCAAAACGGACTTATCGCATCCGACTCACGATCATGAGAACAGAGGGCGGTGCGGGGGTGGCCTGACCGGGCCCAGGCCCGGTCAGGCGTCTCGGGACGAGGTCGACCCCGGCACGGCCAGAAACCCGAAAGGTAGCCAACTCCCGTGTTCCTCCGCACATTCGGCTGGTCGTTCGCGATCACCGCCATCGGCCTGGTCGCGGCCGGACTGCTCTGGGGAGCCCAAGGCTTCGGCATCGTGCTGATCCTCTCCATCCTGGAGATCTCCCTCTCCTTCGACAACGCGGTGGTCAACGCCACGGTGTTGAAGCGGATGAACCCGTACTGGCAGAAGATCTTCCTGACGGTCGGTGTGCTGATCGCCGTCTTCGGCATGCGCCTGATCTTCCCGCTGCTGGTCGTCGGCCTGACCGCGAAGCTCAACCCGGCGACGGTGATCGACCTCGCGCTGCACTCGGACAAGACCTACAACGGCCTCACCTACGGCCAGTACCTGGAAGCGGCCAACCCGGCCATCGCGGCCTTCGGCGGCGTCTTCCTGCTGATGATCTTCCTGGACTTCGTGTTCGAGGAGAAGGAGCACAACTGGCTGAGCTGGCTGGAGCGCCCGCTGGAGAAGGTCGGCAAGCTGGACGCCCTGTCCAGCGTCGTGGCCCTCGTCGCGCTGGTGCTGGCCTCCCACTTCTTCGCCGGTGAGCACGCCGAAACCGTTCTGCTGGCCGGTGTGCTCGGTCTGATCACCTACCTCGTGGTCGGCGGCCTCTCCTCGATCTTCGAGTCGGGGCTGGAGGAGGAGGCCGAGCGCGAGGAGGAGGCCGAGAAGTCCGGCAAGTCGGTCGCCCAGGTGGCCGGCAAGGCCGCGTTCTTCCTCTTCCTCTACCTGGAGGTGCTGGACGCGTCGTTCTCCTTCGACGGTGTGGTCGGCGCGTTCGCCATCTCCAACGACATCTTCCAGATCACCCTCGGCCTCGGCATCGGCGCGATGTACATCCGCTCGCTGACCGTCTTCCTGGTCCGCAAGGGCACCCTGGACGACTACGTCTACCTGGAGCACGGCGCGCACTACGCGATCGGCGCGCTGGCGGTGATCCTGCTGGTCGGGATCAAGTACCACATCCCGGAGATCGTCACCGGCCTGATCGGCGTCGCGTTCATCGGGCTGGCGCTGGCCTCGTCCATCGTGCGCAACCGGCGTGCGGGCGCGGAGGAGGAAAGGGAGCTGGTCGGCAGCAAGTAGCGGGGAACTGGTCGGCAGCAGATGGCCTGCCGGGCACGCGCGACGGCCGCCTCCGGGGTTCCCGGGGGCGGCCGTTCGCGTTGCGGGGAGGGGGTGGCGCCGGTGTCCCGCGCTCCGGCGCCGGTGTTCCGCGCTCGGGCGCCGGTGTTCCGCGCTCGGGCGCCGGCGTTCCGCGCTCCGGCGCCGGGGGGGGGGGCCCCCCCCCCCCCGCCCCCCGGGCCCCCCGGCCCCCCCCCCCGGCCCCCGCCCGCCCCCCCCCCCGCCGCGCCCCCCCCCCCCCCCCCCGCGGCGC
>NZ_JBIDAK010000054.1:0-32528 GCF_043202455.1 Kitasatospora sp. NPDC048194
CCCCCCGCCCGCCGACGCGGGCCTGCCCACCCCGACCAGCCCACCGTGCACACGCTGAAAGCAGAACGCCCCGCCCCGCGCTCGACGCGCGGAACGGGGCGGAGCTGATCCACCGTGGACACGGTGGGTTCTAGGGCTGGTCCTCGGCAGGGGGCTCGTCGCCCTCGGGCTCCTCCCCCGCCCACTCGGGATCGGCGCCGGGGGCGGCCGGGGCCTCGGCCGGCGCTTCGTCGGCGCCGGTCGGCAGCGGGTCGTCGTCGTAGGCGTCGAACGCCTCGGCGGCCTCGTCGGTCTCCGGGCCGAACTCCGACCCGCACCACTTGCAGGCGATCCCTCCCTGCCGGTCGCCCTTCCCGTACGCCTTCGGCGTGATCTGGAGCCGCCGCGGCTCGGGCAGGCACTTGCAGACCACCGCGTACCGCTTGCCCCCGGACTTGATCTTCTTGGGCTCGTCGGAGCCCTCCTCCCCCTCGGCCGCGGCCTCGGCCTGGTCCCCGTCGCCGGGGACGACCGGCAGCCTGGCCTCCTCCAGCCTCCGGATCGCGGCACGGTACGCGCCCGCGGTGCCGTCCTTGATCGGGGCATCGCTGAACCCGATGGTCTGCGCCGCCCGCTCCGGCGGCTGCAGCCCGACCTCGACCGCGAGGGCGGCAAACTTCTTGTTGTGCCAGCGGAGGCCGTCGCTCGACCGGTCCACGATGCCGCGGGTCGCGGCGAGGCCGTGGGCGGCCTCGTGCAGCAGCGCCTCCAGCACGGCCTGCCCGCCGCGCTCCAGCAGCTCGGCCGCCACGAACAGCTCGGGCACCTTCCCGTCCTCGGCCCGCCAGCGGTCGGGGGTCAAGTGCCCCCAGTGCTGGTAGGCGGACCGCTTCGCCTTGGTCGGCTTCGTCGGCAGCACGGTGCCGGTGATGACCACCGCGTCCGGAACTCCGGGGTGGCGGGCCTGGATGGTCGACCACATGGTCTCCAGCGCGCTGATGATCCGGGCGCCCTCGCGCCCCCGTGGGTTTGCCATGCCCCGATTCTACCTTCCCAGCGTGTACACGGTGTGATTCTGGTCCCGGACGACCGGGCCCGGCTCGTAACAGTGCCCCCTTGCCAGATGCTCTGACCAGGGGCGATGCCCCTGCCTCGATCGCGCTTCGGGCGGCACTGTTACATGAGGGGGCCGGTCAGTATCCGGCGGCGACCAACGCGCCGGCCGCGTTCTCGGCCATCACGGTGGTGTCCAGCTCGTCCCCCATCTCCTCCAGCAGGGAGTCCAGCGCCTGCTCGATCACCTCGGCGTACTGGTCGGTGCGCCGGGCCTCGCGCCCGCTCTCCACCACGTCCTTGTCCAGGTCGCGGTGCTGAACCTCGACCTCGAACCCGGCGTCCACCAGCGCGGCCTGCAGCATCTCGGCAACGACGGGTGCCCTGTGCCGACCACCCGCACAGCCCGGGGCGATCCGAAGGGGGACGGTCTCGGCGCTGGGGCCGGCGGCGTACGCCTGGGCGACGGCGACGTACGCGGCGACCAGCTGCACGATGCCGGGAGTCTGGGTCACCGCGTCCCGCACCTCCTGGTCCCGGGCGGTGAGGTACCGCAGCCCGGGACGGAGGTCGGGGTCCTTGAAGTGCTGCCGGAGGTCGAGCACCTGGTGCGCCTCCGGGGTCGGGCCGTGCAGGAATCCGAAGCTGATGATCTGCACTCGCATGATGGGGTCCTCGCCTGGTTGGTCGGTCCAGACTGTCCGGGCCGTCGAGCGGCACGGGCTCGGTGCCCGCGCCGCCCGACGGTGCGTCAGGCTGCTACAACAGCTCGTCCGAGAACAGCTCGCCCTGCCAGGCGCCGCCCGGCTGCCCGGCGAGGATCGCGGCCCGGATCGCCGCTTCGACGTCCTCCGGGGCCGCGGCCTTGATGGCGTCCCGGATCGCCCTCGCCCGTCCGGCCGGCCCGCGGGTGTCGGCCAGCGCGTGCCCGGCCAGCCTCGACCGGCTCACGTAGTCGAGCACGTTGTCCTGGCGCGTCCCGGCGAGCCAGTGGCCGGGGTTCTGGCAGCTGGGGGCGTCGCAGGAGTGCCTGATCACCGGGGTGGAGATCAGCGCCTCCACCCCGAACTCCAGCGCGTACCCGTACTCGTGGGCGCTGACGATCTCGGAGTTCTGGCTGGGGCCCGCGCGGAGCTTGCCGTGCCCGCTGCTGCTGATCGCTGCGGTCCAGTACCAGCACTGCCTGGGGCCGCGCCGGAACGTCTTGTCCGCGTAGCGCTCCCGGGTGGGGCCGTGCCCGGTCAGCACGGCCCACGGGATCTCCGCCCGGCTCCTGGGGCTCACGCCTCGACCGTGCAGGCGCACGGCTCGGTCAGCACCCGCTGCCCGGCGGTGTCCTTCGTGGTCAGGGGGCCGTTCCCGGGGAGGCCGCTCCCGCCGCACTGCGTGCAGGAGGCGTCGGCGGCCGGGTCCAGCCCCCACTCGCGGCCGCACGCCCGGCACCGGGCACAGTCCGCGTAGTCGTCGTGGGTGGTCGTGATCGGCTGGCCGAACTCCTCGACGTCGACCGATCCGCAGTGCGGGCAGGTGATGCTGTACTGCCGGTGCCCGGCGACCATCTGGGGCCGGCCGCGCTCGCACGACCCGCAGACGCGGCTGTCGATGGGGTTGGTGGTCTCGCACACCACGCACCGCCAGTTCACCCCGTCGGCGTGGCCGGGCGGCAGCTCCGCGTCGACGGTCTCCTGCTCGTAGCGGTTGGCGAGGCGGTGGCCGCAGTTCTCGCAGCTCCACCAGCCGAGCCGCTGGGCCTGGTCCTCGGGCAGCTCCGGGCTCTGCCACCAGCGCATCCGCTTACCGCAGTTGGTGCAGTCGGTGCTCTCGTCGGCGCGGCCGCCGCCGTGGCAGTGCGCGCAGACGCCGGCGCGGTCCGGGTGGGCCTGCTCGAAGTTGAACCGCACCCGGTCCACGGCCTGGGCGAGGACGGCGGCCTCCGCCCGCCGCAGCTCGACCGTCATCTGCGGGTGACCGATTCCGCCGATGACGGTCACGGTGAGGCTGCCGTCCTCGTCGCTGCCCATCGGGAAGTCCTCGACCAGCTGCTGCAGCGCGCCGATCAGCCGTTCCACGTCCGGCCCGTACTTGAAATCGTGCCTGGTCATGCCCTGTTCCTCCTGGTCGGTCAGTTGTTGGTGGTGGGGTTGCTGTGGCTGGCGCGCTCGATCCAGCTGACCAGCGCGGCGATCACGGACCAGTCGAACGCGGCGCCGAGCCGGTCGAGCACCTCCAGGTCCCACTTGCCCAGCTCCCCGACTCCGGCCTGCACCAGCGCCGACCGCAGGAGTCGGGCGCGGGTCGCGGCGGTGACAGCCTCGCCGGTGGCCCGCAGTCGGGGGTCGTCCGGGGGGAAGTCGAGCGGCCCGCTCGGGATCAGCAGGGACAGGACGCTCCCCGGGGTCGGCCCCTGCGGCACGTCGGGCTTCCACCCGGGGAACACCTGGTCGACCAGGGAGAGGATCACGCTGTCCGGCTTCCCGAGCAGACCGGCCTCGCGCATCAGCTTGTTCGCCTCCTGGGCCGCGTTGCTCAACGCCTCCTCCATCCCGGGCTGGTGGGGGTCGGCGTACATGCTCTCGGTGGTCTTGTGCAGGCGGACGAACGCCTTGATCGCGTCTCGGGTGAGCTGGTCCATCGGGTGCTCCTTCGCGGTGGTGGGTGCGCTGGTCAGGACTGGATCTGGTGGGCGGCGAGGAAGGCGCCGGCGGCGGCCGCGGCCTCGGCCTGGCTGTCGTAGGTCTGCTCCGCCTCGGCGGACACCTCGTCGGCGCCGGTTCCGATCCACCACCAACCGCCCTCGTCGGGCAGGTGGCTGACGGTGGCCCGGCCACCGAACAGCTGGACCTCGGCCCGCTCGCCCTTGACGGCGGGAGCCTGGACGGCCTTGGGCCAGCGGGAGCGGGCGGCCTGCCGGGTGACGCCCCACGCCGTCCCCAGCTGCGGGTAGGTCGCACCGCGACGGCCCGCCCGGTGCGCGGTCTCGCTCGCCATCGACTCGACCTCGGCGGCGACCTCGCGCAGAACGCGCAGAGCCGCGAGGTTCGCGCCCGGCATGTCGCGCCACTTCATGGTGACGGTCTGCCAGACCTGTTCCGGGGGCTCGATCTCCCCGGGCTTGACGGCCGCGATCCGCTCGGCCGTCGACCACACGGCCTCCCACAGCGTGTGCCGGAGTCGGCCCAGCTCCTCGGCCGACGGCTCGGTGTACTCGGCGCTGTTCGCCGGTTGACTCTCCATGCCGACAAGTCTAGTTGTCCCGCTATCTCTCGACAAGCTGTCTTGTCAAAGGATCTTCGACAATCTGAATTGTCGTCAGATTTCGGCCATCCCGCCGGGTGCCCGCTGGCGATCGGGGGCGGCGGGCATGTATCAACAGGGCGTCAGGTTGGCGACTGGGCAGGTAGGAGTACGCGATGGTGGGCGGCTGGCTGCGACGGACCCCGACTCCGGGTTCCCGGAGGGCCGTCCGCGCCCGCGCGCTGAGCTACCTCCGGCAGCAGGGGAAGGCAGGGCCCGCGCTGCGGGACGCGCTGCCCGGGATGCTGGTGTTCGCCGGCGCCTTCGTGCTCCCGCTGCTGGTCCTCTTTCTCGTGTACCGGGCGGGCGGGCTCGTCGGCCTGGTCGTCGTCCTGGTGCTCGTCGTCGCCCTGGTCGTCGCGGTCCGCCGGCGGCGGGCGGTGATAGCTCGGCGGCAGTCCGGCCTGTACACCGCTGCTGAACTCCGCGCCCTGGACGGCGAGCACGCGGTGGCCCGGGTCGCGGCCCGGATGCTCCGGCGGGACGGCTGGCGGGTGCGGTCCCAGCCCTGGCAGGGCACGCCGCGGCTGATGGCCCATGACGGGGATGGCCGGGTGCTGGAGGTGACGGTGCGGACGATCGACAGCGCGGGGGAGGCGACACCCGCGCCCGCTCCGCTGCGGCGGGCCGGCACCGAGGGGTACGGCGGTGTGCTGCGGCTGGTGGTCACCCGCGGCCGCTTCGGGAGGCAGGACGTCCTGTGGGCCTCGCGGCAGGGCGGGGTCCTGCTGCTCGACGGCCAGCAGCTGGAGGCGTGGGCGTCCGGCACCGACCTGAGCGCGCTCGTCGGCCCGCTGCCGCTGCCCCGGCGCCGCGACGTCGACAGCGCCGGGGAGTAGGCGGACTTGCGGGCCTGCGCGGCTACTCGATCCGCTGGCAGCCCATGTAGCCGACGAAGAACCGGTCCAGCAGCCGCACCCACCACCGGTCCCGGGGGCGGACCGGCTCGACGTCGGCCGGCGGCCCGGCCTTCGCCGCGGCGGCCGCCAGCTCGGCCTCGACCCGGGCGGTCTGCTCGACCCGGTACTGCAGGTACTCCTGGCGCACGTACGCCCGGCTGCCCCCGGCGGCGTCCCACTCGCACAGCTCGCCCTCGATGAACGGCCGGTGCTTGCCGGTGCTGGTGCCCAGCGAGTCGTCCAGCTCGCGCAGCAGCCACCCCGCCGCGACGGCCTCGTTCCGCAGCAGCTCGTCCTCGGGGTACTGCAAGGCGTGCAGGTCGAGTACCACGGCCTGCAGCAGCCGGACCTCGTGGCTGGTGCGCCAGTCGTCCAGCTCGATCTGCAGGCGGTCGATCAGCAGGTCCAGCTCCACCGCGTCCGGCTCGTTCGCGTAGGCGACGGCGGGCAGCGGCGCGTCGAACAGCTCGTCCGGCAGCGGGACGATCGGCAGCGAGGCCATGGGCTCCTCCTCGTAGGCGGTGCGGGGCCCCGACCGTACGCCGACGCACTGACAGATCCCAGAGGTGCCGACCCGGTGAGTTTCGGCGGACGGCCGGTGAGTTCGGCTGCGGGGCCGGTGAGTTTCCACTGCGGAAACTCACCGGTTTTCTCCCCATCGCAGATCAGAGGGGGTGCAGCAAGCTATCGCGGAGGGCTGCCCTACGGGCTGCCCTCCGCAGTCCGCGCCGGGGGACGCGGGGTGAAGTGCGGTGCCGGCGGAGGCCGTTCGGCGCGTTGCCCCCGGCCCGGCCCGCTCGTTCTCCTGGCATGGACACCACGCTGCCCCCGCCCCCGGACCTGCGGGAGACCCGCGCGACCGTGCTGATGCTCGACCTGGTGCGGGCCTACACCGGAGGCGACTGGGACGGCGCGAACGACCTCCTGCAGGAGGTCGATCGCGCCTTCCGCATGCTGCAGGACCCGATGGGCGGGCTCGGCCTGCACAACCTCGGGCAGGCCGTGCTGGAGGAGATGTTCGAGCAACTGATGGACGACCTGGGCGTGCGGGTAGTGGAGGACTTCCCCGGCACGGTCCCGTCCGCCGTGTTCTCCGCCCAGCTCTACACGCTGCTGGAGGGGGTGGAGCTGAACCCGCAGGTGATGCTCTGCCTGCTGGCGTTCTGCCGGGGCGACCTGGCGGGGATGCTCGACACCCGCGGCCTGCGCTCGATCGGCTGGTTCATCGTGGTGGGGCTGTGCACCGCGGTGGCCGGCTCCGTGCACCACGGCGGCCGCGCCGCCTACCTCGCGGTGCTGGACGACCGGCGAACGGCGGCCGCCGCCTTGCCGGCCTCATGCAACCGCCCCCCTGACCAGCGAGGACAGGGGGGCGGTTTCATTTTTGGGCCCTGAAATGAGGGGGCTCACCACCCGGGTGGACGCTGGCCGGCCGCGGCCGCGGGCTCCCCGGCGGTCCGCTCGACCAGCTCCGCGCTGGAGTCGCGTCCGACCGCCCGCAGCAGCTGCGCGAGGCGGTGGCCGAGCACGGCCCGCTCCGGCCCGATGGGCAGGGCACCCCAGCACGCGAGGGCGTTCCGCGCGGCCTGCTTCACGGCCGGGTCGCTCGCGTGCGCCCACCGCAGCCGGCGCTCGGCCGTCGCGGTCCAGCGCTCAACGGCGGTCGTCTGCTGGCCGGCCGCGGTGGCGATGGTGGCCTGAGCCTCGATCACGTCCGCCAGCTGCGGCGAGAGGTGGCCTCCGCCGGTCCGCAGCACGGTCCGCTCCCACTCGGCGGCCAGCTCGGCGGCGGCCGCGAACTCGCCAGCGCCCAACGCGGCGTCGATCGCGGAGCGGACGTTCGCCGTACGGGCATCGGCCTGCGGCGGCGGGCTCGGCGCGGGGAGTGCGGGAAGCGCCGGCGGGGGAACCGTCGGCCTCGGCGGGGCAGGAGGCCGGTACGGCAGCGGCACGCCGATCCGGACGGCGGGGCCGAGCACCAGCGAGCGGGAGTCGAGCCCGGCCTGGGCAACCGCGACCGGGTGCAGATCGGCGAGGCGCTGTCCGACCGGGCCGCCCCGCAGCAGCACCGACAGCTGGACGGTGTACGACGGGGCCTGCAACGGTCCGCGCCGGACAGGGGGGCCCACGGTGCCGAGCACCATGGCGCCGGGCACCTGCAGGTCGGCCTCGACCAGCGGGCCGCAGCTGCGGCCCGCCACCGCGTCGACCACCACCGTGGTGGTGCCGGCCGGACGGGCACTCAGCACCCGGGCCAGCCACGGCCACGGCAGCGCGGTGTACCGGACGGTGCTCTCCGTCGTGCGGGCGAGGGCGAGGTGGACCTGGTGCTGCCGGTGGTCCCGGACCAGCTGCCCGCAGACGTAGACCAGCACGGGCCCGGCGGCGGCCGCGGCATCCTGGAGCCGAGCGAGGACGGCCTGCGGCTCGGCCGGGTCGACCAGCTGCACGACGTCCACCGGGCCGGTCCAGCCCTGCAGCAGCCGGTCCGGGCCGACCCCCGCGACCGCGCTCACCCCGTGCTCGGGGTCCAGCAGTCGACGTCGGCTCGACCTCGGCGCGGCCGCCAGCAGCAGCACCCGCCCCCTGGGCTCCCCGCTGATCGTCATGCCCTCACCGTAGACCGGGGTACGTACACCAACCCCCGTGTTTTCCCTGCTCGGTGGAGGGGTGTAGCGAAGCTGAGACACAGTGAAACCGAACCCCCGTTCGGGCTTGATCGTCCCCCGCTCCGCGGGGGGCTGTGATGAGCTGTGGGCCCCGATCCGGCTGCCGTTCTGCCGATTGGCTCGCCTTGTCGGTGGTGGGCCGGATCGGGGCCCACAGCCGCGGATAAGGGCCTTTGGGCTGTTCTCTTTGAGCGCTCCCCCCGGCTGCTGAGCTTGTGTCCGTTGTTGTCTTTCCCGGGGCTCCGGGTGCCCAGCAGCCGGGGGGAGCTAGACCCCCCCTAGCGAGGAAGACAGAGTTCACCCGTGGGGTTCTGTCTCCTCGCTAGGGGGGTTGATGTGCTCGTACGTCCGTCTCCGGTACGCCCGTTGCGGTCATCGCATCAACCGGCTGCCGGGAATTACTCGGCGCCTGGGACCGGGATGTGCTGGCAGCTCGGGAGGTCGCGTCTCCGCCCGCTCTGCGCGGGCCTCGGCTGGGGTCCACCTTGTTCGCCCCCAAGTCACCCGGGAGGCAAGGCCGTTCGGCTGTCAGCTCCATTTGCCTGTTTGCGTCCTCGGCGCTCTCCCTCCGCTCAGGGGGTCGGGTGAGCTTCCTCCGCCTCTGCCTTCTCTACCTCCCGGGGGCTACCGGGGTCGGTTTTTGGTAACCCGGTCCGTTCTCCTACCGGGGACTGTCCGGACTCCCCACCAGCGTCAAGGTGGGGCCACGGGCCGGTTTCCGGGGTCCGGTCTCCCCTGAGCATGTCCACGACCTCCACCCGCCATGGCGGAGCGCGTCCTGCAGCGACTTGGGCATGCAGGACGGGCGGACCCCGTGGCGGGTGGTCTGCGCCGGCGGCCGACGGGCGGCGGGCGGCGGGGCTGCTGGTCTGTCCGAAACGCGGTGCTTCGACACGCGGGCATGGAGGACAGACCGGGCGGCGGACGGCTATAGTCGTCTCCCGGTAGTGGGTACGCCGAAGGGCGCACCCGGCTAGCTCCAGAACCCGGCTCCAAAGGTTGGCTGCCGCAGGGCGGGACTGGAGTGGAAAATCTCATACGTGGTAGGCGGTCTGAGCCTCGATCACCCGGCTGGAACCCGGGGCGGTCTGAGGCTCTTTTCGCGTGCTGTCGATAGGTCTCCGTGATCTTGGTCGTTAAGCCATCTCGGAGTTTTTCACACCGATGGCGTTTCGTGTCGGGCTCAACACGCAAGGCGCTGAAAGTCGTACGGATAATCCTGGTTTGTCCCCTGGTCAGGGGTTCCGGCGGACCGGACGGCCCGCTGATGATCACCCGGAAACGATCATACCCCAGAAGTCTTGAACTTCAAGACTTCTGGGGTATGTGTTCGCGCTGGGCGATTCAGTCGCCGGCCCGCAGCGCGGCGTCCGTCACTGCTTGCCGCGAAGCTGCTCGACCTCGGCCCGCAGCCTGCCGATCTCCTTCGCCGCGTCGGTCGCGGCCTTCTCTGCGGCGGCCTGGGCCTTGTCCAGCTCGTCCTGCAGCCGCTGCTGGTTCTCCCGCGCGGTCTCGCTGGCCGTCTTCGCGCTCTCCTGAACCGCCGTCAGCGTGCCGGTCAGGGTCTGCAGGGCCTCGGTCTTCTCCTCCAGCCGGGCCTTGGCGATGCCCTGCTCCATCTCCGCCTTCGTGGCGCGCTCCTCGGCGGCGGACTTCTTCTCCTCGGCGGCCACGGCGTCCTTGCGGGCCTGCTCGGCGGCGGACTCGGCGGCCTTCTGCTTGGCCTGGGCGTCCTTCACCGCGGTGTCCGCCTGCCGGCGGGCCTCCTCCACCGCCTCGCGGGCGGCCTGCGTCTCGGCCTCGCGCGCCTGGGCGGTCTCGGCCTTGAACTTCTCCATCTGCCGGGTGACCTCGGCCACCTGGTGCTCGGCCTCCTGCTGGGCCTCCAGCACCTGGCGGCCGGCCTCGGCCTCGACCTCGGCGACTCGGGCTGCGGCCTTGGTCTCCGCCTCCTCGACCTTCGCGGCGGTGCTCTCCTCCAGCTCCTGGCGCGCGGCTTCGAACTCGCTGGTCCGCTGGTCGAGCGTGGCCACCGCCAGCTCGGCGGCCTCGTTGGCCTCCTCGGTCACCTGCAGCAGCTTCCGGTTCTCCGCCTGCACCCGCAGCAGGTGCGCGGTCGCGTCGGCGGCGGCCTGCTTCGCCTGCGCGATCTCGGTAGCGGCCTGGGTGGTGACGGTGTAGGTCTGCGCGGCCGCGGCCTCCGGGTCGTTCATCGTCCGCAGCTCACCCACCAACGTGGTCAGCCTGTCTACCGCGTTGTCCACGGCCTCGACCACCTCCTGCCGGAGGGAGCGCGCGACGTGCTCGGCGGCGGCCACCGGCCGGTCCCGAAGCGCCTCGGGCACCTGGGCGGCGGCCTTGGCGGTGCCCTTGCGCCTGGCCCGGAGCGCGGTCATCGGGTTGTGGTCTGGGTTCGCGCAGTACTTCGGCGCCCCGCCGGTCCGGCCGGCCACCTTCGGCTCCCGGGGCTCGGTGCAGTCGGGGAATCGACAGGTGCTCTCGTCCTCGACGTCCTCGGCCTGGACGGCGGGCTGCTCGGGCTGTGCGGTGGTGTCCACGGTGCGGTCCTCTCGGGTCGGCTGGGTCGCCCCCGGTCTCTGACGATGCCTCAATTCTAACGCATTGCATTGCATTACGTCAATGCATTGCATTGCTTGAACGCAATGCAATGCAATGCGTTCGGGGTTCGTTCGGGCGGCTCCCCGCCCGCCGGCGGCCGCCATGGTCCCGACCGGTTCGGGGTGGTTCCCTCGTTGGGCGGCGGGGCACCGCCAGCCGCGGGCGCTGGGGGACCGGAAAGGACCGGCGGAGCCGGCCGCGTGCGGCGCGAGCTTGCGAGCGTCCTTGTAGGGCTCCCGGCGGCTGTGGCTCCCCTGGGCCGTCGACCAGCGAGGGGGCCGCGCCGGACCACCACCCACCCCCACCACCAACGGCGGGTCACGCCCGGCACGGACCGGGGCCTCCCCCTCCGCAGGGTGGCCCCCGCTGGAGGCGAAAAGCCTTGACCCGCAGGCCGGGCAGCTCGTTGGGCACGGCAGCGTCGGCGGCGGCTCGCGCGTGCGCGTTGGACGGTCCGTAGAGTCCAGCCCGGCACCCCGGGGCTGGCAGACTGGGCCAGGTGACGACCGGTCAGCAGGGCCTCTCGGCAGCAGCCTCGGCGGCCGCAGCCGGGCCGTGACAATCAACCTTGATAGTTCGGGAAACGGGAAACGACGCAATGGATAGTGGGAAACTCTCGGTCAGCCTCTCCGTTCAATTGGCGGCCCAACTCGACCTCCGAAAGCGGCGGCACCAGCAGGAGAGGGCCGACTATAAAAAGCAGCTCGAAGGCGAGAAAATGTCCCCGCGGGCGATCCGGCTGGAGCTGGCCCGGGTCGCCCCAGACTGGTGGCCGAGCCTGGACGTCCTGGTCTCCGGGTGCGTGCGCCGACGCCTGGCCGAGCCGGACCTGGCCGGGCCCTGGGCGCCGTTGACGGAGGAGGAGGCGGTGGGCCTGCGGCTGAGCGGGAGGTGGCCGGGGCCTGCCGTGCGGACTCCCGTCCGCCGGTCCTACCTCCTCCCATCCGACCTGATCAGAGACCTGCGCACGGCGTCCTGGCGGGTGAGTGCGCCCGCCCTGGAGACGTTCGAGCGGCAGGGGCTGACCTATGACGGACACTGGTCCGCCTCGCAGCTCGCCGAGCGCCGGCGGCTGGCCGAGCAGATCCACTCGCCGTCCCGGATCGTCCGCCAGGCCCTGGAGCGCTACGCGCGGCAGGAGGCGGCCGAGTAGGCGGCCTGCCCGCTTCCTTACAACCAACCTTGATTGTTGGAAAGCGGGCCGGAATTCCCCCGGTTCTGCGCTTCGATGCGCCCCCGGGGAATTCTTGCTTTCCGCCCGATCATGGGCTATTTCTGGTACGGTGCAATTCCCCCAGTTGAAAGGAGAAAGCACATGGTGGAAATCGAAACTCCGCCCGACCCGACTCGCGTCCCCCGGGGCGAACCGACCGGCGAGGTGGACGGCGTGCCGGTCTACGACTGGGGGAGGGCGCCCGGCTACCTGCGCACGGTCACCCAGCTCGGCGAACAGCGCCTCAAGCTGGCGCCCGGTCAGAAGCCGCTGGCCTACATCGACAGCAGGAAGTTCGGCCGGCTCGCGCTCTACGACCCGGCGGGGGCGGCGAAGATGAAGCCGTTGACCGGCAAGCAGAAGCTGGCGCTGGAGGCGAAGCGCACGTGCCGGACCTGCAAGAAGGTGCAGGAGTCCCGGGTGTACGGCGACTGTGAGCGGTGCTGGAAGAAGGCGTCCGCCGAACAGGAGCGGATCGCGCGGCGGACGTGCTGGGGGTGCCGGACCGTCAGGAAGACCCCGTTCCCGAAGAAGGCCCCGGGGGAGCGGGCCGAGCAGTACTGCGGGCCGTGCACGCGCAAGCGGGCCCGGGAGAAGAAGGAGGCGGCCGAGCGCGCGATGGTGCGGGCCACCACCTGCTCGGGTGGGTGCGGCGCGGAGTTGGCGACCCGGGAGGAGGTGACGGCCTGGAAGGAGGCCAACCCGTTCGGGTACTGGTCGGCGCGGTGCTGCGACCCGTGCAAGGCCCGGCAGGAGGCGGAGGCCGCGCTGTACTGGGAGAACCAGCGGCTGCAGGAGGAGCGGGCGCGCGAGGCCCGGCGGCAGGAGGTCCGGGAGCTGGCGGCCTGGGCGGCGGAGGCCCTGGCGGACCCGTCCGTGGTGATCCTGGACAGCGAGACGACGGGGCTGGAGTCGGACTCCGCGGTGGTGGAGCTGGCCGTGGTGACGGCCCGCCGCGAGGTTGTGCTGAATACGCTGCTGGCGCCCGGGGTGGAGATCCCCCGCTCGGCGTCCCGGATTCACGGGATCGACGCGGCGGCCGTGGAAGGGGCGCCGGCCTTCGGCGACGTCCTGGTCGAGCTGACCGGCGCGCTGATGGGGCGTCGGGTGCTGATCTACAACCGGTCGTACGACGTCGGCAGGTTGCGCTGGGAGCTGGTGCGGCACTACCGGGCCGCGGGCCACCCGGACCCGGAGGCCAGCGCGGCGGCCTGGCTGGAGGCCATGACCTGGGAAGACGTGATGATCCCCTATTCGGATTTTGTGGGGGACTGGTCGGACTACCACGGAAACAACAGGTGGCAGCCCCTCGGCGGCGGGCACCGGGCGCTCGGGGACTGCCTCGCGGTGGTTGACGTCCTGGAGGCGATGGCGGCCCGGCACACGTCGGCGCCGGCGGATGAACTCGAACTGGAGAGGGTGTGACGGCATGGTCCAGCTCAGGGTGATGACGGACGATCGCGTGCTCGGCGAGCGGGTGCTGGAGCTGCTGCAGCAGGCCCTGGAGGACTCGGCGGGCCTGGTGGCGAGCGAGCCGACCCGGCTCACTCACCGTTCGGGCGGGCTGCGGGTCGTGCTCGACGTCCAACCGGCCCGGGAGTAGGCGAACGGCCCGGCGGGCAGCGTCCCGCCGGGCACCAACGAGAGGGAGGGGACGCCGTGGTGGCGAGGGACAACGGAGGGGCCGGCGCGTCGGCGGAGCGGATGGGCGCGCGGCAGCGGCAGGTCGAGCGGGCCGCCCAGCACGCGAGGGCGAGGTGGCAGCTGCCCGCGGCGGCCGCGGCCGCGCTGGTGGTCGGAGCGCTGTTGGGGGTGCCGTGGTGGGCGGTGCTGGTGCTGATCGCGGCGGCGCTCGCCGTCGTCAGTCAGCGGATCTACCGCCGCGCGTCCGACAGTTGGTCCAAGGGGGCGGCGGGGGAGAGGCGTACGGCGGCACTCCTCGGCCCGCTCGCCCGCGACGGCTGGCAGGCCCTGCACGACCGGTCGGTGCCCGGCTCCCGGGCGAACGTCGACCATGTGCTGATCGGCCCGGCCGGGGTCGTGGTGGTCGACTCGAAGAACTGGCAGAGCAAGTCGTCCGCGCTGCGGGTGCAGGGCGGACAGCTCTGGTACGGGCGGTACGACCAGACCCGGACGCTGCGGACGGCGGCCTGGGAGGCGGCGGAGGTGTCCCGGGCGCTCGGGGTGCCGGCCTCCACCGTGGTGGCGGTGCACGGCGCGTCGGTGCCCGGCGGGGTGGTGATGCTGGAGGGCGTGACCGTGGTCCCTGCCCAGCGGGTGCGCTCGCTGCTGCGGAACCTCGCGCCGCAGCCCGGGTACGACCCGGGGCGGGTGCAGCAGCTGGTCGACCTGGCGGAGCGGAGGCTGCCCCCGCACGCTGGCTGACGTCCTCTCAGCACGGGCCCCTGGCACCTGCCGGGGGCCTTTGCCGTGCCCGGCCTCGTCCGGGTGACACCCCGGCTCCTCGTTGCGGTACGGCTCGTTGAGCAGGCGTGACCGATCCTTCCGCCCCGGCCTCCTACGACCGGCACGGCTCCGTCGCCGAGCAGCTGGCGTACTTCCGCGCCGTCGGCGTCATCGGAGGCGAGCCGACCGCCGCCCCGCCCGCTCCGTCAGCCTGGCCGGCCTCCGGTCCCCGGCGCCGCCAGCTCGACCTCGGACTTGGTGCCAACTCCTCGTCAACTCCCTGAACACCAGCCCGAGCAGGGTCAGCCCCTGCCCGGGGCGGCCGTGCACGCGGTGCGGAGAGGGCAGAGCCGACCGGCGCCCCGCGCCGGACGGCGGTCCCGGCCGCTCGCCCGCCACGCCTCTTAGGGCTCGTCACGGCGGTTCACCCCCACGCCTGCCCCGCCGAGTAGTTCGCTGTTCTACGTCCTGCACCTGGTGCACGGGCGGTCGGCGCGGCTGCGCGCTTTGACCGGCGTCAGAGATCACCCGATCGGGTCCGTCCCCGACGGCGGAAACGCGGGAGGGCCCGTCCGGGTGGACGGGCCCTCCTGGTGCTGCTGGCGGGGTCAGTTGCTCGGGAAGTCCCCGCTGAGGCGGAGCGCGTCCAGCAGGATCTGCCCGTGGTCGAACGCGAACCCGCCGCCGGCGGGGTCCTCCAGCAGGTCCTGGAGGTCGGCGACTGGCACCCACCGGGCGTACGCGGCGTCGTCCCCGGCGGTGGCCTGGGTGCCGGACGGCATGACCACCAGGTAGGCGGTGGTGCGGACCGGGCCCCGGGGGTCGCGGCCCGGCTTGTCGTACACACCGACCTTCCGCAGCCGCTCGGGCTCGACCCGGACGCCGGTCTCCTCGCCCAGCTCGCGCGCGGCGGCCTTCCGCTTCTTCTCCCCGGCCTCGACGTACCCGCCGGGCAGGGCGTCCGACCCGGCGAACGGCTCGTCCCCGCGCTTGATCAGCAGCACGGACCGGATGACGCCTTCGCGGATGCACACCACGTCGGCGGTCTCCACGGTCTCGATCTCGACGGTCTCGGTCATCTCTCCTCATTCTCCCCAGTACTCGGAACAGCCACGGCAGCGGTCGTCGGGGCCGCCGCCTTCCCCGTGGTGCGGGCAGGCCCACCAGCCCTCCGGCAGCGGGCCGTCGAAGTTCCAGCCGAACAGGTCGTCCTGGTCGTCGTCCTGCTCGGTGTCGACGTCGCCGGGCTGTCCGGCCGGGGCGGTCACCGGCGCCGGCCGAACAGCGCGGCGAGCAGGCGGCGGAGCCACCCGGCGGACCGCCGCTCCTGCAGGGCGGCCTCCTCGACGGCGGCCAGCTCGGCGGCGACGGCGGCGTGCTCCAGCTCGTCCGCGAACGCCTGGAGGGTGTCCTGCTCGGTCCGCCACCGGGCGGCCCGCAGCTCGACGTCCTGGTGCTCGGCGGCCATGCCGTACGGCCACTGCCCGGCGTTGGGCAGCACCCGCCGCAGCATCTCCCACCCACGCTCCTGGACCAGGACGTCGGGCTCGCCCGGGTAGTGGCGCGGTTCGATGTGGTGGACGGTCCCGCCGACCGCCGCGGTGTACCGGTGCCGGCGGCGGTCGACCTCGGCGGCCCACGACCCGTCCACCGCGCCCCACGTCCCGTAACCGGGGACGGTGGTCCCGACCTGGGATCGGATCATCCGGGCGATCTGGGCGTGCTGCCAGAGGGTGGCGGACTCGACGTCCTCGAAGGGCCGCCAGCTGGAGGCGATCCGGCCCTCCCAGGTGTCGGTGTGGCAGCCCAGCAGGGAGGTTCCGGCGAGGACACCGTGGGTGCTGCTGAGCACGATCCGGGCGTTCTCGCCCCGGTGGGGGATCTCGGACAGCACGGTCGCGTTGGCGACCGCCCGGGACAACTCGGGGTCGTTGCGGAACATCGTCCTGGTCTCGGTTGTCACTGCGTGGTCCCCTCGGGCTCGATGGCGGTCATGGTGTAGGGCCGGGGGAGGCGGAGGTTCTGGACGGCACGCCGAAGGTTGTCGGTGCCGTTCTCGGTGAACCGCAGCCAGGCCCGGCCGACCTTGCCGTTCTCGTCCTCGGCGTACACCACCATCACGGCGATGCCGTCCGCCCCCAGTTCGAGGTTGAACTGGGTGACGTCGCCGGTGAACTCGATGTCCGGTACGGGCTTCATGCGGGTGCTCCTCGGGTGGGCGGGGTCCGGCCCGGTGCCGAACCCACGAATCTAGCGGCCACCCGGGGGAGTTGGTGACGTCCTGTCAGAACTCCCCCGGGATCGGCCGGGAACTACCGGTCCTGCTGTCCCTGCACCAGCTGGGGGAGGCCGGCCGCGGCCACCGCCTGGAGCTGGAAGGTCTGGGGGTCGAGCGCCTGGCGCTGCTCGATCGCGGCCTGCAGGGCGAGGCCGTACGCGAGGGCCTGCGCGGTGGTGTCCCGCTGGACGGTGGCGACCTGGACGTCCGCCAGCCTGTTGACCTGCGTCAACTGCAGCTCGTGGTACCGCTGTTCGGCCTGCTCGCGGGCGACGCGCCAGTGCCGGGCGCTGACGGAGTACACCAGCACGGTGGCAACCAGCCACAGGATCGCGGCCAGCGCCCAGCTCGCGGTGTACGCCGCGACGCCGATCAGCGCGAACGCCCCGGACGCGGCGAACGCCACCGCGGTGATGACCTCGTGCCCGTTCTGCTTCGACGCCGAAACGATGCCGTGCAGGGTGCTCCCGGCGGCGAGGGCGATCATCAGCGCGGCGTCGCCGACCGACCCGGCCGCGCCCTGGGTGTGCCAGATCCGGGCGAGGATCAGCGCGGTGCTGGTGCTCAGCGCCGGGACGATCCGCCCGCCGTACCGGCTGGCGAGGTAGGCCCCCGCGCTCATGATCTGCGGGGGCTGGGCGGGCACCAGCGGCGTGACGCTCGGCCCGGCCTGCCAGCCGGTCAGGTGCTGGGTCATCGGGACATCTCCATCTCTCGGGTCCGGCTGGGGGGCTGGTGGGCGGGCTGCGGGGTCTCCCGGGCCCGGACGTCCTGCTCGTCGCGCTGACGGCGGATCAGCTGGTCGACGCTCGTCTGCACCTCGTCGACGCTCGCCTGCAGCTCGGTGGCGCTCGGCAGGGCGGGCGCCGGGTCGGAGGTGCGCTCGGCGGCCGGGCCGGGGCGCTCGGCGGCGGTGGCGGTCCGCTCGGCGGTGCTGGCCGGCCACTCGCGGCCGTGGGGTCCGTGCACGGTCAGCTCGCCGGGGTTGCTGGTGCCGGGGGGCGGGGGCCCCAGCTCGGCGACCACCCGGCCCCGGTACACGACCTCGCCGGCGGGCGTCACCTGGAACGCCCGGGTGCGGCGCGGGTCCTCGCTCGGCTGGACTGCCTGCTCCGGCCGGAGCGGGGTCAGGCAGATCCGCTCGCCGTCGATGGCGAGGCCCTGGCCGTCGACCACGACCCGGTGCCCGTGGCGCTCGACCACCAGCCGGGGCGCGTCGCCCCGCTCGTTGGGCGGGTAGCTGGTCACCACTGCCTCCGGGCCCGCAGGGTGCGGGTGGCGGTGGCGAGGGCGACGACCAACGCGGTGGTGATCCGGGCGGTGGACAGCAGCAGGGCCATCGGCCGGACCTGGAAGCGGAGCACGGCGAGGAGGGCGACCGCGCCGTACGCGACGGCGGCGGCGCGGCCGGCCTCGACCACGGGCAGCGTGGTGTTCGTCAGGACGGCGACCAGGGTGATGACGGCGGCCAGCATGGCGCCCATCGCGGACACCTGGGTGCGGGGCAGCTGCGCGGCGTAGGAGGTCTCCGTCACTTCGCCACCGTCCAGTTCTGCAGCGGCCAGTCGGCGGCGCCGCGGACGGCCTCCGAGCAGGCGTTGGCCCGGTCGGTGGCCTCCAGCAGGTCGGCCTGGTACGCGCTGTCGACCAGCTCGACGCGCTCGGACTCGGTGGTGCGGTGCACCTCGGTACGGACCAGCAGGCTGGCGGTATCGCTGCCCATGCCCCTGATCTCGTAGGTGGTGCAGTCGGCGGCGAACAGGGCGATGGCGGCCCACCGCTCGATCTGGGCGGGCTCCGTCAGGCCGAGGTCGGCGAACGGCACGCGGGTGAATCGGTCCATCTGTCTCTCCGTCAGGGTGACGGTGCCGGGGCGCTCGCCCCGGCACCGAAGGGTGAGGGGCGGTCAGCGCTGCTGCGTGTCCTGCTGGGGCTGCGGCGGCGGGGGCGGGCACGGGGTCGAGCTGCCGAGGTGCTGCTGCACCGCCTGCTGGAGCTGGTGGGCGGACTGCTGCATCTGCTGCGTGCTCTGCACCGGGACGTCCCGGCCGCTCATCGGGTGCTCACCTGGGCGCCGGCGGAGTCGACGGCGGACAGCGAGCAGACGGGGCAGGTCAGGCTGACCGGCTGGCCGTTGCGGCGCACGGTCACCCGGCCGAACCCGCTGCAGTGCGAGCAGGTGCTGGCGGGGCGGATGCGGCCGACGACCAGCACGCCGCGGCCGTCCTGGTGCGGGCGGGGGTTGACCACCGTGAGGCGGTGCTGACGGGTGCTGAGAGACTGGGACATGACTGTTCCCTCCTAGCGGGATCGGTCCACGCCTGCGGAGCGGTGACACGCTCGGCAGCAGGTCGGGAGGGTCGGGGCTGCAACCCCGGCCCTCCTTCGTGTCTCCAACTTTAGACCCCAAGACTCTTGAAGTTCAAGACTCTGGGGGTATGATTGTTTCGAGGTTGAGAGATGCGGACTTCCGAATCTCCGGGCCTCGTGAGTTCAAGAGTCCCGGACCTCCAGGGCCCTAGGCTCTTGGACGCACAGACCCCGGATGAGAGGAGTTCGAGATGGTCACGGTGGAGAGGGTCGAGCACCCGCCTTGGGAGGGCGATCCGATCATCATCGCGGTATTCGGTGGCAAGGGCGGGATCGGAAAGTCCACCCTTGCCTTCTTGATCGCGTGGCTGCTCGGGCAGGTGGGACCGACCCTCCTGGTCGACGCGGACGAACTGCAGAAGGAGGGCGGAACCACGGAGCTGTACGACGGGCTGGAGGTGGACGCCGTCTTCGACCTCGCGGGCGAGGAGGACCCGGAGAAGCTGGCCGGCCTCCGCACCATCCGCGGGTACCGGTTCATCGTGGTGGACAACGCGCCGCACCGGGACCGGAAGAAGCTCGCGGCCAGCTGCGCGGGGGACCTGATCGTGGTCCCGCTGACGCTGGACCCGCTGGAGGCCAAGGCCATCATGAACTCCCTCCGGGAGATCGTGATCCCCTCCGGCCGCCCCTACCGGGTGGTGATCTCCCGGGTGGACGCGAACCGGAAGGCCAAGGCCAAGCGGACGTACGACAGTCTGCAGCTCGTGGGCCTGCCCGTCTTCAAGACGCAGATGCGGGAGCTGGTCGCCCACCAGGACGCCGGGCAGCTCGGAATCCCGGTCACGGAGGGCACCTACAAGGCGTGGCAGCGGCCGGCGGCCGACGCCCGGGACCTGGTGGACGAAGTGCTCGAAGCGCTCGGCCTGCCCGACCGGGTGCCCCGGCCCGCGCAACCCGCCCCGATCCCCGCCCCGGCCCGGGCAACGTCCGCACCTCGTAGGAAAGTGACCCCCTGATGAGCGCTCAGCGCACGCCGCGGAAGGCGAAGCAGGACATCGGCGACCTGGTGAAGGCCGGCGCCCCGAAGAAGGAGGACACCACGAACGCGACAGCGACGCGGCGACGGCCGCCGCAGCTCGACAGGCAGTCCGCGGCGGAGGCCAAGCGGACGATGACGACGAAGTACGTCCAGTTGCGGACGGACCAGACGATCGACCTCGACCTGCTCGCCCGCGACCTGCAGGCCGGCCGGACGCGCAAGGGTGAGCGGATCACCGCAAACACCGTGATCAGGGTCGCGGTCGACACGCTGCTGTCCCGGGGCGGGGTCCTCGTCGGGGACACGGAGGAGGAGCTGCTGGCCTCCCTCGTCGGCTACCTCGGCGACCTGGAGGCGGCCCGCGGGCGGATCGAGCAGCTGGAGGCCCGGCTCTCGGAACTCGAAGAGTCCCAGACCGGCTGAGTCCCGATCCCGGGGAGTCTCGGACTCCCTGAGCCTTGAAGTACAAGACACACCAAAACAAAACGACCCCGGCGGGTGATGTGGTGATCGAGCCGCCGAGGCCAACGCAGAATCGGAGCGAAACGTGCGCTACTCACAGACTACGGCCAGCCACGGGCGCTGGTCAGCAGCGGAATCGAGCCAGGTCAGCGGCCTGCTGTCCGACATGCGACAGCACATCGAGAGCGCGCCCGCGTGGGTCGTCATCGTCGCCGGGGCGGTCGCCCTGGGCCTGGCGGTGTGGATGCTCAAGCGGGTGCTGTTCGGCACGAAGGCGAACCGCAACGGCCTGCTGTCGTTCCTCAACGAGATGGGCCCGCACGGCAAGCTCGCCATGGCGGGCGTGATCGTCGCGCTCTACGGCCTGTGGGGCTTCGGCCGGGACACGGCCCAGCTGCCCGGGGTCATCCGGGTGTGCTTCGTGCTCATGTTCGACGTCATCGAGCTGAGCCTGTTCGGCTCGCTCTACAAGCGGGCGAAGTTGAACGAGGACGGCACGCGGCCGGAGTGGACGAAGGGAACCCGGGTCGTCCACTACACCGCCTGGGGCATGGTCATCGCGTCCGCGCTGGCCAACGTCACGCACGCGCCCAACATCTACGCGGCCCCGTTCATGGCGCTGATGCCGCTCGGCTCGGCCTGGGTGGTGGAGCTGGAACTGCGCGAGCGGATGGCCGGCGGCGCGGACACCGTGAACTCCTCCTCCACCGGCCCGTTCCGGCTGCTGCTGGCGCTGTGGACCCGCTGGTGGGCCGACCAGTACGCCAAGCGCGGCATCGACCCGACCGGCAAGGGCTCCAGCGACCTGGTGAAGGTGTCGTCCGCCCGCCGGGCTGCCCGTCAGCTGTTTGTCCTGCGCGAGCTGCTGACCGAGGTGGCGAAGATGCCGGCCGAGAAGGCGGAGCAGGGCCGCGCCCAGCGCAAGAACGCCTTGAAGCTGCTTGAGGAGCTGCAGCAGCAGCGCGACACCACCCGTGAGTCCCTGGAGCGCGCCGGGTTCTCGACGGACAGCCACCAGGCGCTCGCCGTCCTGCGGGGCCTGGCCGGTTGGACCCGGCAGGACGAGATCGCCCTGGTGGACACCGCGGACTCCCCGGTGGTCATGGAGCTGATGGAGTCCGTGGCCATCATGCCGACCGCCCGGAAGCTGGAGGCGGCCGGATACCAGGCTGAGGCGGAGGCCGCTCGGAAGGCTGCGGAGGACGCTCGGCAGGACGCCGAGCGCGCTCGGCAGGAGGCGAAGGAGGAGAAGGCGAAGGCGAAGGCGGCCACCGACGCGGCCGAGAAGGCGATGGCGGAGGCCGCCGCGAAGGACGCCGAACTCAAGGCTGCGGCGGACGAGACGGACCGCGCTCGGCGTGAGGCGGAGGACGCTCGGCAGGAGGCCAACCGCGCTCGGCAGGAAGCCAAGGACGAAATGGGGCGTTTGTCCGAGCAGGAGACCACCCTGCGTAACCGGGTCTCGGAGATCAGCAGGGAGGCCCGGGAGGCGGAGGAGAAGCGCCGCCAGCTGGAGGCTGCCGGCACGGACGCGAGCGAGCGCAAGGCGGAGCTGGACGGGGAGATCGAGCGCCGCCGCGAGCAGCTGGAGGCCCTGGGCGAGGAGCTGTCGAAGGTCACCCGCCAGCACGGGGAGGCGGCCGACCGCGAGCGGGTGGCCCGCGAGGAGGCCGACCGCCTGGAGTCCGAGCTGTCCGGCCTCCGCGGGGAGCTGGACGGGCTGAACGGGCAGATCAGCGACCGTGAGCGGGCCCGGCAGCAGGCTGAGGACATGGCCCGGGAAGCTGCGGCGCGGGCGTCCGTCGCTCAGGCCCGGGGCGAGCGGGTCGACCTGCAGGTGCGCGAGGCCGAGCTGGCGCTGGAGGATCTGCGGGCCACTCTCCGGAGCGAGATCCCGGCGGAGGAGCTGGAGGCGGAATCCCTCGCCGAACCGGCCTTCCCGGGCTCGGAGGCCAAGCAGCTGGCATGGGAGACCTACCTCGACGCGGTGAAGAACTTCCGCGCCACGATGGACGCCAAGACGATGAGCGAGACCTACGGCGTCACTGTCGGTCGCGCCCGTGAGTGGCGGGTGCACTTCCGAGCCCGTCGGACCCGGCTGATCGCTGCGGAGGGCCAGAACGGCGCCCTGGAGGGTGCCGAGCGCACCGCCGACGCTGCCGAGCGCGCCGCCTCGGGTGCCGAGCGCACCCCGGCGAACGGGTCGCCGGCCAACGGCGCGGAGTCCGCCGGGGCCCTCGTCGGCGGCCAGCGCGCCGCCTACTGAGCACACCGCAGAGAAGGGGCCCGGGGCCCGGCCGAGCGCCGGACGCCGGGCCCCTTCCGTCTGCCGAGCGCCGCCGGTCGTCAGCCGAGCGCACGGGCCAGAAGGCCGAGCGTGCCAGTCGCATATGCCGAGCGCAGACACCAGAACAACAAGAGTCTTGAACTTCAAGAGTCCAAAAGTTATGATGATGCTTCGCAGTGAAACTCACCTCCCCATGTCACAGGGGAGGCGTACCGTGATCGCTCCGGTCATCGGTACACATGCGAACGCCCCCGGGCAACGCTGACACCGTTGCCGGGGGGCTCCGAGACCGAGGGAGAAACGCGCTCCGATGATGTCCCGTCACGAACACCCTATCGAGCCGACCGACACCGACGCTTCCGCCCCGGAGTACGACGACGGGTGCTGCGACGGCAAGCGCACCGCGCTGGTGGCGCTCTCGACGGCGGGGGCCCTGCCCCTGCTCGTCGGCGCGGCCAGCCCGGCGCCGGCCTCGCCCGGCACGCAGGTCCCCACCCCGAACATGGGCAACGGCGTCGACCTGCTGACCAACATCGTGGCCAACCTGCCCGGCCACTGGTTCACCGTGGCGGGCGTCGCGGTCGCCGGGCTCGGCCTCGGGTACATGCACCTGAAAGAGCAGGTCAGCTCGGGCAAGGCCCGTGCCCTCCCCCTCCCGCGCGGAACCGGCTTCGCCAACAAGGGCGAGATCAACCTGTCGCTGGGCGAGCGGCAGCTGCTGAACCGGGTCGGGGAGCTGCGGCCCTCACTCGCCCGCCGCTCCGCGAACGCGCTGGACCTGGGCGCGCACCTGGGCACGGACATGATCTGGAAGCAGGGCCTGTACATCGCCTGCGAGGACACCGTGCTGATCTTCGCGCCGCCCCGCTCCGGCAAGTCGGCGTGGATGGGCGGGCAGATCATCGATGCGGCCGGCGCCGCCATCGTCACCTCGACCCGCTCCGACCTGTACCGGCTCACCCACCGGTTGCGGGAGCGCGACGGACGCCCCGTGTTCGTCTTCAACACGGACCTGGAGGGCGTGCCCAACACCATCCGCTGGAACCCGGTCCGGGGCTGCCGGAACCCGGAGACGGCCATTGACCGGGCCGGATACATGCTGGCGGGCAGCTCGTCCGGTGAGGCCCTGACCAATGAGACCTTCTGGAACTCGCACTCGTTCAGCGTCCTGCGGGCCCTGATGATGGCGGCCGACTTCATGGGCGGCACGCTGATCGACGTCGCCCGGTGGGTCGCCGACCCGGACAACCAGGAGCCGCTGCGGGTCCTGGAGTCCAACGCGGCGCTGGTGCCCCATGGCTGGCTGGACACCCTCCGCCAGGAGATGAATGCCCCGGACAAGACCGCCGCTGGCGTCTACATGTCGCTGGCCCCCACCCTGCAGTTCCTGTCGGTGCCGAGCATCGCGCAGATCGTCCAGCCCCTGCCCGGGGAACCGGAGTTCACGGCCTACGAGCTGCTGGCCCGCCAGGGCACCCTCTACCTGATGGGCGAGGACCGCGACCGCGGCAGCATCGCCCCGCTGTACGCCTGCCTGGTCGCGGACGTGTACAAGGAGGCCAAGCGCTGGGCGAAGAACGCGGGCGGCCGTATCGACCCGTACGTCCGGTTCGTTCTGGATGAGGCGGCGATCATCTGCCCGCTGCCGCTGAACAAGTGGACCTCTGACGCGGGCGGTTGGAACATTCAGCTGGAGATCAGCGTCCAGTCGTACTCCCAGCTGGAGGAGCGCTGGGGGGTCAACGGCGCGCGGACGATCTACAACAACTGCAACAAGTTCGCCCTAGGCGGCCTGGCCAACCCGGACGACCTGGAGCGGCTGTCCGTGCTGGTCGGCGACGCGGACCAGACCGTGGTGTCCGTCAGCAAGGACAAGGACGGCAAGCCCACGGAGTCGCACAGCCTCCGGCGCATCCGGGTGATGCCGCCGAAGGACGTTCGGGAGATGAAGGTCAGTCAGGGCCTGTACATTCACCGGGCCGTCCCGCCGATCCGGGTCCAGTACGTCCCGACCTGGAAGCGCAAGGACGTGAAGCTGGAGCTCAAGCTGGCCAAGCAGGAGGCCCGGCGGGACAAGCGCGAGCAGAAGCGGCTGGCCAAGCTGCCGGTGCAGCTCGACAAGCACCAGCCCGTCCCGGTGCCCGCCGCCCCCGTCACCGTTCCGACCTGGCAGCAGCCGACCGCCCCGGCGGCCTCGGTCCCGGTCCCGCCGATGCCGAACCTCGCCCCGCCCCGCCCGACCGTCCCGCCCGCTGTCCCGGCCCCGGCGGAAGCGCCGGCCGAGCAGCCCCTGCCGCGGGCCTCGGGCGACGGCGGTCTGCTGTGGTAGTCCCGACCGGTAGAACCCACCTCCGAGCAGCAGAAAGGACGACGCGGTGAGCACGGAAGACCACAAGCTCAAGCCCCCGGCGGGGATCATCACCAACGCGGCCGAGAACCGCCTGAGCACGATGATCAGCCTGGTCAACAAGACCGCCAACGAGGCGGAGTCGCACGCCGAGCGCGTCGACGCCCGGCTGCGGCTCATCGAAGAGATCGACCTGCCGGGCAAGGTCATGGAGATGTCGCGTATCTTGAGCGGCCTCGCCCAGAAGGAGGGTTCGGCGGCCCTCTTGTGGAACTGGCCGGTGATGGACGCCGAGCAGACGTACAACGCGCTGCACCACCTGGTGAACTGGCGCGAGACGATCCTCCGCCGGTTCTTCCCCCGGGACTACTACGCGGTGGCGGAACCCTGCTGGCTCAGCCACCCGGACGTCCTGCACCTGATGGGCGCGCTGTGCGGCATGTGGCACTGGGCGCACACGGAGGCGGACCGGTCGGTGCTGCGACAGTCCGAATGGCTGGTCCGCTGGAAGCCGCTCCTGGTCAAGGACATCGAGCAGGCCCTGGAGCCGTGCCGGGCCGAGCAGCAGCACGTCGCCCGCCGCGACCCGGTGCGGCCGATCGACCTCGACGGCGAGCAGAAGACCATCGCCAACCACGTCCAGGCGATGCAGGCCCGGCAGGACCGGGAGGCTGCCGAGCAGGCGGCCGCGCGGGCGGCCGGGGCGAGCACCGGGGGCTGACACCCGGACACGGAAAGGGGCGCGGGACCACGATGGTCCCGCGCCCCTTCGGCGTTCCTACGGCCCCTACGCTGCGGCGATGGGCCTGTCCCGGGTGGCGATGTGCGACCACTCCAGCGTCCGCAGCACGGCGCCGGCGTACGACTCGGTGCACTCCTCGCGCCACGCTCGGCCGAACACCCTGTCCTCGGCGTGGGTCTGCTCGCGGCCGATCTGCCGGGTCGCCGGCAGCGGGGTCTCCAGCAGCTCGCTGCTGATCGGGGCCAGCTGGCGCTCGCCGAGCAGCCACAGCACCGCGTTCAGCACGCCGCTGACCCCTTCGCCGCGGTGACGGGGGTTCAGCCACATCATCCGGAACGTCTCTTCGGTGGCCCCCAGCTCGTCACGGGCGTCGTCCCTCAGCTGTTCCAGCTCGGCCCGGGAGCGGATCACCACGTCCGGCACCCCGGACGGCGGGGGCGCCGCGGGGGGTGCGGTCGGCCTCGGCGGCACCTGGTGCCCGGCCGGCGGACGGTACGGGGCCACCGGGGGCGGCACGGGGACATGGACACGGGCAGCAGCGTTCCGGCCGGGGACGGGGCCCTGCCCCGCGCTGCCCCCCGGCTGCCAGGCGTAACTCTCCATGACTCGACGGTAGCCCGCGGGTCCTCCGCCCGGACAGTGCACAGGGCGGAAGGTCACCCGCTGATCTGGATCTGCGGGACCTCGATGGCCTGCACCGCCTGCACGGCGGCGGCCGCGACCGGCGCGGCCTCGCGCACCGCCTCGGCGGCCTCGCGGGCGGCGACGACCTCGCTCATCGCGGTACGGGCCTCTGCCATCGCGGCGTCCTGCTGGGCAGCGCGGCCGTCCAGGATGCCCCGGGCCTCGCGGGCGCCCTGCAGGGCGTCGTACAGACCCTCGCCGGACAGCACGGGCTCCGGCTCCGGCGCGGCCATCTCCGGGGCCTTGGAGGGCCGTTCAGGGGCGACGGGGCCCGCACCGAGCACCATCTCCTCGGTGAACCGCTGCATCTCGGCGGACTGCACCATCTTGCCGTCCACGAACATGGCCGGGCCGGACGGCTCGGCGACGTCCTGGTGCTCGGGCTCGAACTCCGGCTCCGGCGGCAGCACGGCCTCGGCCTCAGCGGCGGCCTCGGCGGCGGGGACGTCCTCGGGGGCCTCGTACGCGACCTCGGCGACGTCCTGGTGCTCGGGCTCGAACTCCGGCTCCGGCACCTCCTCCAGCTCCGGCTCCGCCATGTCCCACTCGGCCTCCGCGAACACCTCGCCGGCCTCCGGCTCGGGCAGCTCGACCTCGACGGCGGCGAACTCCTCCATGTCCAGCTCGGGCTCGACGGCCTGGCGGAGGTCGAGCTGGCGGCGGGCCTCCTGGGCGCGCTCGCGGGTCTCCTCCGTGTGCTCGTGCCACGCGCCCCGGACCTGGTGGATCTCCTCCAGCGAGGCGGTGCGCGACCGCAGCTCGGCCAACTCGGCGGCCGCCGCCTCGGTTTCGGCCTGCAGCCGCTCGCGGGCAGCGTCGTCGGGGGCCTCCAGCATGGCGATCTGCCGCTGAGCCTCCTCCCGCTCCAGCTTCTGGATCGCCTCGTACGTCAGCTGCATCTGCGGGGCGACGTAGACCGGGGCCCACGCCTTCTCCCGCTCGTAGTGGTCGACCAGCTCGCGCAGCTGGGCGTCCGTCGCGCCGACCAGCTCGCGCCGCTCCTCCGGCTCCCCGAGCGCGCGGAAGGCCCTGTCCCAGTCCTGCTGGAAGTCCACGGCGCCGCGGGCCGGACGCGGGCCGATCGCGGCCACCTCGTTGTCCCACCCGTGCGCCTCACGGTACGCGGCGACGGTGCCGGCGCGCTCGACCCACTCCGCGCGGCGCTCGGCCTGCTCAGCGGGCGGAACCTCGCCCAGCGAGCGGGCGGCCCACTGCGGCAGCTCCTCGGCGGCGGCCAGCTCCTCGCCCAGCAGCAGGCGGCGGCTGTCCATGAACTCGGCGACGGCCCGCGCGGTGTCGCCCTTCTCGCCCGGGATCTCGGCAACCCGGGTCTGCCACTTCGCCCGCTCCTCGGCCTCGTCCCGGCGCTGGTCGGCCAGCTCGGTACGGCGCTGGACCTCGACCCCGGCGTGCAGGCTCATCACGGACAGGTTCATCTCGGTCAGCTGGTCCAGCCACGCCGACTCCACCGACTCCCACGGGTTCACCTGGTCGCGGACGACCGGGATCTGCACCCACTCGGTGCCGTTGAACATGGTCGGCCGGGTGAAGTCGACGCCGAACGCGGGCAGCTGCTCGGCCTCGCGCAGCCCCTGCGGGGCGGGCGGGGCGATCAGCCAGGCGTCCGGCTCGACCTCGGCGCCGTCCACGACCAGCGGCTGCGACACCCACCGCTCGGCGTCGTGGTCCCACGTCATCACCGGCTGAGGCTCGGCCGGGGCCAGCTCCTCGCCGGTCGCGGGGTCGACCTCGAACACGCGGTGCTGGCCGGTGGCCTCGTCCCATTCGGCGCTGTAGACCGGGGCGGCCGCGGCGGGCTCCTCCTCGCGCGGCACCCACACCCCGGCGGCCTGGTCGTAGACCATGCTCAGCTCGGGGCGCTCGACCACGACCGGTGCCGCCTGGGCGGCCTCGACCACCTCGGGCACGGCCCGCTCCTGGGCGCGAACGGTCGCGCGGACGTCGCGCTGGTCGGCCATCACCCGGGCCCGGTCGGCGGCCTCGATCTGCTGCTCAAGCCGGGAGTGCAGCACCCGGGCGACGTGCCGGGCGTCGCTGAGGTCGCCCTCCAGCGACGCCAGCAGCAGGGCCTCGGGGTTGTGGCCGGCGGCCTCGGCGGCGCGGGTCAGCCGCATCAGCGGGCCGAACGCCTCGTCCTCAGCGACCTTCCGGTACATGTCCGCACCGAGGGTGTCGTGGATCAGGCGGCCGAACCGCTCCTCCGCGTACCCGTTCTGCAGGTCGTCCAGGACGAAGTTCCAGCGCACCAGCGACACCGACTGCTGCAGGTTCTCGCGGATGACGGCGGTGGCGGCCTTCTCGGCGCCGGAGGTCTCCATCGCCTGGGCGAGGACGGACAGCTTGTCCACCTCGACCGGCTCGGCCCCGTCCAGCTCCGACGCCTTCTGCTCGCTGACGACGTACGCCCAGTTGCCGTCCTTGCCGCGGGTCAGCGCGACGTACAGCGACTCGCGGGTGTCCCCGCCCTCGGTGAGCACCCGGCAGCGGTCCACGGTGCGGCCCTGGCTGCTGTGCACGGTGCCCGCGTACGCGAGGTCGACGTGCTCGCGCACGTACGCGGACGGGATCTCCATCAGCTCGCCGTCGTCGTACCGGACGGTGATGTCGCCGGTCTGCAGGTCGCGGCCGACGACCTCCACGACGTCGCGGTTCACCGCGAACCGGTCGCCGCTGTGGCTCTTGATGTCGCGGTTGATCTCGCGCAGCTGCACCTGGTCACCCACGCCGATGGTGATGCCGCGAAGCTCCAGCGTGATGCCGCCGGCCTCGACCTGGCCGAGCCGCACCAGGTCCGCCCGCGCCATCGCGGACAGCTGGTCGGCCTGGTCCTGGGACACCGCGATCAGCAGTGAATTGTGTCCGGCGAGGGTGTCGGCGAGCCAGTCCTGGTAGGCGGCGGTCATCATGTCGTCGCGGGTGCCGCCGTTCAGCCGCCCGTGCTCGTCGTACGCGGTCAGCACCTCGGTGTCGCCCTCGCGCAAGCGCAACGACGCCTCGCGCTCCCACTCCGCGTTGAACCGGCGGACCTCCTCCAGCTCGTAGACCTGCACCCCGGCCTGGGTCGACAGCTCGGCGAGCATGCCGCCGGCGCCGACGGCCGTCAGCTGGGCGTAGTCGCCCGCGTAGATCAGTTTCGCCCCGGCCTCGCGGACCAGGCGGCGCACCTCGTCCATCTCGGCGGTCTCCGACATGCCCGCCTCGTCCAGCATGACCAGCTGGCCGGGCCGCAGACGGTGCTTCTCCAGCTCGGGGGAGGTCTTGCCCTCGGCCAGCGCCTTGTTGCTGTTGAGGAACATCGCCAAGTTCGACACGTGCTCGACGCCTTCGCCGGACAGCACGCGGGCGGCCCGCTCGGAGGTGGTCAGGCCGATGACCTGGCGGCCGGTGTCCCGCCAGGCGTCGTGGATCGTCGCGGCCAGGTAGGACTTGCCGGAACCGGCGGGGCCGATCAGCACGTCCGCCTGGCGGCCGCCGCCGAGAATCCCCCGGAACGCGGCCTCCTGCCCGGCGTTGAGTCCGCGGCCGGCCAGCCCGCGCTCGATCTGCTCGTCCGTCAGCGCGGGGCCGCCGACCTGCTGGGCGTCGACCAGCAGCCGCTCCTCGCGGTCCAAGTGCCCGCGGGTCGCGTACTCGCCGTGGCCCGGGACCTGGTAGATCGGGGTGCCGTCGGCGAGCTGCAGCGAACGCGGCATCGGGATGATCTCGGGCGCGGACAGCGCCACCAGCCCGGCCTCGTCGGGGTTGCTCAGCGCGGTGTCCGTCAGCTCGTTGACCAGGTTCACCACCTGGTCGACGTCCAGCCCGCCCAGGCAGTCCGGGAGCTGGCGGATGATCTCGACCTGCAGGTGCGAGCGGCGCCAGGTGGACCGCTCGGACTGCACGGTCTCCACCGCCCGGCGCACGACGTCGGCCGGGTCGAACGCCTCCGGCATCGTCCCGCGCTCGGCGCTCGCCGTGGCGACGGCCTCCGGCACGTCGGCGAGGGAGGTCCGCAGGTTGTCCTTCGCCGCGGCCTCCCAGCGCTCCAGCAGCACCTCGCGGGGCACCTCGTCGTGCCCCTTCGCCTTGCGCTCCTTGAGCGTGACGAACTGGGCCATCTTCGCCAAGGTGTGGGCCTTCGGGGCGACGCCGTGCTTGGCCTCGTAGGCGTCCGCCAGCTCCTTAACCCCGGCCGTCACCACGCGCCGGCGGGAGCTGAACTGGTCGCGCAGCTGCTGGTCGATTCCGACGATCTCGCGGGCCTTGCCGTCCGGCCTCATCTCGAACCGGACGCCCAGTCGGCGGGTCAGCGACTCCTCGGCGACGCGCTCGAAAAGATGGCCCGCCGCCTTGGCTTCGCGCAAGATCAGCTTGCCGTCCAGGGCGCCCCACTTGACGGTCTCTTCGCCGGTCACCGGGTCCACCGTGCGGTAGGCGACGCGGTTCATGATGGCCGTGTGGATGTGCAGCTGCGGGTCCTCGTCGCGGCTGAGGTGCTGCCTGAACTGGGCGGCCGTGAACTCGTGCGCGTCGACCCGCTTGCCCACGGATTCTTCCTTGCGCTTGCCCGCGAACCGGCCCTCCCGGGAGTACCCGGCCTCGGCCTCCATGTGGGCCAGGCCGGCGGCCGCCCCCTCGCGCAGTGCCTCCCAAACCTGGTCCGCCTGGGCGGCGAAAGCGTCGGCCCGTTCGTCGTCTCCGGCGAGCCGTGCATCGACCGCGGCGACCTGGAGCGAGGCGTGCAGGATGGACCAGCTCTTGGGCGCGCTGAACGTGACGTCCACGTACGTGTTGGACTGGGTGGCGTTGCGCCGGACACCCATCTCGGCGGCCTTCTGCTGCTCGGGCGTCGCACCTGGGCCCAGCTCCTCGATGGCCTCTTCGACCTTACGCTCCGTGCTCTTCGAGTAGTCGCGCAGAGCCGATCCCAGCCGGTACTCGGCCAGCGTCTCCTTGCGGATTCCGGCCTTCGCCGCAGCGTACGCATCGGTTCCGCGCTTGACCTCGGGGTGCTCGGCACGCCAGGCGGCCCACCGCTCGGCGGTCACGTTGTGCAACTCTTCGATCTTCCGGGGGTCGACAAGATGTGTGTACATCTCGCGGAAAACCTCGGGGTCGACCTCACCCGAGAGACCGAACGTCTCGATCCCCTTGCCGACCCAGACCCCCGGCGGCTCGCCGTCCTGGTCAATAGCCTGCAGGTAGTAGTTCTCCCGGTTCGCACCGACGGAGGACAGCAGGTAGTCCGGGCTCGACCCGAAACTCACCGTAGCTGTCACAACGATCACAGTACGGTCCATCGGGTCGTGATGCAAGGGTGTGTTGAGTTTAAGGAGGGGGAGCACAGAACAGCAGACAGCAGCCATCGCAGAGGGGGAGTAAGGGCCGGAAGATCAGCAGGGAGAGGCAGACCAAGATCAGGAGAGGCAGCGCGGCGGACGGGCCGGAGAGGGAAGGGCAGACCACACGTCAACAACCGATCATGTACGCGACAGCAACAGTGCGCCTGCGGCAACCTAGAGTTGACAGCACCCCGCAGAGGGGCGAGCACGCCGCTGGACGGGGGCCGTCCGGCGGCGGCAGACCGGGCCACTGTTACAAGAGGTCACTAGCCACCCTCGGACCCGCCTTGGCGGTTCACACCGTGAGCACGCTGTGAACCGCCCACCTTGACCCACCGCCTTGGCGGCCCGCCGACCCACCTGCAGGACACCCGCCGGAGGCCGCGCCGACCGGCGCCTGCTTCACCCACCGCAACCACCCGGCCCGGGGCGCGGGTGGCCGGCCACCCGCTGCGCCCAGCGTGCGCACGCCATGAACCGCCCACTGACCCGGCCACCCGGCAGGCTCGAAACCCACCGTGCCCACGCTAAGACGCGCCCCGAACGGCACCCCGCCGGCCACCCGCTGCGCCCAGCGTGCGCACGCTGTGAACCGCCCGGCTCGACGGCGGCCCCCCGCCCGCCGACGCGGGCCTGCCCACCCCGACCAGCCCACCGTGCACACGCCATGAACCGCCCACCGACCCGGCCACCCGGCAGGCTCGAAACCCACCGTGCCCACGCTAAGACGCGCCCCGAACGGCACCCCGCCGGCCACCCGCTGCGCCCAGCGTGCGCACGCTGTGAACCGCCCGGCTCGACGGCGGCCCCCCCGCCCGCCGACGCGGGCCTGCCCACCCCGACCAGCCCACCGTGCACACGCTGAAAGCAGAACGCCCCGCCCCGCGCTCGACGCGCGGAAC
>NZ_JBIDAK010000055.1:0-13455 GCF_043202455.1 Kitasatospora sp. NPDC048194
TCTGGCGTTGACTTTTGGCACGCTGTTGAGTTCTCAAGGAACGGACACTTCCTTCAGGCCGCCTTCCAGCGGGCCCTCCGGGCGCTTCGTTCTTTTGCGTTTCCAGCTTATCAGATGTTTTCCGCTCCGTTTACCGGCGCTTTTTGCATCTGAAATCTGCTGTTAACCGCCGTGTCGCGGCGACCCGACCAACCTTAGCGGGTCGGCGGCCGCAGCGCGAATCGGGGCGCACCCGGGCGTCGCTCGGACGGCGGCATGATTTGTTGCTCTCGCGAGCATATACAGCAATGGTCCCGATTCGCCAAGATGCCTGTAGAGTGCGGCGTATCGGACCAAGAGGACTAGACCAGTCGGGGGCCGATGGAACGCCGGTCGACAGGCGGGCGCGGGCGTGGCTCTTCGCCCAGGAATGTCAACAGATGTCCGAAGTTGACATGATTTAGGCTTCAGTTGATCGCGTGCCGCACCACGCGGCCGCTCGCTGTATTGCGCACTTGGGAGGCACAACCATGACCACTGTGACGTCGCCGCTGACCGGCAAGGTCGTCGGGCTCGCCGGCGTGCCGGACCCGGTGTTCTCCGGTGCGATGGTCGGCCCGGGCACGGCGATCGACCCGGTCCGCGAGCCCACCGAGGCGGTCGCTCCGGTGGACGGCGTCGTGGTCTCCATGCACCCGCACGCCTTCGTGGTCGTGGACGCCGACGGGCACGGCGTGCTGACCCACCTGGGCATCGACACCGTGCAGCTGAACGGCGAGGGCTTCGAACTGCTCGTCAACAAGGGCGACACGGTGGTGCGCGGTCAGGCCGTCATCCGGTGGGACCCGGCCGCCGTCGAGGCCGCGGGCAAGTCGCCGATCTCGCCGATCGTGGCTCTCGAGGCCTCCCCCGACTCCCTGGGCGAGCTGCGCGAGGACGGCCAGGCCCAGGCGGGCGAGAAGCTCTTCAACTGGAGCTGACCCCTTCATCACCGACACGGAACACCCGCCCCGCAGGAGTTGACGGGGCGACCCGTCACTCAGCGGTTCCCGCCGGGGCCGCTCCACTCAGCGGAGACAGGCATATGGAGAAGACACTGCGCGGCGTGGGTGTCAGCCACGGGGTCGCGATCGGCCAGGTGCGGCACATGGGCACGGCGGTCCTGGAGCCCGCGGCCACCCAGATCCCGGCCGAGGACGCCCCGCGCGAGCAGGCGCGCGCCCAGGCTGCCGTCGAGGCGGTCGCCGCGGACCTGATCGCCCGCGGCAACCTGGCCGGCGGTGAGGCGCAGGCCGTGCTGGAGGCCCAGGCGCTGATGGCGCAGGACCCGGAGCTGATGGCCGACGTGTCCCGTCGGATCGCCGTCGGCAGCAGTGCCGAGCGCGGCGTGTACGACGCCTTCGCCGCCTACCGCGCGCTGCTCGCCTCCGCCGGGGAGTACCTGGCCGGGCGGGTCGCCGACCTGGACGACGTCCGCAACCGCATCGTGGCCCGGCTGCTGGGCGTGCCGATGCCGGGTGTTCCGGACAGCGACGAGCCGTACGTGCTGTTCGCGCGGGACCTGGCGCCGGCCGACACCGCGCTGCTGGACCCGGCCCTGGTGCTCGGCTTCGTGACCGAGGAGGGCGGGCCGACCAGCCACAGCGCCATCCTCGCCCGGGCGATGGGCGTGCCTGCCGTGGTCGCGCTGCCGGGGGCGACGGACGTCGCCGAGGGCACCGTCGTCGCGGTGGACGGGAGCTCGGGCGACGTGCTGCTCGACCCGTCGCAGGAGAAGCAGGACGAGCTGCGGGCGATCGCCGCGGAGCGCAAGGCCGCCCTCGCCGCCTCGTCCGGTCCGGGGCAGACCTCGGACGGTCACCGGGTGCCGCTGCTGGCCAACGTCGGTGGCCCGGCGGACGTGCCGGCGGCGCTGGAGAACGGTGCCGAGGGCGTCGGCCTGTTCCGTACCGAGTTCCTGTTCCTGGACGACTCGGCCAAGGCTCCCGGCGAGGAGAAGCAGGTCGAGGCGTACCGCAAGGTGCTGGAGGCCTTCCCCGAGGGCCGGGTCGTGGTCAGGGTGCTCGACGCGGGCGCGGACAAGCCGCTGGACTTCCTGACCCCGGCCGACGAGCCGAACCCGGCGCTGGGCGTGCGCGGTCTGCGGACGCTCCTGGAGCACCCGGAGGTGCTGCGGACCCAGCTGCGGGCGCTCGCCAGGGCGGCCGAGGGCCTGCCGGTGCACCTCGAGGTGATGGCCCCGATGGTGGCCGACCGCAAGGACGCCAAGGACTTCGCGGCCGCCTGCCGGGAGGCCGGACTGAATGCCAAGTTCGGTGCGATGGTGGAGATCCCGTCGGCCGCGCTGCGCGCCCGGGCGATCCTCCAGGAGGTCGAGTTCCTGTCGCTGGGAACCAACGACCTCGCCCAGTACGCGTTCGCCGCCGACCGGCAGGTCGGTGCGCTGGCCCGGCTGCAGGACCCGTGGCAGCCGGCGCTGCTGGACCTGATCGCCTCGGCCGCCGAGGCGGCGCAGGCCGTGGGCAAGAGCTGCGGCGTCTGCGGTGAGGCGGCCTCCGATCCGCTGCTCGCCGTCGTGCTGACCGGTCTGGGCGTCACCAGCCTCTCCATGGGGTCGGCCTCGATCCCGTACGTGCGGACGACGCTGGCCAAGTACACGCTGGCGCAGTGCCGCCGGGCCGCCGAGGCGGCGCGGGCGGCGGACAGCGCCGAGGACGCACGGGCCGCGGCGCAGCAGGTGCTCTCCGGCGAGTGACCCCGGATGCCGAAGGGGAGCCCCACCACAGCGGTGGGGCTCCCCTTCGGCGTTCTCCGGGACCCGGGTCCGCGGCGGCCGGGCGCCGGCGTCAGGCGGCGCCCGGCGCGGTCAGGCACCGTCAGGCCCGGCGGTCGATCCGGAGCTGCTCGAAGAAGCGCAGGTGGTCGACGTTGTCGACGGACCCGGGGTTGACGGCCTTCTCCAGCGGGGTGCCGGAGAGGATGCGCTTGACCGGGACCTCGATGCGCTTGCCGGTGAGGGTGTGCGGGAGGCCGCGGACGGCGATGACCTCGTCGGGGACGTGGCGCGGGGAGAGTTCGGTGCGCAGCGAGGTGCGGATCCGGCCGATCAGGGCGTCATCCAGCTCCGCGCCGGGGGCGAGCACGACGAACAGCGGCATCCAGTAGCCGCCGTCGGGCTCCTCCAGGCCGATGACCAGGGATTCGGCGATCTCGGGCAGGCGCTCGACCACCTCGTAGATGTCCGAGGAGCCCATCCGGACGCCCTGGCGGTTGAGGGTGGAGTCGGAGCGGCCGTGGATGACGACGGTGCCCCGGGAGGTGATGGTGATCCAGTCGCCGTGGCGCCAGACGCCGGGGTACATGTCGAAGTAGCTGTCGTGGAACCGGGTGCCCTCCGGGTCGTTCCAGAAGCCGGTGGGCATGGACGGCAGGGGCTTGGTGACGACGAGCTCGCCGACGGCGTCGGTGAGCGGGTGGCCGTCGACGTCCCAGGCCTCGACGGCGGCGCCGAGGCAGGGGGCCTGGATCTCGCCGAGGAAGACGGGGAGGGTGGGGACACCGCCGACGAAGCAGGAGCAGACGTCGGTGCCGCCGCTGACGGAGGCGAGCCAGACGTCCTCGCTGACCTCGTCGTAGATCCAGCGGAAGCCGTCGGGCGGGAGCGGGGAGCCGGTGGTGCCGATGCAGCGGACGGCGGAGAGGTCCAGGTCGCGGCCGGGGTGGAGGTCGGCCTTGCGGCTGGCGACGATGTAGGCGGCGGAGGTGCCGAGGACGGTGGCGCCGGTGCGGGCGGCGACGGACCACAGGGCGCCGGCGTCCGGGTGGCCGGGGCTGCCGTCGTAGGTGACGATCGTGGACCCGGCCAGCAGGCCGGCCACGAGGAAGTTCCACATCATCCAGCCGGTCGAGGTGTACCAGAAGAAGCGGTCCTGCGGGCCGAGTCCGAGGTGGAGGCCGACCTGCTTCAGGTGCTCGACGAGGATGCCACCCTGGCTCTGGACGATGGGCTTGGGCAGGCCGGTGGTGCCGGAGGAGTAGAGCACCCAGAGCGGGTGGTCGAACGGGAGCTGCGCGAACTCCGGTTCGCCGGCGGGCTGCTGGACCGGGCCGGCGACGAGGTCAGCCCAGTCGAGTGCGCCTTCGGGGGCCGGGCCGCCGAGCAGCGGGACGTGGACGACGGTGCGCAGCGAGGGCAGTTCGCGGCGCAGCTCGGCGACGACGTCGGTGCGGTCGTGGGCCTTGCCGCCGTAGTGGTACCCGTCGACGGCGATGAGGACGTCCGGCTCGAGCTGCTGGAAGCGGTCGAGCACGCTGCGGGCGCCGAAGTCGGGGGCGCAGGAGGTCCAGACGGCGCCGACGGCGTTGGTGGCGAGGAGGGCGACGACGGCCTGCGGGATGTTGGGCAGGTAGGCGGCGACGCGGGAGTGCGGGCCGATGCCCCGGGCGCGCAGCGCGGCGGCGAGCGCGAGGACCTGGCGGCGCAGGTCGGCCCAGGTGGTCGCGACGGGGTGCTCGTCGGTCTCGTCGAGGTGGAGGATCGCGGGCTGGTCGGCGTTGGCCGGGTCCTCGGCGTGGCGCAGGACGTGCTCGGCGTAGTTGAGGCGGGCGCCGGGGAACCACTGCGAGCCGGTGCGGGTCTCGTCGACGAGAACGGCGTCGGGCATCCGGGGGTCGGCGAGGACCGCCTCGGGGGCCTGGCTGAAGCGGACGTCGAACCACTGGGTGACGGCGGTCCAGAAGCGGTCGAGGTCGGCGGTGGACCAGGCATGGAGGTCGGCGTAGCGCTGGGCGGCCTGCTGGTCGTCGTCGGCCGGGGCGAGCGGGGCGGCGGGGGCACCGTGGTGTTCGGCGGCCCAGGCCTGGAAGGCCACCAGGTTGGTGGCGGCGGCGCGGGCGGGGTTCGGGCGCCAGAGCGGCTGGTCCTGCGGTGGGGTGCTCACGGTGGTGGTCTCCCGGCCGGTGGTGGGGACGGGAGAGCTCGTGGCCAACCCGTCCGGTGGGCTGTCGGTGCAGACCATGCCATGTGAGCGCCCGCTGCGCCAGGGTCGGCCGGTGCTCGGGCGGGCGTCCGGCCGGGCGCCTGGCCGAGCACCTGACCGGCGGCCGGCCGGGGGCCTGGTCGGTGCCTGGCGGGTGCCTGGTCGGTGCCTGGCGGGTGCCTGGCCCGGGCGGACTAGCGGTTGGCCCGGCCGTTGAACTCGCCGTCGAACCAGCGGCGGAGGATGCCGTTGTGGAAGTCCCAGACGAGCGGGGTGTCGGCGGTGGCGAGCAGCCAGCCGTCCGTCTCGTCGGTGGGGCGCGAGGGCGGGAGTTCGCTGAGCGGGCGGGCCGGGAGCAGTCCGCAGAGCATGACGAAGCGGCCGTTGGGGTCGGAGGCCATGTGGATCAGGGTGACGTCGGCCGGGTCGGCCGCGATGCCGGTCTCCTCCTGGAGTTCCCGGACGCAGGCCTGCTGCCAGCTCTCGCCGTAGTCCATGTACCCGCCGGGGAAGGCGAGTTGGCCGTAGCCGGGTTCGATGGTGCGGCGGATGACGACCAGGGCCGGGTCGGCGTCGGGGCGGGTGACGGGAAGGACGGTGACCGCGACGGGCAGCGGGTTGCGGTAGCTGATCTCGGCGCAGCCCGGGCAGGTGCGGGGCCAGGCCTCCGTCTCCGGAGGGTAGGCGGTGCCGCAGAAATGGCAGTGGGAGAACGGCCGGTGGACGGTCCGCGTCGCTTCGTCTGTGGTCATGGCCGGATCGTAGCCCCGTTCCTCATCGGTGTTCCCCGGGGTGGGAGTGGCCGGCGGTGCTCGCCGCCGCGGGGGCGGCGACCGGGGTGTCGTCGCCGGGCGCCTCCTCGCGGGCGGGGCGGAGCAGGGCGGGGTGGAGCAGCCGGGCGTCGCCGGCGTGGTAGGTGCGGGCCCGGGGGCCGCCGCGGGCGCCGCCGCGTTCGGTGGTGGTACCGGTGCTCTCGACGAAGCCGGGGACGGAGAGCACCTTGCGGTGGAAGTTGCCGGGGTGGAGCTTCTCGCCCCAGACGGCCTCGTAGACGGCGCGCAGCTCGGGGATGGTGAAGTCGTACGGGAGGAAGGCGGTGGCGAGCGGGCTGTACTCGAGTTTGGCGCGCACCCGGTCGAGGCCGTCGGCGAGGATGCGGGCGTGGTCGAACGCGAGGGCGATCGGGTGGGGGCCGGTGGGCCCGTCGACACCACCCCCGTGGGTGTCGACGGGCCCACCGGTGGTTCGGGCGGGTACGCGGGAGCCCGGGCCCAGGTCGAGGTCGAGGTCGGCGACCGGGTGCCAGGCGGCCGCCGCGGCGTCCGTCCCGGCCTGGGGATCGGGCAGGTCGGGGGCGAAGGCGAGGTAGGCGACGGAGACCACGTGCATGCGCGGATCCCGCTCGGGCGCGCCGTAGGTGCCGAGTTGTTCCAGGTGCAGGCGGCAGAGCTTGGCCTCGACCTCCGAGGCGCCCAGCAGGCCGGTCTCCTCGGCGAGTTCGCGGGCCGCGGCTTCGTCGAGGCCCTCCTCGCCCGCGCGCAGGAAGCCGCCGGGCAGCGCCCAGCAGCCCTGGTAGGGCGGGGCGCCGCGTTCGACCAGCAGGACGTGCAGGCTGCCGCGGCGCAGCGTCAGGGCGACCACGTCGACGGTGACGGCGACGGGGGTGTAGGCGCGCGGATCGTAGGCGGCGAGCCACTCCTGCTCGGCCGCCGGCCCGGTGCCGGGCCGGGGGTGCGGTCCGTCGGCTGCCATCGCGGGCTCCTCTCCGCACGGTCGAGGGCATCCGGTGCCGTCGTTCTCGGGCTGAGCACAACGTAACGACCGCCCTGCCCGACGGCAAACGGTTTTCCGGATCCACGAGCGCCTCCGGTTTCCGGGCCGCCGGGCACCTCCGGCTTCTAGGCTGTGACCGGGAACGACCGCTGCCGAGGAGGCCCCGATGCCCATTGCTCCCCCGCCGGACTTCGCCGCGGCGCTGGCGGCTGGCCCGCTGGTCCTGGACGGCGGGATGTCGAACCAGCTGGCGGCGGCCGGGCACGACCTGTCGGACGAGCTGTGGTCGGCGCGGCTGCTCGCGGACGACCCGGCGGCGGTGGTGGCGGCGCACCGGACGTACTTCGCGGCCGGGGCGGAGGTGGCCATCACGGCGAGCTACCAGGCGAGCTTCGAGGGCTTCGCCCGGCGCGGGGTCGGGCACTCGGAGGCGGCCCGGCTGCTGGCGAGCAGTGTGGAGCTGGCCCGGGAGGCGGCGCGGGCCGAGCCGGGCGGGCGGCGGCGCTGGGTGGCGGCCTCGGTCGGCCCGTACGGGGCGGTGCTGGCGGACGGGTCGGAGTACCGGGGGCGGTACGGGCTGAGCAGGGCGGACCTGGTGGCCTTCCACCGGCCCCGGCTGGAGGTGCTGGCCGCGGCCAGGCCGGACGTGCTGGCGCTGGAGACGGTGCCGGACGCGGACGAGGCGCGGGCGCTGCTGGAGCTGGTGCACGGTCTGGGGGTGCCGGCCTGGCTGTCGTACAGCGTGGCGGGTGACCGGACCCGGGCGGGGCAGCCGCTGGCCGAGGCGTTCGCGCTGGCGGCGGAGGTCGACGAGGTGCTGGCGGTGGGCGTCAACTGCTGCACGCCGCAGGACGCGGACCGGGCGGTGGCGCTGGCCGCCGAGGTGACCGGCAAGCCGGTGGTGGTCTACCCGAACAGCGGGGAGGAGTGGGACGCCGGCCGCCGGACCTGGCGCGGGGAGCCGACGTTCCGCTCGGCGCGGGTGGGCGGCTGGCTGGCGGACGGGGCGCAGCTGGTCGGCGGCTGCTGCCGGGTCGGGCCGGACGGGATCGCCGCGCTGGCGGCCGAGGTGGCGGTGCGGCGGGGGCTGCTGAGCGGAGTGGACGGCTAGGTCCTGCCCGGCGGTGCCGGCGGTCGTGGCGGTCTCGGCTTGGCGGTCTCGCCGGTCCTGACAGGCCCGGCACGGACGGACGGGCAGACGGGCAGACGGGCAGACGGGCGGACAACCCGGACGACCGGACGGGGCCCGGGTTCCGGGCACGGCGGACGGGAGGTTAACACCGGATCGAGGGCGGGTTACCGAGGGGGAAGGTGCACGGACGGACGGCGGCCTGGCAGACTCGTCCCGTCACCAATGCGGTCGACAATGTCGACCGCCTGTCAGCGCGGAGGTACCCATGCCCGGCCCGATCCAGTCGCTCTCCCGGGCCGCCGCGATCATGCGCCTGCTGGCCGGCGGTGAGCGCCGCCTGGGACTGTCCGAGGTCGCGACCGCGCTGGACCTCGCCAAGGGGACGGCGCACGGCATCCTGCGCACGCTGCAGCAGGAGGGGTTCGTGGAGCAGGACCCGGAGAGCGGCAAGTACCAGCTGGGCGCCGAGCTGCTGCGGCTCGGCCAGAGCTACCTGGACGTGCACGAGCTGCGGGCGCGGGCGCTGGTCTGGGCCGACGACCTGGCCCGGGCGGCCGGGGAGACGGTGTACCTGGGGGTGCTGCACCAGCAGGGCGTGCTGGTCGTGCACCACGTGTTCCGGCCCGACGACACCCGGCAGGTGCTGGAGGTCGGATCGATGCAGCCGCTGCACAGCACCGCGCTGGGCAAGGTGCTGGTGGCCTACGACCCCGTCGCGCGCGGGGAGTTGGGCGACGGCCCGTACGAGCCGTACACCCTGCGGACGCTGACCGAGGCGGCCGACCTGGACGCCGAGTGCGCGCTGATCCGCGAGCGCGGGTGGGCGGACTCGATCGAGGAGACCTGGGAGGGCGTGGCCTCGATCGGCGCGCTGATCCAGGACCGGCGGCGCAATCCGGTGGGCGCGGTGTGCGTCAGCGGCCCGGTGGAACGGGTCTGCGAGGACGGCTTCGTGAAGCCCTCGCTGGTCGCCTCGGTGCGCAGCGCGGCGCGCGCGATCTCGCGCGACCTGGGCGCCGGGCGGTTCTGAGCGCAGCGGTCCATTCGTCACGCTGAGGCGCGGACGGGGCGGAAGCCTGTCCGCGCCTTGGCGTTTTGTCCGGATTCCGGACACTCCGCTGGGTAACTTCGGGGGGCGTGCCGAGGGAAGGGTCACAGCTGCGTAACCCCGCCTTGACGTGGAGGCGACCTGGGGAGGAAGCTTCCGCATGACGGTCGACATTGTCGAACGACGGCCGGGAAGATCACTCCCACAGCGCGCTCACCCGCACGGCGATCCACCGGCCCACCCCCACCCGCTCCTCCGGGCCATATGGACAAGGGAGTCTTTGTGTCCGCGTTCTCCAACGGCGACGTCTTCGTCGGCGAAACCCTCGGCACCGCCGCTCTGATACTCCTCGGCGGTGGCGTCTGCGCCGCCGTGACCCTCAAGAAGTCGAAGGCCGTCAACGCCGGCTGGCTGGCGATCACCTTCGGCTGGGGCTTCGCGGTCCTGGTCGCCGCCTACATGTCGGCTTCGAAGTCCGGCGCCCACCTGAACCCGGCCGTCACCCTCGCGCTCGCCGTCAAGAGCGGCGACTGGAGCCAGGTGCCGCTCTACCTCGGCTCCCAGCTGCTCGGCGCGATCATCGGCGCCGTGCTGGTCTGGCTCACCTACCTCGGCCAGTTCCAGGCCAACGAGGAGCCCACCCTCGGCATCTTCTCGACCGGGCCCGAGATCCGGAACCCGATCCAGAACCTGATCACCGAGGTCATCGGCACCTTCGTGCTCTGCCTCCTGATCCTGACCATCGGCACCAACGACGGGCTCACGAAGTCCGGCACCAGCACCCTGATGGTCGCCTTCACCGTCGTCGGCATCGGCCTCTCCCTCGGTGGCCCGACCGGCTACGCCATCAACCCGGCCCGCGACCTCGGCCCGCGCATCGCGCACACCTTCCTGCCGATCCCCCACAAGGGCGGCTCGGACTGGTCCTACGCCTGGATCCCGGTCGTCGGCCCCGTCCTGGGCGGTCTGGCCGCCGGCGGCGTGTACAACGCCCTCTTCTAAAGACCGGGTTGGACCGCACCGAGCACGGGGACTGACCGAGAAGCACGTCAGGCCCACCCACCCCGCAATCCCCCCGAACCTGAGCCGAGGACCCTCCACATGACCTCCACTGGCAACTACATCGCCGCGATCGACCAGGGCACCACCTCCAGCCGCTGCATCATCTTCGGCGCCGACGGGCGGATCGTCGCCGTCGACCAGCAGGAGCACCGGCAGATCTTCCCCCAGCCCGGCTACGTCGAGCACGACGCCGCGGAGATCTGGACCCGGGTGCAGTCGGTCGTCCGCGGCGCGCTGGAGAAGGCCGGCCTGACCAAGGACGACATCCGCGCCATCGGCATCACCAACCAGCGCGAGACCACCGTCCTGTGGGACAAGAACACCGGCGAGCCGGTGCACAACGCGCTGGTGTGGCAGGACACCCGCACCGAGGCGCTCTGCCGCGAGCTGGGCCGCAACGTCGGCCAGGACCGCTTCCGCCGCGAGACCGGCCTCCCGCTGGCCAGCTACTTCGCCGGTCCGAAGATCCGCTGGCTGCTGGACAACGTCGAGGGCCTGCGCGAGCGCGCCGAGGCCGGCGACATCCTGTTCGGCACCATGGACACCTGGGTGATCTGGAACCTCACCGGCGGTGTCGACGGCGGCAAGCACGTCACCGACGTGACCAACGCCAGCCGCACCATGCTGATGAACCTCAAGACCCTGGCCTGGGACGAGAGCATCGCCGAGTCGATGGGCGTGCCGCTGGCCGTCCTGCCGGAGATCCGCTCCTCCGCCGAGGTGTACGGCGAGGCCGTCGGCGACCTGGCCGGCGTGCCGGTCGCCTCCGCGCTCGGCGACCAGCAGGCCGCGCTGTTCGGCCAGACCTGCTTCGACGAGGGCGAGGCCAAGTCCACCTACGGCACCGGCACCTTCCTGCTGCTGAACACCGGCGAGAAGATCGTCAACTCGTACCACGGCCTGCTGACCACCGTCGGCTACCGGATCGGCGACCAGGCCCCGGTGTACGCGCTGGAGGGCTCGATCGCCGTCACCGGCTCGCTCGTCCAGTGGCTGCGCGACCAGCTCGGCATCATCTCCACCGCCGCCGAGATCGAGACCCTCGCCAACACCGTCGAGGACAACGGCGGCGCCTACTTCGTCCCGGCCTTCTCCGGCCTGTTCGCCCCGTACTGGCGCTCCGACGCCCGCGGTGTGATCGCCGGTCTGACCCGGTACGTCACCAAGGGCCACCTGGCCCGGGCCGTCCTGGAGGCCACCGCCTGGCAGACCCGCGAGGTCGTCGACGCCATGCAGAAGGACTCCGGGGTCGAGCTCACCGCCCTCAAGGTCGACGGCGGCATGACCAGCAACAACCTACTCATGCAGAACATCGCCGACGTCCTGGACGCCCCGGTCGAGCGCCCGTACGTGGCCGAGACCACCGCCCTCGGCGCCGCCTACGCGGCGGGTCTCGCCGTCGGCTTCTGGAACGACCTCGACACCCTGCGGGCCAACTGGCACCGCGCCGCCGAGTGGACCCCGCGCATGGACGAGGCCACCCGGGAGCGTGAGTACAAGAAGTGGCTCAAGGCCGTGGAGCGCACCATGGGCTGGGTGGAGGAGGAAGAGAACAACTGACCGAGAGCCGGTCGGGGCACCGCGCCCCGGCCGGCCGCCCGCTGTTCCGGCAACGGGCGTCACCGTGTTTCACCGGCCCGCCGCACCGGGCCGACCGGCCTCTCCCGCAGGGGCCGCACCGCACACGAGAGGAGTAACGGCGCCGCCCGACCAGCGCCGTACACAATCACCATGGCAACCATCCCGACCCTGGGCGCCGAGCGCACCGCCGGCCACACCGCTTCCCGCGCCGAGACCCGCGAGCTGCTCGGCAAGGCCACCTACGACCTGCTGGTGATCGGGGGCGGCATCCTCGGCACGGCCGTCGCCTGGACCGCGTCCCAGGCCGGTCTGAAGGTCGCCATGGTCGACTCCGGCGACTTCGCCGGCGCCACCTCCAGCGCCTCGTCCAAGCTCGTCCACGGCGGCCTGCGCTACCTGCAGACCGGCGCGGTGAAGCTCGTCGCGGAGAACCACAAGGAGCGCCGCGCGCTCTCCACCGACGTCGCGCCCCACCTGGTCAACCCGCTGACCTTCTTCGTGCCGGTCTACAAGGGCGGCCCGCACGGCGCCGCCAAGCTCGGCGCCGGCGTCTTCCTGTACTCGGCGCTGTCCGCCTTCCGCGACGGCATGGGCCGGGTCTCCACCGCCGCCCACGCCGCCCAGCAGGTGCCCGCGCTGCGCACCGAGGGCCTGCGTTCGGTGGCCGTCTACGGCGACCACCAGATGAACGACTCGCGCGTCGCGGTGATGACCGTCCGCGCCGCCGTCGACGCCGGCGCCGTGGTGCTCAACCACGCCGAGGTCACCGGCCTGCGCTTCACCGGCGGCCGGGTCACCGGCGCCGAGGTGCGCGACCGCCTGGACGGCACCGAGTTCGGCGTCAACGCCCGCCTGGTGCTCAACGCCACCGGCCCGTGGGTGGACCACCTGCGCAAGATGGAGGACGCCGGCGCCGCGCCGTCGATCCGCCTCTCCAAGGGCGCCCACGTCGTCGTCAAGCGCCGCGCCCCGTGGCGCGCCGCGCTGACCATCCCGATCGACAAGTACCGCGTCTCCTTCGCCATCCCGTGGGAGGACCACGTCCTGCTCGGCACCACCGACGAGGAGTACACCGGCGACCCGAAGGACGTCCGGGCCACCGACGCCGACATCGACCAGATCATGGGCGAGGCCGCGCACGCGATCCGCGACGAGCACCTCGACCGCGACCTGATCACCTACTCCTTCGCCGGCCTGCGCGTGCTGCCGGGCGGCCCGGGCGACACCGCCGCCGCCAAGCGCGAGACCGTCGTCACCGAGGGCCGCGGCGGCATGCTGTCGGTCTCCGGCGGCAAGTGGACCACCTACCGGCACATCGGCCGCACCGTCCTGGAGAAGCTGGCCCACGTGCCCGGCACCAGCCTCGGCGAGGACATGTCCCCGATCGCCCCGACCGTGCCGCTGCCGGGCGTCGGCGCGCCGAACGCGGTGGCGCACCGCCTGCTGATCGACCGCGAGCCGGGCTCGCGGATGGAGCCGCTGGTGGCCAAGCACCTGGCCAGCCACTACGGCACGCTCTCCTTCGAGATCGCCCGCCTGATCGACGAGAACCCGGAGCTCGGCCGGCCGATCCACGAGGACGGCCCGGACGTCTGGGCGCAGGTCGCGTACGCGGCCGACAACGAGTGGGCGTACACGGCGGACGACGTGCTGCGGCGCCGCACCACGATGACCGTGCGCGGTCTGGACACCCCGGAGATCCGGGCCGAGGTCGAGGCCTTCCTCGCCAAGCGCGCCAAGTAGGCCCTGAGCGCGGTTCCTCTGCGGCGGGGGGGGGGGCCGGGGGGCCCCCGGGGCCCCCCCCCCCGGGGGCCCCCCCGCCGGCCCCCCCCCACGAGCCCCGGGCCGCGGTGCTTGGCCCGGGGGGGCAACACCGTGAGGTCGGCGCGCGGGTCGGCGGC
>NZ_JBIDAK010000055.1:13465-28344 GCF_043202455.1 Kitasatospora sp. NPDC048194
TGGTGGCCCCCCCGCCCCCGGGCGCCGGCGCGGGGGGGGGGGGGGGGGGGGGGGGGGGGGGGGGGGGGCCGGCCCCCCCCCCCCCCCCCCCCCCGCCGTTGCGCGTCAGACCGGCACACCCGCCTTGACCACGTGCCTGAGGTGCTTCTCCGGGCGGGTCAGCACGGTGAGGTCGGCGAGCGGGTCGCCGTCCACGACGAGCAGGTCGGCGTGGGCTCCGGGGGCCAGGGTGCCGATCTCCCCCGCCATTCCGAGCAAGCGGGCGGCCGTGGTGGTCGCCGAGCGCAGCACGTCCGCGGCCGGCTGCACCTGGGCGCGCAGCGTGAACTCCTCGAGCTGGGCGGGGTGCAGCGGTCCCAGCAGGTCGCTGCCGTAGACCAGGTTGACGCCCGCGCGGTGGGCGCGCTCGAGGGCGGCCAGACCCTGGTCCCGGACCTCGGCGAGCTTGCCGACGGAGGCCGGCGGCAGGCCCGAGGCGGCGCCGAGCCTGGCGGTCCGCTCGTAGGCGACCAGGGTGGGCACCAGGAAGGCGTCCTTCTCCAGCAGCAGGTCGACGGTCGAGTCGTCCAGCAGGTTGCCGTGCTCGACGCACCGCACGCCGGCCCGCAGGGCCCGGTCGATCGCGCGCGGGTGGTAGGCGTGCACGGTCACGTAGCGGTTGTGGTTCTCCGCCTCCTCGACCGCAGCCCGGATCTCCTCCTCGCTGTACTGGACGGCGGCGATCTCGTCGTGCGGGGAGGCGACGCCGCCGGAGAGCAGCACCTTGAGGTGCTTGGCGCCCTTGCGGAACTCGTCCCGGGCGGCGGCGCGCACGGCGTCCACGCCGTCGGCGATCCGGCCGAAGTCGGGGCGGGCCTGGCAGCAGGGCACCGAGTCGCTGCCGAGCGGGCGCAGGTCGCCGTGGCCGCCGGTCTGGGAGAGCGCCTTGCCGCCGTGCAGCAGGCGGGGCCCGAGCGCCAGGCCCTCGGTGAGGGCGCGGGCCATGCCGTGGTCGGCGCCGCCGACGTCGCGGACGGTGGTGAAGCCGCGGCGCAGCATCCGCTCGGCCTCGGCCAGCGCGCGGACGGTCGCGTAGCCGGGGCTCCAGTCGGCGACGTCGCGCAGGTCGAGCGAGGTGACCAGCAGGTGCACGTGGGCGTCGATCAGGCCGGGCAGCACGGTGGCGCCGGCGGCGTCGATGATCCGGGCGTCCTCGGGGGCGGCGGGCGGGCGTCCGGTGCCGGTGGCGGTGATCCGGCCGTCGGCGGCCTCCAGCCAGCCGCGGTCGGTGCGGGTGCCGTCCTCGGGGTGGAGCAGGTGGGCGCCGGTGATCAGCAGGCGGTTCGGTCGGCTCATGGTGGTCGTCCCCTCCGGTTTCAGTACGGGCCGTATTGAATACGACCTGTACTGAATACACCATGTATCGTTCTCCCGTGAACCCGCCCCCGGCCGAAGCCGCCACCCCCCGACCGCCCCGCCGCCGCGCCCACACCCGGGCCCGGCTGATCGCCGCGGCGAGCGAGCTGTTCCTCACCGTCGGCTTCGCCCGCACGAGCATCGAGGACGTCTGCGCCGCGGCCGGCTACACCCGCGGCGCCTTCTACTCGAACTTCAGCGGCAAGGAGGACCTGCTGCTGGCCCTCTTCGACGACCAGGCGGCCGCGCGGATCGCCGAACTGGAGGAACTGGCGGCCGCCTGCGAGGCGTTGGCGCCGCAGGAGCGGGCCCGGCGGCTGGTGGACGCCCTGCTGCGGGTCGAGCCCGCCGAGACCGGCTGGATCCTGCTGTTCCTGGAGTTCAGGCTGGTCGCCGCCCGGTCGGAGGCGCTGGCCGAGCAGGTCGCCGCGCACGACCGGGCGGTCGCGCGGGCCCTGGCGGACGTCCTGCTGCGGACGCTGCCCGGGCTGGTGCCCGCGGGCGCCGGCGCCGAACAGGCGGCGGCGGTGATCCTCGCGGCCCGCGAGGGGCTGCTGGCGCGGACGGCGGCCGGCGGGGCGGCGGCCGGGGAGCTGCTGGCCGCGACGGGGGCGGTGCTGTCGGGCTTGCTGGGGAGTTGACGGAACGCCGGAGGGGCGGCGCCCGTACGGTACGGGTGCCGCCCCTCCGGGCTCGCCCGCGCGCTAGACGATCAGGCTCAGGGGCAGGATCAGGGCGATCGCGACGACCGAGATCACCGTCTCCATCACCGACCAGGACTTCAGCGTCTGCCCGACGCTCATCCCGAAGTACTCCTTCACCAGCCAGAAGCCCGCGTCGTTGACGTGCGAGAAGAACAGCGAACCGGCGCCCACCGCGAGCACCAGCAGGGCCGAGTGGGTCGAGGACATGTTCGCCGCGAGCGGGGAGACGATGCCGGCCGCGGTGATGGTGGCGACCGTCGCCGAGCCGGTGGCCAGCCGGATCAGCACCGCGATCAGCCAGCCCAGCAGCAGCGCCGAGATGTGCCACTGGGCGGACCAGTGCTTCACCATGTCCCCGACGCCGACGTCGATCAGCGTCTGCTTGAAGCCACCGCCCGCGCCGACGATGAAGACGATGCCCGCGATCGGGCCCAGCGCCTTGCCGACGGTGTCGGAGATCCGCGCCTTGTCGAAGCCGGCCGCCCTGCCGAGAGTCAGCATGCCGAGCAGGGTGGCGGCGAGCAGGGCGATCAGCGGGGAGCCGACGAAGTCGAGGATCCGCTGGACCATCGCCTTCGGGTCGTCGACCACGACGTCCGCGAGGGCCTTGCCGAGCATCAGCACCACGGGCAGCAGGATGGTCGCCAGGACCGCGCCGAAGGACGGCGTGCGCTCGCGCTCGACCGGCTCCTCGGGCGTGACGGCGGTCGGGATCTCCAGCGGACCCACCCACCGCTCGGCCACCCGGGAGAACAGCGGACCGGCGATGACCAGGGTCGGGACGGCGATCAGCAGGCCGAGCGCCAGGGTGATGCCGAGGTCGGCCTTCAGCGCGTCGATGGCGACCAGCGGGCCCGGGTGCGGCGGGACCAGGCCGTGCAGGACCGACAGGCCGGCCAGCGCCGGGATGCCGACCCGCATCAGCGGCACGTTGCCGCGGCGGGCGACCAGCAGCACGATCGGGATCAGCAGGACGACGCCGACCTCGAAGAACAGCGGCAGGCCGAGCAGGGCGGCGATCAGCGCCATCGCCCACGGCAGCGCCCGGGGGCCGGTCCGGGACAGCACGGTGTCCGCGATGATGTTGGCGCCACCGGAGTCGGCCAGCAGTTTGCCGAGCATCGCACCCAGGCCGATCAGCAGGCCGACGCTGGTGACGGTGGCCCCGAAGCCGGTGGAGAAGCTGTTCAGCAGCTTGTCGAAGGGGGCGCCGGCGACGACGGCCAGCAGCCCGGAGCCGAGCGTGAGGGCGAGGAAGGGGTGCAGCTTCAGCTTGGTGATCAACAGGATGATCGCACCGATGCTGAGCAGTACCGCGACCAGCAGCTGGGTGTTGCTGCCGGTGTGCGGCAGGGCCGGCGGGGCGGCCGCCAGGAGGGTGGGGACGGTGCTCATGCGCCCGCCTCGCTTCGCGCGGCCGGGGCGTGCGCCCGTACGCGTCTTCTGATGGCTCGCTCGCTTCGCTCGCTCACGTGAGGTCTCCATTGACGGGCCGCAGCAGCGCCACGGCCTTCTCGACGAGTTCTTCGGGGGACGGGCCCACGTCCAGGACGGCGCCGCGCTCGTCCGCGCCCAGGGGTTCCAGGGCGGCGTACTGGGAGCCGAGCAGCGACACCGGCATGAAGTGGTCGGTGCGGTGGGCGAGCCGGTCCTCGACCAGCTCGTGACCGCCGCTGAGGTGCAGGAAGAAGGCCTCCGGGGCGTCCGCGCGCAGGATGTCGCGGTAGCCGTGCTTCAGCGCCGAGCAGGTGACCACGCCGCCGGTGCCGGCCGCGGTGCGCTCCTCGAGCCAGGCACCGATGGCGCGCAGCCAGGGTTCGCGGTCCCGGTCGTCCAGCGGGATACCGGCGGACATCTTGGCGATGTTGGCCGGCGGATGGAAGTCGTCCGCCTCGGCGAAGGGGAGACCGAGGCGGTCGGCCAGGAGGCGGGCCAGGGTCGTCTTGCCGACGCCGGAGACGCCCATCACCACGACGGCGGGGGGTGCGACCGGGTGGTCGTGGTTCTCGACGCTGAGAGCCATGGGTGGTGCTCCTTCGTTGCAGGCCGCCACTATCGCTTCAAAGATATGACGTATTCAAGAGGTGGAAACCAAATCGTCATACTTTTACTCCCCGGCCCGCCGGGACCGCAGGCCGGGGTCGGGTCGCGGCCGCTCGGCGTCTACCCTGAGCGGATGGAGATCCAGGGGCTGCCCGGTCGGGTGCTTGACGAACTCGGGCCGGCGATCGCGTCCGGGGAGATCCCCGAGGGCGCGGTGCTGCGCGGGGAGGATCTCGAAGAGCGGTTCGGTGTCTCCCGGACGGTGGTCCGGGAGGCGGTGCGGGTCCTGGAGGGGATGCGGCTGGTGGCCTCCCGGCGACGGGTCGGGATCACCGTGCAGCCGAAGTCGCTCTGGGACGTCTTCGACCCGATGGTGATCCGGTGGCGGCTGGCCGGATCCGACCGCCCGGCCCAGCTGCGCTCGCTCGGCTCGCTGCGGGTGGCCGTCGAGCCCGCTGCGGCCGCGCTCGCCGCCGTCCACGCGACCGACGACGATCGGCGCGAACTCAGCGCACTGGCCGTGGAGTTGACCGTCTCCGCACGGGCGGCGGACCTCACCACCTTCCTCGGACACGACATCGCCTTCCACTCGCTGGTGCTGCGCGCCTCCGGCAACGAGATGTTCGCCCACCTCGGGGACACCGTGGGGGCAGTGCTCACCGGGCGGACGGAGTACCATCTGATGCCCCATCAGCCGGAGCCGTACGCGATCCGGTTGCACCGCGAGGTCGCGGACGCGATCTGCTCGGGCGACGCCGCCCACGCCGAGTCGGCGATGCGGACGATCGTGACGGGCGCGCTGGAGGAGCTCGACCAGCAGCTGGGCTGACCCGCCGGCCACTCCTGTCCGGATGAGACGGTTTGCGGGCAGTTCGGTGGGTTCGGACGCATACTCGCGGACCGGTGGGGCAGAGTGAACCGTTGGGGCGCACGCCGCGCGCGCCCGTCCCGTGCCCGCCGCCGGATCCGCGCCTGGGGGTCGCTCGATGTCCGTGCCACGCCGCCGTCGCCGCCTTCCCGACGAGGTGCGCGCCGCCGCCGTCCGGGCGGTGCTCTCGCTCGCCTTCACACTGGTCGGCGTGGTCGTCGCGACGCTGGCCTCGTACGCGGGCAGTGGGATGCTGGTGCCGGCGCTGATGGCCATGGGCCTCGGGGTGTTCGGGACCATGTGGTGCCTGCTGGAGATCCTGATCTCCCGCCAGATCGCCGCGCAGCGGGCCCGGGTGCCGGGCTCCGCCCACCCGACGACGGGCGGTCGGCCGCCCTCGGAACCCCTGGCGGCCCGGCCGTTCCCCCGGGCCGACGGCTCGGTCTACCAGCAGCCGCACCAGTCGCACCGGCCGGCGTACCAGCCGCCCCAGCCACGACCGCGGATACCGGCCCCGCGGCCCTGACACCGGAGGCCGGGGACCGGGGACCGGGAGCCGGGTGAGGACGGGCTCTAGGCCGGGACGGCCCGGTAGTGGGTGGTGATCCGGCCGGATCCGTCCAGGACGTGGAAGGCGAGCATCGGCGGGTGGTCGAAGGAGATGCCGGAGCCGCCCTCGCAGGGCAGCGTGACGGTGGACACCACGCCGGGCGCGACCAGCAGCGGCAGGCCGGCGAAGGTGGTCGCGGCGGCCGTGTGGGAGTGGCCGCACAGGAGGGCGGCCACCCGGGGGTGGCGCCGCAGCACCCCGGCGAGGTCCGCCTCGCCGAACTGGCGGATCCCGTCGACCATCGGCAGGTGCAGTTCCGCCGGCGGGTGGTGGAAGGCGATCAGGGCCGGCAGGTCGGCCCGTCCGGCGGCGAGGCGGGTGTCCAGCCAGTCCAGCGTCCCCCCGTCCAGCAGGCCGTCGTCCTGCCCGGGGACGGACGAGTCGAGCATCAGGACGTCGGCGCCGGGGAACTGGTGGAGCCGGTTGATCGGGCCCTCCTCGCCCGGTGCCCCGCCGAGCAGCACCTGCCGGTAGGGCTCCCGGGCGTCGTGGTTGCCGGGGCAGGTGAGCACCGGGTGCCGGGAGGCCAGCACCTCGGCCACCTGCTCGTACTCGGCGGCCAGGCCGTGGTCGGCGAGGTCGCCGGTCACCAGCACCGCGTCCAGTGGGCCGGGCAGGGCGTCGAGGTACGCCATCACCTGCTCGGCCCGCCGCCGGGCCCGCTCGCCGCGGTCCCGGCGGTGGTCCTGGCCGAGGTGGATGTCACTCAGGTGCGCGATCGTCAGCATGCCGATCACGCTAGTGAGTTCACGCCTGCGTGGGAACCTCCGCCGGGCGCTTGAACATCCTTGTGGCAGTGATCTCACCGTGGATGGTCGGGCCGTCCGGGTCCTGCTGGGCCGGCAGTCCGGGGCGCAGGTGCTCCTCCACCGAGATGTACTTGAGCCCGGCCCGCAGGTCGGCGTCGTTGCGCAGGCGGATCACCAGCGGGAACTCGGCGAGCGCGGTGGTGTCGAACAGGCCGGTGGTGTAGATGAGCTGGACGCCGAGCGCGTCGGCCACCGCGCGCTGGAGCTCCAGCAGGTAGGTGGCGTTGGCGCGGCCGATCGGGTTGTCCAGGAACAGCGTGCCGGCGTGCCGCAGCTGCGACTGGCCCCGGTCGTTGGCGCGGAGCGCGGCCATCGTGCAGTAGAGCGCGATGGCCGCGGTGAGCAGCTGGCCGCCGGAGAACACGTCGGACATCTGGCCGACGCCGACCCGCTCGGCGCGCAGCACCGCGTCCGGCTTGAGGATCTCGACGCTGACGCCCTTGGGGCCGATCGCGGCGGCGACGCCGCGCAGCAGCAGGGACATGCCGTCGCGGCGCAGGTCGCTGTTCTTCTTGACGGCGGCCCGGGTGGCCTCGTCGATGACCTCGCCGAGGCGCTCGACCAGGGTGGCGTGGTCGGGGTCCTCGAAGCGGATCCGCAGGAACTCCTGGCCGGACCACTCCCCCAGGCCCTCGGGCAGCCGGGAGAGCCGCTGGGCGGCGCGCAGGGTGGTGAGCGAGGACTCGACCAGGCCGCGCAGCCGGTCCACGATCGAGCCGCGGTTGCGCTCCAGCTGGGCGAGTTCGTCGGTGAGCACCCGCAGCCGGGGGGCGAAGGCGGCGGCCCAGGCGGCGGCGTGCTCGGGCAGCGCGGAGGCGGGCAGTTCGCGGATCTGCTGGCGGGCCGGGGTGCGGACGGCCTCGTAGCGGGCGGCGTTGGCGTGCCGGACGAGCGCGTCGGAGGCGTCGCGGACGGCGAGTTCGGCGGAGGACAGCTCACCGACGGCGGTGCGCAGGCTGCGGCGGGCCTCGGTGCAGGCGTTCCGCGCCTCGGCGAGGGAGCCGAGGTACGGCTCGGCGGGCTCGTCCGGGTCGTCCTGGTGGTCGCGCAGGCCGTCGCGCAGCTGACCGGCCAGCTCGTCGAAGCCGGCGGCGGCGGACTGGGCGGCGTCGAAGGTGCGCTGGAGGTCGGCGTGGACGGTACGGGCGGCGTCCACGGCCTCGCGGCACTCGGCCAGGCGGCTGGTCGCGGCGCGCAGCAGGGTCTGGGCGTGCTCGGGGTCGGTGGGGACGAGCTCCTCGGGCAGCTCCGTGTGCGCCTCGCCGTCGGCCGGGGCAGAGCGCTCCACCTCGCCGCGGAGCCGGCCGAGCTGCTCGCTGGCGGCGGCGGAACGGGCCTCGATGGTGGCGACCAGCTCCTCGGCGCGGGCGGCGGCGGCCTGGCGGGCGGGGCCGTCGGCGCCGTCGGGGCTGCCGAGGAGTTCCTCGGCCCGGGTGCGGACCTTGTTGGTGAGGCGGTCGAGCTCGGCCGCGGCGGCGGCCTCGTCGCCCTCGGCGCGGGCCTGTTCGGCGCGCAGGTCCGCGCCGACGCCGACCTTCTCGTACAGCTGGGAGGCGGCCCGGTAGGCCTCGCGCAGGGCGGGCAGGGAGACCGGGGCGGTCGGCCCGACGGGTTCGTCGGTCTGCTCGGCGGCGGAGATCTCGGCGCGCTCGGCGCGCAGGGCGCGGGCGGTGCGGCGGGCGTCGTCGGCGGCGCGCTGGGCGGCGCGGCGGTCCTCGTCGCAGGTGCGGGCGCGTTCGGCGCAGACGGCCTGGCGGCGGTCGCACTCGGCGGCGTCCTCGGCCAGCTCGCGCTGTCGGCGGCTCCAGTTGGCGCGTTCGCGCAGGCGGAAGGCGAGGCCGGAGAGGGCGTCGGCGCGGCGGCGGGCGCGCTGGGCGGCCTCGCGGTGCTCCTCGTGGGCGGCGGCGGCGGTGGCGTGGTCCGTCTCGGCCTCGTCGTGCTCGGCGCGCAGGGTGGCCAGGGCGGCGGCGGCCTGTTCGGCGTGCTCGCGGGCGGCCTCGGCGGCGGCGGCGAGTTCGGCGAGCGTGCCGGGCGGGCAGCTGGCGTGCCAGGAGGCGAGGCGGGCGGCGAGGGCACGGTCGGCGCCGAGGCGGCCGGCGAGTTCGCGGATGTGCTCCTCGCGGGCGCCGGCCCGGGCGCGCAGTTCGCGCCGCTCGCCGTCGGCGGCGGACTCGTCGTGCATGGCCGGGTTCGGCGGCACCAGGAAGAAGGCGGGCTCGTCGGTGATCGGGGCGACCAGCGAGGCGGCGGCACCGACGGCGACCGTGGAGCGGGGCAGCAGCGCGGCTGCCTGGAGGGTCTCGCGGGCCCGCTCCAGCGAGGCCGGGTCGGTGACGACCACGCCGTCGACCAGTTCGGGGCGGGCGGCGAGGATCGCCTCGTGGTCCGCCGGGTCCACGGACTGGGCCAGGTAGCGCCAGCCGGGCAGGGCGGGGATGCCGTGCTCGGCCAGGTACTCGACGGTGGCCAGCACGTCGGGGCCGGGCGGCAGCAGACCGCCGTCGCCGAGGGCGGCGAGGATGCGGGCGTCGTCGGCGGCGGCGGTGCGCAGGTCGAACAGGGTGCGCTCGGCGGTGGCGATGGCCTCGTCGAGGAGTTCGCGCAGGTACTCGGCGTTGCGGTCGAGGACGGCGGGGGTGAGGAAGCCGGCGTCCTCCTCGGCGCCCGACCCGTCCTCGCTCCAGTCCGTGGGTGCGGGGGTCAGGGAGAGCAGGTCGGCGAGCCGCTGCTCGGTGGCGAGCAGCGCGGCGGTGCGCTGTTCGGCGGCCAGGGCCCGGGCGGCTGCCTTGCGGGCGTCGCCGGCCCGCTCGGCGGCGAGTTCGGCGCGCGAGGTGGCGGCGGCGGCCTCGCGCAGCCGGGCGGCGGAGGCCTCGGCGGCGGCGCGCGCCTGGGCGAGGGCCGCGGCGGCGGCCTTCTCGACGTCGGCGGCGTGCAGGGCGGCGCGGGCCGGGTCGACGTCGCCGTCGGCGTCGATGAAGCCGGCCTCGACGGCGGCGGCGGTCTCCTGCTCGACCTCGGCGAGGCGCTGGCGCAGGTGTTCGGCCTCGCTGCGGGCCTTCTGGGCGGCGGTGGCGGCCTCGGTGGCCTCGGACTGCGCCTTGGCGCCGTCCTCCTGGAGTTCGCCGGCGCGTTGCTCCTCGGTGTCGGCGCGGGACTCGGCGGCCGCGGCGGCGGCCTCCAGGGCGCGGGCGAGGGCGGTGGCGGCGGCGGCCCGGGCGGCGAGCGCGGGGGCGGCGTCCAGCTCGGCCTCGCGGATGGCGGCGGCGACCCTGGCCACCCGGTCCGCGGCGGCGCGTTGGCGCAGCACGGCCTCGGCGGCCTGCCAGGCGGAGTGCAGGGTGCGGGCGTCGATGAGTTCGCGGCGCAGTGCGGCGGCCTCGGCGGTCGCCGCGGCGAGGCTCAGGGTGGCGTGCCGGTGGGCGAGTTCGTCGGCGATCAGGCCGTGCCGGGTGCGGTCGGCCTCGGCGGCGGTGACGGCGCTCGCGGCGGCGGCCACCTCGATGGCGAGGTCCTGGGCGCGGTCGCGTTCGGCGGCGGCGCGGGAGGTGAGGGCGTGGGCGAGCCGGCGGGTGCGGCGCTCGGCGGTGCGGTGGGCCTCGCGGACGGTCTCGCGGGCGGCGGTGGCCTCGACGATGCGCTCGAGCAGGTCGAGCGAGCCGGCGGTGAAGTCGCGTTCGGCGGTGAGTTCGGCGCGCCGGCCGAGCTTGGCGGCGAAGCCGTGCACCAGGTCGGCGAGGCCGTCGGTGTCCCGGGTGTCGGTGACGGCGCGCAGCAGCAGGTCGGTGAAGTCGCTGTCGTGCTTGACCGCGAACAGGCCGGCCGCCTCACCCTCGTCGGCGTTCATCTCGCGCTGGTAGCGGAAGAGTTCGGGATCGAGGCCGAGCTCGCCGAGGTGCTCCGTCCAGCGGTCGTGGCCGTCCTCGAAGACCAGGTCGAGGTAGGGGTGGGCCTTGCCGGCCTCGGTGAGGGCGTCGCGGAAGCCCTTCATGGTGCGGCGGCGGCCGCGGGCCTTCTGGTCGCCGGCCAGGCTGACCCGTTCGGCGACCGGCAGCGAGTCGAGGGTGAGCCCGGGCCCGGGGCGGAAGGAGTACCAGGTCTCGGCGAACTTGCGGGGGTCGGAGGAGATCTGCCGGCCGCGCCACTCGCTGACCTTGCCGACGACGATCAGCTCGCCGGTGACGGTGTGCTGCCACTCCAGGGCGACGTGGCCGCAGTCGTCGGCGAGCAGAAACTTGCGCAGCACGCCGGAGCTGGCGCCGCCGAGGGTGTTGCGGTGACCGGGCAGCATCACCGAGAAGATCAGCTTGAGCAGGACGGACTTGCCGCCGCCGTTCTCCAGGAAGAGCACGCCGGCCGGGGCCGGGCGGCGGATCGGGCCGTCGGTGTCCTCGCCGAACAGCCCGATCTGCTGCGGGGCGGGGTCGGCGACGGGCTCGCCGACGCCGCGCAGGTCGAGCACCGTGTCGGCGTATCGGGCGCCGGCCGGTCCGATCGAGTAGAGGCGGACCCGGTTGAGCTCGTACATGTGCGGCGGTTCTCCGTGCGGTCTGTGGGAGTGTCGGAACGGTCAGAGCGAGTGGAACGGCAGGCCGGCGTCGGCGACCAGCTCGTCGGTGGTGTCCGGCGGCAGCAGGCTGGCGGTGCCGTCGGAGACCGGGACGATGCCGAGGTCGAGCAGTTCGGCCATGGCCGCGCTGCCGGCCAGGTCGCGGACCTGGAGCTGGTAGCGGGCGGTGGTGCGGTAGGTGCCGCCGGAGTCGTCGGAGACCTTCTGCAGGAAGCCGGAGTCGACCAGGAACATGACGGCCTTGGCGACGATGCCGATGGTGGAGCCGGAGAGGCGGCGGGCGTCCTTGGTGGCGCCGGTGGCGGTGCGCCGGGCCCAGACCCGCCAGGCGGCCTCCAGGCCGGGGGCGTCGGAGGCCGGGTCGGTGTTGGCGCCCTCGGCGTCGGCCTGTTCCTCGAGGCGGCGGCAGGCCTGGCGGACGAAGGAGTCGACGCCGTTGACGGTGATCCGGCCGAGGTAGCCGTCGTCGGCGAGGTCCTCGGGGCGGGGGAAGGCCATCGCGGCGACGGCGAGGTGGGCCAGGCCGTGCAGGAAGCGGTCGGTGGTCTCGGAGGCGGCGCGGCGCGAGTAGTCGCCCATCCGGACGGCGAACAGCGAGTCCTCGGCGGCGGCGACGGCCATGCCGGCGCGCGGCGAGACCTCCAGGACGACCAGGCCCATGCCGGTGGCGATGGCGTCGGCGAGGCGGGCGAACGGCGGGTCCTCGCGGTGGCGGCGGACGAGTTCGGCGTACTCGGCGTCGCGGGCGGGGAGCAGCTTGGCCTGGAGGCCGAAGGAGACCAGCCGGGCGGCGTCGGCGACGTCGGCCGGGGTGATCGGCGCGGGGGCCGCGGGTTCGGTCTCGGGCGCCCAGGACGTGTCGTGGGGGGTCGTCACGGGCGGTGCTCCTCGGGGCTGCTGCTGTCGGGGGTGCTCTGGCGGTGCGTCAACGTCGGTGCCTGGGAGGTCGGTTGCGGGGGTCGGTGCCTGGGGTGCCGGGGACGCCCGGGGTGGGCGGTGCCGTCGGCGGTCCGGCTGGTCAGCCGGCGTCCTTGCGGTCGGCGGCCATGCCGGCCGCGTCGAGCAGGGCGCTGCCGACGATGAGGTCGGCGCCGCCGAACTCCGGGTCGCGCAGCGGGGTGCCGTCGTCCACCGCGAACAGCAGCCGCTCCTCTCCCTGGCGGTAGGCGGTGCCGACCGGCGGGCTGGCCGCGTGCACGGCGAGGAGTGCGACCAGGTAGGGGAGTTCGGGGTCCCGCCGACGGGCGTCGGCGAGCAGGCCGGAGAGCCGGCGGGGGGCGTCCGGGGGCAGGTCGAGCAGCTCCAGGGCGGATTCCAGCTGGGCTTCGGAGAAGCGGCTGTCGTCCGGGGTGGCGACCAGGTCCGGGTCGGGCAGTTCGGCGCCGAGGTGTTCGCGTTCGACCGGCGGGGTGAGCAGCAGGTCGACCAGGTCGGTGACCCGGACGGCGACGGGCGTGCGCAGGCCGGCGCCGCGGGCGAAGAAGGCGTCGGTGGGGCGGACGGCCTGCTCTATCGGCAGCCTCAGCACGGGGGCGAGCAGCTGCCCGTACAGGTCGATGCCGCTGCGGGCGCCGGGGGCGGCGAAGGCCTGGCGGTCCTGCTCGGCGCGGAACAGCGGGCCGGCCTCCAGCAGGCGGGTCTGCAGCTGGGTGTGGCGGCGGATGCAGTCCTTGACGATGTCGACCAGCTCGGCGGCGCGGCGCTTGTGCTCCGGATCCTCGGCCTCGTCGCGGGCCTTGCGGATGTTGGTGAGAATCGCGTTCTCGTGCCGGTAGCGGTCGGCGATGTGGTCCAGCGCCTCGTCGATGAGGTCGGGGATCGCCCGCATCCAGTCGACCGCGCGGACGTTGCGGCGGGTGGCGTCGAGTGCGCGGCGCAGCGTCTCGGCGTACTGGACGGTGCGGTAGCGGGCCTGCTCGGCGGCGAGTTGGGCGTCGGCCAGGCGGCCGCGGCGGATCAGCACCTCGAGCTTGACCTCGGCGGCGATCTGGGCCGAGGTGACGTCGGTGTCCAGCGCGCCGACCAGGACGTTGACGGCCTCGTCGGTGGTGCGCAGGTAGACGCCACCGTCGGGGCCGGGGACCTCCTCGATCAGCTTGAAGTCGTAGTCGCGCCGGACGTACGTGCCGTCCGCGCCGAAGGTGCCGTAGACGGCGCGGAAGCCGCGGTCCACGCTGCCGACGTTGATCAGCGACTCCAGCACCCAGCGGGCGACCCGCTCGTGCTCGGCGGAGTGGCGGGTCGGCGCCTGGGCGGCGACCCGGGGCAGCAGCCGGGCGAGCACCGTGTCGCGGTCGGCCCCGGTGTCGAAGTCCATGTTGAGGGTGACCAGGTCGATCGCGGCGAGGCCGACCTCGGCCATCGCGTAGCCGCCGTACTCGCCGGCCAGGTTCACCTTGCGGTTGTCCAGGTCGTGCAGCGGGGCGGTGCAGGCCAGCGCCTTGAGCCGGCGGGCCAGGCCCTCGTCGGCGGCGGGGCCGGGCGCGGGCCGCACGGAGGCGGCGGGCGGCCGAAGGCCGTGCTCGGGCGGGTCAGCGATGGCGGTCACGGTGGACAAGATTAGAGGTTCGCACCGACATCGACCGAAACGGACCTTACCGGTGGGCGCAGCGGCAGGTGGGAAACGGGTGCGCGGGCGATTCCGGAACGGCGGTCCGAAGGAATTCCGCCATTCCCGAACCGGCATTCGACAAAACCGTGAGGGCGGCGCGCCGGTTCGGTGACGATGGACCCATGATCACCCGACTGGCCAAGGCGGGCCTCGCCGCCGCGCTGTCCGTGACCGTCCTCAGCACCGGAGCCGCCGTCGCCACGGCCGCGCCGGTCATCGCCACGGCCGCGCCGGCCACCGCACCCGCCCCCTCAGCGCAGCACGTGACGGTCTCCCAGGCCGGCAACTACCCGGTCTTCGCCCACGACTCCACCAACATGGGGGTGACCTGGACCTCGGCGGGCACCGCCGACCTCACCGGCCCGACCCACCTCACGGTCGACCTCCCGCCCGGGGTCACCACGAGCGGGGCGCTGTTCTACAACACCCCGTACGACTACACCTTCACCGAGACCGTCTCGCCGGACGGCCGGCACCTGGAGGCGGTGTTCACCGCCACCCGCACGCCGGGCAGCAGCAACTTCATGAAGGTCTACCTGGCGACCAACGGGACGGCGCCCGCGACCGGGCCGATCACGGTGACGGTCGGCAACCCGAACGACACCGACCCGACCGGCCACGTGTCGACCTACCTCCTCGGCACCGGCCCGCAGCCCCCGACCGTCCAGGGCGCGCCGGCCGTGGCCGCCCTGGGCACCACCACCGGACCGGGCGCGGGCGGCACCGCGCTGACCGTGCGCGGCACCGACCTGGCCCACGGCATGGTGCTGGTCGGCGGTGTCCCGGCGGCGGGCAGCTGCACCGACACCGCCTGCACGGTGACGACATCGGGCGGCTCCGGCAGTGCGCCGGTCAGCGTGGTGACCCCGGGCGGCACGGCCACGGCGCCGGCCGCCTTCGACTACACCGGCGCCCCGCCGCCGGCGCCGGCCGCACCGGTGGTCAGCGCCCTGACGGCCGCCGGCGGGCCGGTCGCGGGCGGGACGAGGGTGTACGTCCAGGGCAGCAACCTGACGTACGGGACGGTGGCGTTCGGCGGGGTTCCGGCCGCGCACGTCTCGTGCGGGCCGTCCTTCTGCACCGCGTACGCGCCCGCGGCCGCCCAGCCGGGGCCGGTCGGCGTCACCGTCACCACGGCGGGCGGCACCAGCGCGCCGGTGACGTACACGTACACGGCCTAGACGAGTAGTTCCGAAGTCGGCTGGGTTTGCCGGTTCTGCTCCGGGCATGCAGGGAGGGTGTCCAGCATTCGGGTTGTGACGACCGAAGAGC
>NZ_JBIDAK010000056.1:0-26440 GCF_043202455.1 Kitasatospora sp. NPDC048194
CCCGCGCGGAACTCCGCGTCGTACGAGCGCCTCTTCCCCGCCATGACCCTCAACTTCCCCTCTGGTCACGACTCCACGCTACGAGGGGAATGTCAGTGCAGCTCATCGCGATGGGGACGAGCCTGATGGTGGTGGTCACACGGGAACCGTAGGAGCTCGTGCCGGCGCCGCCGGCCACCGGCACGCTCAGGTCATCCGGCCCGGTGACAGCGGCCCCGCCTTCGTTGGACCTTCCCTGATTTCCTCGCCTGCTAACGGTCGGCAGAACGCAGGCGGTCCTGCCTGGCGATGACGAGCGTGCGCCAGCGACCACGGACGGCGTCTGGCCCGTCGAGCCATTGGGCGGGGGAGGGGTGCTGCAGGGGGCGGCCGGCCATGAAGTGAGCGATGTCGGTGTAGTAGGCGTGGTCGCGGTCGCGGGTGAGCTGGTCGAGGTCGCGGATCGCGGTGTCGAGTGCGTTGTCGTCGTTGAGGACGGCGTGGTGGAAGCACACGGCGAGGGCGAGGGTGGTGCGGGCGGCGCGTACGCCGGAGGCGCGGACCTGGGCGTCGAGGACGGCGGCGCGCTCGAGGAACTCCTCGCCGCCGGTGCCGGCGTCGCGGACGAGGGCGGCGATGCGGGTGGTGAGGGTGGTGGCACGCAGGTCGAGGCCGGCGAGGAGCTGGGTGGCGAGGTCGAGATCGTCGTCGGCGGCTTCGGGGTCGGTGAAGGCGCGGACGAAGGCGAGCTGGGCCTGGCTGGTGGCGGTTTCGCCCGCGACGGCGTGCTGTTCGGCGTCGGCGCGGGCGGCCTGGTAGTGGGCGGCGGCTTGGTCCATCTGGGCGTGGATCCAGGCGAGGTCGCCGAGAACGCGGTGCTGGCGTCCGGCCCAGCCGAGGGTCTGGGCGGCCTGGTGGGCGGTGGGGAAGTCGCCGTCCAGGCGGGCGAGGTGGACGAGGCCGCGGCGGGCGGCGGGGGCGAGGCGGGTGGTGCCGGCGGCGACCTGCTGCATGCCGTGGCGTGAGGCTGCGCCGCGGCCGAGGTCGCGGTGGGCTTTGGCCCGGTAGTAGAGGGCCATGTCGGTCAGGTCTTCGGGCAGCAGGCGGCTGTCGATGACGCGGGTGAGGCGGTCGGCGGTGTGGGTGCGGTGCTCGCGCTGGCGGGCGGCGAGCGCGCTGAGGGTCTCCACCAGGGCGTCGGCCGGGGTGTCCAGCGCGGCAGTACCGGCCGGCCCGCCCGCGGCGGCCTGTCCGGCCTGGGTGGCCGGGATGTCAGGGGCGGGCGGGGCGAGGGGCTCCCAGATGGAGTCGGCGACGTAGGCCCAGGCGGCGTCAGCGAGCCAGCCGAGGCCGAGGCGGTGGTCGCGGGCCAGGCGCAGCCCTTGGCGCAGGCAGCCGACCAGCAGCGTGCGGTCTCCCGCGGAAGCGGTGGTCCACTGGTGGCCGAGGGCGGTGTGGGCGCGGTCGGCGGCGCGCTGCCAGTCCTGTTCGGACCAGCGGTCGTCGGTGCGGTCGTCGGCGCCGCGCAGGGTGGAGCGGACCAGGGCGTGGAGGTGGTAGGGCCACAGCGCCGCCGGGTCCTCGTACACGAGGGGCCGCTCCACCAGGCGCAGGGCGGGCGCGTCGTGGCTCATGCCGGCCGCGGCGGTGGCGAGCGGGACGTCGAAGGCGTCGAGCAGGGCGGTAGCGCGCAGCACGTGCCGCTCGTCGGCGGTGAGGTCCTGGAGGGTGCGGGCGACCAGGGCGCTGAAGTCGGCCTCGAAGTCATCGGCGATCGGGGCGCGGGTGCGGCGGATCTCCACGAAGCGCAGCGCGGCGAGGTCGAGGTAGAGCGGCAGGCCGTGGGAGCGGCGGGCGATGACGGTTCGGATGTCGGCGGGGATGAGGGGCTGGTCGTCGTCGGTGGTGAGGCGGTGGGCGAGGTAGTCCTCGCAGTCCTCGCCGGAGAAGTCGCCGATCAGCAGCTGCCGTGGGCCGGCCTGTCCGGCTGTGCCGGTGCGGGCGGCGGGCACGAGCGGGCTGGAGGCGGGTGCGAGGTCGGGCCAGGCGGTGGGGCCGGTGTAGTCGAGCTGGCCCTGCAGCGCCGGATCGGCCCATTGCAGGCGGGAGCGGCCGGTGATGACGAAGAACGCGTTCGGCATGAGCCACACGACGCGCTGGACCAGGCGCTCCAGATCGCGGTGGGTGCGGTCGCCGGTGTCCTCGAAGCCGTCCAGCAGCACCACCGGCACCGCCGCCTTCTTCGCGGGCAGGCGGGCGATCTCCCACGCCAGCAGGTGCGGGTAGAAGGAGAAGGTCTCGAGGTCGGGTTCGGCTTCCAGCAGGTCCGCCAGGCGCGCGCAGCCGGCGAGCGCGCGGGCCTTCTCGTGGCGCTGGCGCAGGGCGGTGACCAGGGCGGCGGCGACCTGTCCGGCGGCGGAGGCGACAACGCCGGGCAGCGCGAGCTGCTGGGCGGCCTCGCCGACGGCGTCCTTGATCTGGCCGGGCAGGGCCTCGCCCGCCATGGCGGCCAGCCCGCGGCGGCGCAGGTACTCCTCCAGCGGCTCGCCGGGGTGGACGGCGTCCCAGTAGCGGCGCAGCGCGATGTCGAAGGCGGGCAGGCCGCGGCCGACGTGCCGGGCGAGTGCCAGGCGCAGGGTGAGCACGAGCTGCTCGAAGTCGGTGCCGGCGGAGCGCGCCAGGTCGATGCGCACCGGCAGGAGACGGGCGCTGTCGGGCCACGACGGTGCACCCCACTGGGCGGGGCGTCGGCCGGCGTCGGCGATCGCGGATTCCACCTTGCGGGAGAGCGTGGTCTTGCCGATGCCGCCGACCCCGTGGAAGACGATGACGTTGCGCCTGGGGGCCTCCAGGTCCTGGACGTCGAAGCCCGCAGCGCTCACGTGGGCCAGGTGCTCGGTGAGGGCGGCCGCGACGGCACTCCACTGCGCCTGGCGGTTGGTGAACGCCTCCTGCGCACCCAGCCGCTCGTTCGAGCCGAACAGCGCCCGCAGATCCCTCGCCACCGACGACTCCCCCTCCGCACCCGATCTGACCAGGCATCAACCTACGCCCTCCCGGGCTGCGGCGGCCCGTGGCCGGCGGATGCGGCCGACGGCCGTAGGCTCCGACCTGTCAGTCCACCATGGCCTGCGCATTTTCAAGAACGAGGCGGTCCCCGTGCACGACCCTGACATCCCCGACCACACCGGCGTCGCCGGTCCCGGCACGCCGGATGACGCCGGCGACGACGACGCCTACGAGGGGGTCACAGAGAAGATCAAGGAGATCGCGGCCTGGTACGCCGAGCAGATTCGCGTCGAGCGCGGGCGGTCGGCCCCCGACCGGCAGCGGATCGACCAGTTGGTGGCCGGGTACGGCGCGTGCATGGAGGACCTGCGCCGGTTGCGGCTCGCGACCGCGCAGGAGATCGACCAGGCGGCGGCCGCCTACGACGCCAAGCTCAGGGACATTGCCGGGCCGTAGTCGGTGGGTCGTGCCGGAAGGGCGAGCGGCTGCGGGACCACGGCGAGGCGGCCGGGCTGGAGAGCGGGCGGCAGCAGCGGCCAGGAGAGGCGGGTGATCGCGTCGACCTCTCGCCGGTACTGCGGCAGCGCCTCGCGCAGCTGGTGCTGGCGGGCGAGGAACTGGCGGGCCTCCTGCTCGCTGTAGCGCCGCTGCTGTCCTGCGACGACCGCCTGGGTGGCGCGGGCCGGGCCGGTCCACCGGCCGTCGGGGTCGAGCACGTTGCGGAAGACGGCGGTGTTGTCGCGGCGGATCACGGTGATGTGGTCCACCAGGTGCTGCTCCTCGACGGCCTGGACGCACTCCAGCAGCGCGGCCAGGCAGCGGTCGTGTCCGGCGGCGGTGGTGAACCGTCCCCCACGGGTGCCGCCCCGGCTGACCTCGGCGTAGCGCAGGGCGGTGCCCTGGCGGCTGTCGGCCGCGCGCACGTCCAGCACCACAAGCTCGATGCGGTACCCGGCCCGGCGCCATGCGGCGGCGCCGTCGGTGAATTCGGCCGCGCTGCCGGGGGCGATCTCGATCACGGCGTCCGCGCGCCGCTCTCGCACGTAGGCCTCGGCCCGGGCCTGCCACGCCTTGTAGTCCGTGCGGATGCGGGCAGAGGCGGTGCGGGGGTGTTCGCGCAGCAGCCGGAAGTAGTCGGGGTGGGCCGTTTTGAAGATCCCGCCGGTGATGCCCACCGGCTGACGGGCGCGCATCGCTCGGTGGACCAGGCGTGCCGCCAGGGTCTTGCCTGCTCCGGGCGCCCCCATGACGTACACGGCGACGGGGTGCTCCTGCGCCACGATCGGCCCGAGGCTTGGGACGATCAGGTTCTGGAAGGTCCACTCGTGTTCGTCGGCGGACAGCCGGTGGTAGTCGACGCCGGGCGGATCCGCGATCGGCTGGGCGATTCGTCGTACCGGCTCGGCCAGCGCGGCGGCCCGCTCCGCGTCCCGCGCCACGGCCAGCACGCGGTCGGCGGGCAGCCGGGTCTCCGCCCGTACGAGCTCTCGCCCGGCGCGGGCAAGCGACCGGCGGAAGGACGCGGTCTCGACGGCGCTCCACCATCTGGCCCGCTCGGCCTCCACCGCCCGTGCTGCGCCCGGCGGCCGCACCCACGTCCCGTCGACGAGCTCGTTGCCGTAGAGGAACTGCATTCCGCGGCGCACCACGGTGATGCGGTCCACCAGGTGTTCGGCCTCCAGCACGTCCAGGGTGTGGCTCAGCTGGCGGGCGCAGGTGTCGTGGTTGCTCCACGACACGTAGCGTCCGGCTCCGTCACCGTTGCCGAGGAAGCGGTCCAGCACGCCGAGCTGACTCCACGCCAGTGCCGTGGCCAGCACGACGACCTCGATGCGGTGCCCGGAGGCCCGGTAGGCCTGGGCGTCGGCGCGTGCCTGCTGCGGGTCGGCCAGTGCGCTCTCGACCACGGCGTCCAGGCGCCGGTCGCGGACATGCGCCTCGACGCCGGCCTGCCAGCCCCGCACATCGGGGCGGATCTTCACTCCGGCGGTGCGCACGTTGTCGGCGAGCAGGTCGGCGTAGGCGGGGTGGACGGGCTTGTACAGGTCGCTGCCGACGCGCACAGCGCCCCCACGTCCGGCCAGGGAGGCCTGCACGAGGTCGGCGATCTCGGTCTTCCCGGATCCTGGCGGGCCGCCGACGACGACCACGACCGGCTGCTCCTGTGGGACAGCGGGGGTGGTCCACGCGGGCAGGATCAACCCCTTCAGTGCCTTGCGGTGCTCGGCCTCCGGCAGCGGCACCGGCACCACGTCCCCCTCGCCCACAACCCCTCCAATCAATGAACCAACAAGTTGTTTATTCGTTGAGTCAACGTTAGCATGCTGTCATGACAGTCGAATCGACTTCCTCCGCCCAGCGGTACGCGACCGCCCACGAGCGCCTGGCCGGCCTGAAGGCCCGCCCGGACCTGCGGGAGGAGCAGCCGATCTGGGCGCCCGCGAAACGTCTGTGGGAGAGCGCCCAGGTACTGAGCAAGCTGATGGACGCGAGCACCCGCCCCAACGGCGAGAACGACGGCGTGGGCGACGACGAACTGGCCGCGGCCCTCGCCGTGTTCGAGGAGCTCCGCTTCCAGCTGGACCACCTCGAGTGCCAGGTGATCATCGAAGCCCGCCGCCGCGGCCTCGACTGGCGCCAGATCGCCGACGAACAGGGCCTCAAGACCCCGCAGGCCGCCTCCCAGCGCTACCAGCGCCTGATGACCCGCCTCGAAGAAATCCGCCAGGGCGTGCGCTGACACCCCCCTCCCACGCGAAGGAGAGAGCGATGACGGACACCCCCGACGCGATCGACGCGCTGCTCGGCGCCGGCCCGCGCCGCGCCGCCCCGCTGCCCGACCCAGCCGAACGCGAGCGCCTGCGTACCGAGTACGGGCTGACCAAGGCCGAGACCGCGAAGGCCCTCGGGATCAGCACGAGCACCTTCACCGCCTACGAATCGGGCCGGCGCGATCCGCAGGGCGAGGCCCGCGCGGCGTACGCGCGCCTGCTGGAAGGCATCGCCACCCAGCTCAACCCCGTGCCCGCGGCCCCGCAGCGGCCGACCGCACTGGCCCCCGCGATCGGCTCGCCCTCTTCGGCCAACGCCTTGGCACAGACTCAGTCGCAGGTGGCCGGCGACGTGGTGCTGGAGCTGGACCGTACGGCGGCCGGGGAACTGGTCGCCGCCGCGCCGGCGCCGTGTGTGCGGTGCGGCCGGCCCACGCCGTACCGGTCGCAGGGCCGTCCGGTCCACATGGGCGGCTGGTGCGCGCCCGCTTTGGCCGGGCAGCCGGCGGCGGCCGCCGTCCCGGTCGCGGAGCAGCCTGCCCCGGCCGCGCCCGCCGAGTCGCCGGCCCCGGTCGCTTCGGTCGCTGCGCCCCGCCAGGCCGCCCCCGCAGCCCTCGTGCCCGCTGCGGTTCGGCGCGGGCCTTCGTCCCGGCCCGCCGGTGTGCCGTCGCGGTCCCGGAAGGCGGCGGTGAAGAAGCCGGCTGCCGAGGCGGGGCCGGCTGACTGGGAGCAGGCCGCGGCCGCGCGCTTCCCGGCGGGACCGCTCGCGGTGCTGGACGTCGACGGGAACGGCCGGGCCCTGGTGGCCTACCTGGCCGACGGCACGGTGGCGTCGACCGCGCCCACTGGGCGCACGCTCGCCGACGTCGTGGAGTGGGCGCTCGAGGCGGGGCTCGGCTCACCCCGGTTGCACCGGCACGGCAAGGACGGTGACGCCCTGGTCGTGCTCACCGACGCCGCCCTGGCGGAGCTCGGCCTGCCCCCGCTCGGGCGGGACGAGAAGAAGGACTTCGTCCAGCGCCTGGGCCGGCTCCCGAAGACCCACAGGTGCGTCAAGGCGCTGGAGAAGGCCGGCTGGCTGCTGACCCAGCGGGGACTTGGCCCCTGGGCCCGCATCTACCGCACCCCGGAGGACGGCAAGCGCCAGTGCGTGCAGCTGTGCATCCCCGCCTGGGGCGCCCTCGCCACGGGTGGCTGGCAGATCCCCGACGGCCTCGGCCCGGCCGACCTGGCCCGGCTGCTGGGCACCTACGCGAAGCGCGTCCTCACCCCGCGCGGCTCGACCGCCGTGTCCGGCCTGGAGCTGGTCACCGCGCTGCGCCCGCCCACGCGGGCGGTGCGCACGGAGTCGGGCTGGACGTCGGGCGCGGTGGAGGGCTCCCGTTCGCGGGCGTTCGATCCGGCGCCGCCGGAGGTGCTGGAGATGCATCCGCTCGCGAAGGACCGCGGGCCGGGCGGCGAGCTGGTGACGGAAGCGTGGGACTGGTTCCGCGAGCTGACCGACGAGGAGAAGCACACCGCGTTGTACGCGGTCGGCCTCGATGTGAACATGGCCTTCCTCGCCGCCGCCGGCCGCCTCACCCTGCCACTGGGTCCCCCGGTCCACGAGCTCAACCCAACCTTCGACAAGCGCATCCCCGGCTCCTGGCTGGCCGACCTCTCCCACGTCGACACCGACCCGCTGCTCCCCTCGCCGTTCACCGCGGACGGCTCCCGGCCGACCGGACTGGCCTGGTACAGCACGGTGAAGATCGCCTACGCCATCGAACTCGGCGCCACCGTCCACCCCGCCGAGGGCTGGCTGCGCCACGAGAGCGGCCCCTACCTCGACCCCTGGCACAAGCACCTGCGGGCGGCGTACCTGGACACCATGGCCGCGCTCGGCGTCCCGCCGAACCTGGCGGACACCGACCCGGTGGCGTTCCTGGACGCCATGGCAGGCCTCAAGACCACCGGCGATCCGGCGGAGCTGGCGGTGCTGCACGCGATCAAGCAGACCGCCAAGGGCACCATCGGGAAGATGAGGGAGCGTCCGCGCGGCCAGGGCTACCAGTACGGCGAGCGCTGGGCGGCGCTGGAGCGGCCGACCTGGGACCCGCTGATGCGCGCCCTGGTCATCGACACCGCCACCGTCAACCTCCACCGCAAGCTGCGCAAGATGGCCGCCGACACCGGCCTGCACGCCTTCGCCGTCCTCTCCGACTGCGCCGTCTTCCCCGCCCCCGGCCCCGGCGCCCTGGACATCCTCACCAAGCCGGACGGCACCCTCACCACCTCGCTGCGCCTGGGGGTGTCGCCGGGGATGGTGAAGTTCGAGGGCTCCCGGCCAATGGCCGAGATTGCCGAGCTGCTCGCCGACGACGCCAACCCGGCCCGGCACATCAAGACCGGCGGCATCGTCTCCGCCGACGAGTAGTTCCCCGCGCGGCCCGCCGGCATCCCGTCCGGCGGGCCGCCCGCTCCACCACCACCCGAACGCGATGCCGTCCCGGCCGGGACGGCAGGAAGGATCTGATGCTCCATGAGCCGGGAGATCGACGAGGGCCTGGAACGCGCCGAACGCACCCGCCCCATCCCGGTCCACCTGAACACCCGGGTGAAGTTCCTGTGGGAGAAGGTCGCCAAGAACGACACCAAACGCCTCGCCCAGGTGGCCGGCGTCTCGGTGCGCACCGCCCAGCGCTGGACGCACGCCCTCCAGGATCTCGCCGAGGGCGAGGTGACCGGCGAGATCCCGATGACGAAGGCCAACGCGGCGAAGGTCGAGAAGGCGGTACGGGCGGCCTGGCAGCCGCGGGTGAAGCAGCGGGTACGCCGCGACGCGGTGACCAACGGGTTCACGCTGCACATCTCCGGGACGTTTGGCTTCGACGCCGGCCCGAACTCCACCGACGACCCGCGCGAGCGGCTCCTGGACATCCGGATGCCCGGCAGCGTCGCCCAGGCCCTCTACGCCGCCCGCGACCGCGGAGCCACCCAGGCGGAGCAGGAAGAGATCCTCGCGGACGGCCTGCGTGACCACTACTTCCGGGCCGGCGGCGGCCGGGGCGTGGCCAAGGTCGCGCTGAACAGCCTGAACTGGATGGACCTCGAGGTGTAGACACCCGCCTTCGGCGGCCCCGTGTCGCCGGAAAAGGGCCGGTCCCGGCCGCCGAAAAGGCAGCCGGGGCCTTTTCTTCGACCCACGGATCGAATTTCACCAAGACCGGCATCAAAGCTTGGCGGATTTACGTAAACCAGGGGCTTTCGCCTGGGGCCCAAGACGACGGCTCGTGCGACGGCGTCGTCGTGGTGTTGCCAGTGCACCCGCATACCGCCTGCTCACGCCGAAGGAACGGGATCGGGCGAAAGAGGCCATCCCGCATGCGCAGTGCGGGATGCTGGCGTGTACTCAGCCAGGCATGGGTGGATCTTGGTTTCGGTGTCCGGGAGGGCGAGCGTGGGGGACAGGGCGAGCGTGGGGGACGATCCCAAGGCCAGGGCGGACAGGAACGGCCCGGTGCCCAGGTCCGTCGGTCGTCGGTACAGGTCCGGCGACCACCTCGGATCCCGCTCGATCATCCTTGTTGTCGTGCTTGCGGTTGGTGGCGCGATCGCAGGCGGAACAACCATCGGAGACACGAACCGACCATGGCGAGGCCTGCCACTGGCCGGCACGCTGACCGCCCTTGCGTTCTCTGCCCTCGTCCTTTCCCTCTCCTGGGACCGGCGAGCGGCAAGGGAGCAGGCCGCCCAGGATAGGGAGGCCCTGGAGACGGCAGCCGAACGTCTGCGGGAGAAGATGGAGCTGGCCAGCCTGGTCAACTTCAACCGCGTCCTGCTGGACCGCTACCACGGCATCGCCACCGAGCAGGCCACCAAGGCGTACCGCAGCAGCCAGGTGGCCATGGCCGTGGGCCTGGCGATCCTGGTGGCGGCGGTGCTGGCCGGCTGGAACTTCCAGGGCTCTGCCGACCGGATCTTCGTGGGCTCGGCGGCCGCGATCGGCACCGCGTTCACGGCGTACCTGAGCCGCACCTACATGCAGACCTACGAGCGCGCCCTGCAGCAGCTGAACCAGTTCTTCAACCAGCCCGTGCTGAACGGCTACTTCCTCACTGCGGAACGGATGTCCGAGCAACTTCCGGCCGAACGCCGCGCCGCCATCTTGGAGCGCATCATCGATGACGTCCTGGAGAGCGGGAAGGAGATGCACCTCGCCTCCACTTCCACTCCCGCCGTCCCGGCGCCCCGCAGTGCCGCAGGGCGGGCATAGCGTCGGGCCGCGGGGTGGTACCTCCCCTCACTCTCCCCGCCCCGGCACGTTGGCCACCTGCCCTGCCGCGGGGCCGGGACCGGGCGGCAACCGCGGCACCGTTGCGGTCGGCCCCGGCCTGGGCGGTTGGCCGCGGCGCGCTCCGCTACCGCACCCTGGCCAGCGCCCGGATGCGCTGGACCATCCTTCGCTGCCGCCTGGACTGCGCCGCCGGATCCACCGGCGGGGCCGTGGCCGGCCCCGCCGTCGGCCCGTCGCCGCACCGGCCGGACCGTGGACGGTCCGGCCTGTCCAGTTGCCCTTGGATCAGTTAGCAGGTGCCCGTCGTGGCCCGCGCACCTACCGCACCTGATGAGTTACCACACCCGCCTGCCACCACTGTGCGGCGTAGGAGGTCACCACCCACCTGACGATGTTGACGATCATCCGGCCACACCTGGCGACTGGGGTGGGACCGTGTTGGCCGCCTGGGGCAGCCGACACGGATCGGTGGCCGGTGCTGGCGCGGCGTCCCGTGGGGCAGGGCGATCAGGCTGGTGGCTGCTGGTGCGCCTGCCAGTGGGCGTCCTCTCCTGAGTGTTAAGAGGCGGATGGTGTTTTAGCTGGTCAGAGGGCATGCGGAGTGCATGATCGGCACATTCGAGTGCATGAATCGTGCATTCATCTTGCCTATAGGCAATCTTGGACCGAGAGTCGCGCCGCGCCGGGGCCGCCCAGCCACTTGCCTATAGGCAAGATCAGGGTAGGGTGAGGCATTCAGGTTGCCTATAGGCAACCTGCCCAGGGTGAGGAGGGGTATGGCTCGATCCACCCCGGTGCGCGCGCAGGGCGTGAACCGGGCAACAGGCGAGGTCATGCAGTTGGACCTCTTCGGCGATGAGGACGCGAGGCCGGGCCCGGACAAGATCCGGTACGACTGGAACCCGCATCCCGGCCGCCACGTCAACGTGTCCAAGTCGCTGATGCGCAAGCTCTGGCGCAAGGACTCGGGGTACGACCAGAACGACCGGGACATCTTCGGGTTCTACCTGGCGCACTCGCCGGACGGCACCGAACCGCTGCGGATGACCTTCAAGGAGATCTCTGAGATCCTGGGGCCGGCACAGAACACGGTCCGGACCTCGGTGGAGAAGCTCCACCTCGGCGGACTCCTCCTGGAAGCCGAGAAGTTCGGGCGGATGCGGTTCTACCGGGTCAACCCCAGGGCGGGCTTCGACGGCCCCGCCAAGAAGCAGGTCGACGCCACCAAGGACGCCCGCTTTCCGCAGGTGCCCGCTCCGGCGGACGCGCAGGCCAAGACCGTCAGGACCCCGAGGAAGAGGAAGGCCGCGTGACGACACCAGCGATGACCCGGGAGCAGACCGCAGAGCTCACCCCGGCGCTGATGCACGAGCTCCTCCTGCGAACCGCCGGCGCCCCTGGGGCGGACTTCCGCGTGCTCGCCTTCTACGCCACCGCGGTCCCCCTCGGCCAGACCGTCCGCACCGTCGGCAAGGCCGTCGCCGAGAGCCTGCGACTCAGCGAACCCACGGTCTCCAAGAGCATCAAGCGCCTGGCCGCCGACGGCTGGCTGGAGCTGGTCTACCGCCAGGGCCCGATCAACTTCTACCGGGTCGGCCCTCTCGTGATGGAGGCCGCCGCCGAACTCCTCGGCGAGAACGAGGAACGGGACCAGGACGAAGACGACCTCGCCACCGTCCACCACCTGTCCTTCGGACAACCCGACGACGAGTAGCCCGACGCCGCCGTGGAGACGGTGCGCCGTCTCCAATGCAGGCGCTTGCTCTGCACCCGGGGGCCCGGCCGCCGGCGAGACCAGGAGCACGGCGGCCGGGACGGCGGCGTGGTCACCATGCTGCTGATCGGCCCGCACCTGTGATGGCATGTCCGCGGCCGGAAAACTCGCAGGTCAAAGCCCTGGTCACCGCCACATCGGCGGGTCTAGCATTCCCCGCACGGCGGCCCCACCACAGCACCCCCGGGCCGCCGGCAGAGCAGCAGCGTCCTCCCGTCGGCGCTGCTGGCCTCCCACCGGCCGGGCCCGTGCCGAACGCACCCCCGTCGTTCCCCGCGGGCCCGGCCGGGCTGCGCCTCGCGGCGGCCTCAGCTCTCCGGTGACTGGGCGGTGTCCGGACGGGCGGTCTGCTTGAGCTTCATCTCGGCCTGGTGCCGGTTCTCGACGCCGGCCCAGTGCTCGTGGGCGTACAGCTCGGCGCCGACAGCGGCGGTTGTCAGGGCTTGTCGAACCGGACCAGCGGCGGGTGTTCGACGGCGTCGGGGTCGGTGCGCGGGTCGTAGGCGTTCAGGCCGGCCTCGCGAACCAGGCCGGCGATGCGCAGCCACTCGCGGTGGTCGACCTCGGCGGTCAGTACCGACCAGTCGAAGCTCGGGTCCTCCAGGGCCAGGCCCTGGACGTGGCGCACCTGCTCCAGCGCCTTCTCCGCGGCCTGGTCGATCTCCGGCGGCGTCATCCGGTCCGCCTCCCGGCACACCATCGCGCGGTGGAACAGGACGCTGTCCGGGTGGAGCACCAGGCGCTCGTCGGGGGCGTTCAGCCAGCGCGCCGGGATCGTGTGCACGACGGCGCTCGCGAAGGTGATGCCGTTGCCGTCCGCGTCGCAGATGGTGCCGGTGATCTCGTACTCCTGGCCTTCGGCGAGACCGAGGCCGGCGGCCTGCTCGGCGGTCAGCCGCAGCACCACGCGCCCGGCCGGCACCTCCTGGCGGACCACCACCTCGCCCGACTCGTCGCCGAAGCCGGTCACCGTGACCGTGATCCGCCGCCCGCGCGCCAGATGCAGCTGCACGTCCGCCTGCCACTGCGCCGCGCTCGCCGGCGGCCGGTTGCGCAGGTGCGCCGGCAAGCGCTGCGGGATGCTCGCGATGTAGGTGGCGCCGACCTCGACGTCCTTGATGCGCACCGTCTCCTCCTCCACGCCGTCCAGCCCCACCCCTCCATCGTGCTCGCCGCGCCCAGGGGCGCGGGCCGTGATCGGGAACATCGGCCAACCGCCGGCCCCACCCGCCGCCAAGGCGCGCGAAGCCGGTGAGTTCCGCCCTGTACGGCCGGTGAGTTTCGCCCCGCCCAAACTCCCCGTCGCAGGTCAGGGGCCGTCACTGCGACCCGCGTCGCACCCTGTTCCGGTCGCCGGCCGCACGCTGCGACCAGCGGGCCCGGGACCGCCGCCAGGCCGGTGAGTTTCGCCCGCACGACTGGTGAGTTTCGCCCCGCTGAAACTCACCACCCCAGGTCAGGGCCGCGGCGCCCCGCTCTACCTGCTCGCCGGCCGCCAACTGCGCACCTGCACGCTGTTCTCCGAGCCCCACGACTTCGGCTACGCCGTCGTCGACGGCCCGCACCCGTTCGCCGCCATGCTCCGCCTGCCGGAGCCGTTCAACCTGACCTTGGACACCCGGTCGTTCTGACCGCCGCCCCGACCCCGGCCCGGGTTTGCCGTGCGGTGACGGTGACAGACTCACCGCATGAATGATCAATCCACCCGTCCGGCGCGGCGCCCGCTGGCCCAGCCGTTCTCCCACCTCGACGCCGCCATCGACCAGCCGCTCGGCGAACGCCTGCTCCCGGTGAAACGCTCCCCCTTCTCGCCTCCGGCCGACCGCACCACGCAAGAGGCTCCGTTGGCCCGCCCCGCAGGAGCGGGGCGCAGGCCGCTCGGCGAAGGCGGGCTCAGCTACACCGGCGCCGGCGCACCGAAGTGAGCGCTGGGCCCCGCACCGCAACCGGGTGCGCACCGGTGGGATGACGGCGGTTGTCCGGGCGGCCGGTTAGTCTCCTCGATCATGAACGAGGATTTCGACGCGCGAGGAAACAAGGCTCCGGGCCGCGAGCCTGGAATCGACGCGCGAGGAAACAAGGCGTCTGATCGTGCGCCCGGAATCGACGCGCGAGGAATCGACGCGGAGGACGGCGCGCCCCGGTGCCGCGAGTGCGGCAAGGCGCTTCGGACCTCCGGGCCGGGCCGCCGCCCGGTCTACTGCGGCCGGGGCTGCTCGTCCAAGGCGTACCGCCGCCGGCGCATGGAGGGGCAGCAGGACGCCGTCGCCGACGCCCTCATTGCCTCGCGCGTCGAAACCCCGGACAGTCTGGACGACGGCGCCCGCCAGCTGATGGCACTCGCCGCCGCCATCCAGCGCGGCGCCGCCCGCTACCTCGAGCACCTGGAGCACGCCCGCCGCGGCGAAGACGACGACCCGCGCTGCAACCAGGCCCTCCAATCCCTGGAAACCGCCGTCACCGGTGCCACCCAGCGCCTGCTGCGCCAGGCCCACGTCCTGCGCTACGAGATGACCGCAGCCCGGCTGCAAGCCGCCTCCAGGGACGCCGCCGGGGAAGCCGCGCCCGCCGTCCAGGAATCGTCGCGCGTCGAATCAAGCGCCATCGCCGGTCCGGCCGCACCGCCCGCCGTTGCTGGCGCCAGCCCGGCCGCCCCTGTCGCCCGCCACCTCATTTCCCCGCGCGTCGAAACAAGCGGGACCGGGGGCGCTCCCGTGCTCGCTGCTTCCACCCTCAATACCTCGCGCGTCGAAACAAGCGACACGATGAACGGCCCCGCGTCCGCCACCGCGCCCGTCAATACGTCGCGCGTCGAATCACCGCAAGCCGCGCCCGCCGACGCCGTACCGCCGCCAAGCGCCGTCCCGGTGGAGGAACTGCGCCTGGCGCTCGCCGCCGAGCGCTCCTCCACCAGCCCGCTCCTGCGCCACCTCGGCGCGCCCACCGCCACCCGCACCGACACGACCGGTGCGGTGCTGGTCGAGAGCTGGGACACCGACCCCCGGGTGCTCGCGGTCCGCCGGCCCGACCGGCGCCTGGTGGGCTGGCTCGAACACGCGGACAGCGGCAACGGCTGGGCGGTGTTCATCGACGGCCGGGCCGTCGTCGACGCCGCCGACGCCCTGCCCTGGCTCGCCCAAAACGCCGACCACGCCCTCACCCTGCTCCTGGTGGCGCTCGACCAGCACCTCGCCTGACAGTGCGCCACCGGGTGGAGGGGAGCCGGCCACGGCCTCACCGCCGGGCGGCCCTGTAGGGTCGCCGAAATGCACGACCCGCACCACCGCACCAATCAGCAACCACCCACCCCCACCGCCGGCCCGGCCGACCGCGGCAGCGAACTCCGGGACGCCACCATCGCAGCCCTCGCCGCCGCCGACATCGACATCGTCCACGCCGGCGACGGCCGACCCGGAGCAGTCCTCGAACCCAGCCCCGACGGCATGGGCATCGCGGTGCGCTGGCAGCCCACCGACCAGCAGCCCCTGCCCGGCAACATCACCGCCCTCAACATCTGCCGCGGCACCACCCTCCCCAACCCCCGCCAACTCCAGAACGTCCTCCTCGACATCCACCTCACCCAGGCCGGGCTGCGCACCGCCTACGCCGGACAGCACCTCGCCGTCCTCCACCCCAACGTGGTGATCCCGCAGACGCCCGCCTCCAACAGAGCCGCCGCTCCCACCCCTTCGCACGCGGCGGCGCCCGCTTCCCCACGGCCACGGCGTCGCCTTTGGGACAGACTCAGGCCGACCCACCGACCATGAAGCCGTCCCGGGCTGCCGCGCCGGGGGCGAGCGTGCCCCGGGGACCACACGGTTGTTGAGCCGGATAGCGTCCCGGCCGGCGCTCTGGCCGGGACGCACCCTCGGTGTCCGATGCGCAGCGGCACCGGGGGTGCTCGGCCGGTGTGGTGCTGGTCGCGGTGGGTAGCCGCGTGAGCCTGAAGAGACCGAGTGATCACAGGGTCCGCTTGTTCGAGGCCGCTGGATAAATCACAAGCTCACGGTGGTGGAGGCGATTACGTCGCCGTAGAGGTCGGGGGCGGACCAGCCTTGACTGACGACGAAGCACGTGCCGTTGTTCGACTGCTGCACAACCAGGTACCAGAAGTACCCGGAGGTCACGGGGAGGGCTCCGACGTACGGCTCGTGACGGAAGTCCCCCTCCCAGTCGACTTCCTCGCGGCCCTGGTGAAGGGCCTCGAGCGCACTCCGCGCCCAGGCCGACCGGTCGCAGATCTCACCGATGACAAGATCGGCCATCATCGGGCTGCGGAAATCCCAGAGCTGACCGCGAAGCCACGTCCCGAGCGGCACTATACCGTCGAACCGGTCGATGGGTGGCATGGCGAGGATGTGCCAGGTTTTCATGGACCGCACTTCCCCCGCCCGATGGCTCGACGAACGAGACCATCCGGGGGAGCGTGGGCTGCTCCGCTTGGGTGATGCCGGGGTGCGCGGAGGCGGCGGGGTGGGCAGAGCCTTCGGCGTGAGCAATCCCGGAACCAGGCACCGTCGGCGCCGCCGCCCGCCCGGGCTCGCCGCCCCGTACCCGTTGCCGTGGTCCGCCCACAGGCGTCGCCAGGCCAGGCCCGGGCGGGCCGGGGGTGCTGCCGGACCTGGTCGAGTGAGCACCTGTCCCCGGGTGGCCTGGTCGTCAGGAGAAGACCTGGCACGAGCCCGTGTGTGCTACGTGGGGCCGGCCGTGACCGCCCCGGCCGCGTCGGCCCACACGGCTGCGCCCGTTTCCAAGCGGCCACGGCGTCGCCTGTGGGACAGGCTCAGGCCGGCTCACCGACCGTGAAGCCGTCCCGGGCTGCCGCGCGGGCCGAGAACCTGGTCGGTCTTGTCGTGTGGCGAGCCTTGGCGGGTCTTCACCGTCTACGTTTGGGACATGAGCGGTCGCTTTGCCCCACGACGGCCAGCGGATCCCAGGAGGATCTGGCGGCAGGCCGGCGGTCTGTTCCGGAGATGGCGGTACGAGGCCCGGATCGAAGAGGGGCGGCGGGCGTGGGCGGCTGGACAAGCGCCCGATGCGGCCGCGCTCGCCGAAGCCGCGCGGACGTCCGTGCTCTGGCGTTTCATGGCAACGGCCGAACCATGGCGGCTGCGGATGGACGTCGTCGAACGCTCCGGGAGCGACGATGACGGCCGTCAGGAGATCCGGAAGGAGGGGTCACGCTGGTGGGCGCGGTGGGCGGACGAGAGCCGCTCGGGCGATGACAGCGCCGGAGATTCGGTCGGGACCGACGGCCTCGAGCTGATGCTGTGTCCTCCCGACCTCGTGGGATTGCTGGGCTTGCGTCCGGTTTCCATGCAGGTCCGCGATGGCAGGGAGGTCGTCGAGTATGTGGGTGTGCTGCCGGACAGGGAGACGGAGCTGGCGCGGTTCGAGGAGGCTTCCTTCGCCATCGGGGAGTGGATCGTTCTCGGCTCGGACAGCATCCGTGTTGCTGTGGACACGCGGACCACGGTAGTGGTCGGTTGGCAGGCATCGATCGGCGGGAAGCCCGCCGGCGGCGGCGAACTAAGCGACCTCGACATTCACTGAGGCGACCCGTCCGGGTGGGCCCGCGGAGCCGGCCCACCCCGTGCCGGCGCCGCTGTCCGCAAGGGCCGCAGCGTCAGATCGGCTGTGCGCACACAGTGCGGTGGACTCCGGTGGGAGACCCGCCGTCACCGACCACGGCTTCCTTGACGTCGACATTCGACGTGCCACCAGGGCCCTCCGCCCACGCCCTGACCGTCCAGCGGCCCGGGCACAGCCAGTTCCTGGTCATGGAGTCGGCGCTGCACGACGTAGATCCGTAACAGGTCTGGTCCCGGTCGTCCTGGAGATCATCGTTCCAGTACAGCCGGACGTGAAGGTTGAGGGGCCCCGTCGACCAGCCCACGGTGTTGCCGCCCCACGTCACGCTCCCTTCTCCGATGACGAGCCGGGCGGTGGAGTAACCCGGCGTGACCCTCGTCGTCGCCTCGTTGGCCGCTGCCGGGACTGTGAGGCACGCCGCCGTGAGTCCGCCGACCGACATGATCACCGAACACCCGCGCACGAAGCGCTGCCAGGCCCTACCGGGCGCCTGAGCCGGACCGACGTTCCGCTTGAGCATGACGGTCGACCTTTCTGATGGAACGTAAGCGGACGATCATTCTCTGACCGAGGTCCCCGTTACGGCCGCCAGCAGCACTTGGCGGACGGGTGATTCGCCTGCCAATCTGACCCCTCCAACCGGGGCTGGCCGCTGCCGAGACGCGCCCACCCGCACCCGACCCACCGGGAAGCCCGGCAGCTCATGTCCTCGACATCCGCGACGTCCTGGCGGACCACGTTTCCGGTCCCGTCGCCCGGCCCCGCTTTCCACTCCACTCGGCGGAGCCGGCCGGGCTCGCCCCGGACCGGCCGCCCGGTCTCGCCGCTGTGCCCGGTGCGCCCAGGCCGCCGGCGGGGGTGGGCGTGCCCTTGGGGCCCATACGTCGTTGAGCCGATAGCGTCCCGGCCGGCGCTCTGGCCGGGACGCCCCCCTCGGTGTCCGGTGCGCGCGGCGGCCATCGGAGCTGCTCGTCCGGTGTGGTGCCGGTCGCGGTGGGTAGCCGCGTCGGTCCGAAGACCGCTCCGATGTCGGGGGAACGCGATGGAGACGTCGTCCGGTGCCGGCCACCGTTTGCGGTTGTCCTTCGCGGGCCAGGTGGAGATGCCCGTTGCCTGCGGCCGGGACTTCGTCCGCAGGGCGCTGGCCCGCTGGCACCTGCCCGGCCCGGGTCCCGGTGCGAAACCCGCTCTGCTCGACGACGTCCTCCTGGTGACCGCCGAGCTGCTGGCCAACGCCTGCCTGCACGGCGGCGGCCCCCGCGAGCTGGCCCTCGAACGCCGTCCCGGCGTGCTGCGCGTCGAGGTCGCCGACGCCAGTGCGGCCCGGCCGCGCCGGCTCACCCCAGCGTCCGGGAGCCCGGGCGGGTACGGGCTCCTGATCGTCGAGCGCCTCGCCGCCCGCTGGGGCACCACGGTCCGGGCGGGCGGCAAGACCGTGTGGGCGGAACTGGCCACGACCGGCCGGTGACCAGCCATCTCGTCGCCCCACCCCTCGGGGCATTGGTGCGGGGCCGGGGGCCTGCGGCCTAGAGTGGTCACGCCACGGAAAATGGCACCGCGAAGGGAGCGCTGCGATCGGCGACACCGGTGTCTTCACCGTCACGGCCCGCGACAGCCTCGCCGGGCCGGTCCTGGTGTGTGCGGGCGAGCTGGACATGGACCAGGTCCCCGTCTTCAACCACGCCGCGCACCGCGCGCTGGCGGCCCGGCCGGTACCGCCGATGCTGCTGCTCGACCTGCACGACGTGACGTTCATCGACTCGTCCGGTCTGAACGCCCTCCTGCTGGCCCGGATCCAGGCCGACCGCCAGGGCACCACCGTCCACCTCGCCCGCCCCTCGGAACGGGTGGCGCGCCTCCTGGAGCTCACCGGGGCCGAGTAGGTCTTCCCCGTCGACTCGGACGTACCCCCACCCCGACCGGCCCGCTGACCCCGCCGAGCGCACCGCAACGGACGGGGCACGCATTCGGAGCCGCGGGCCGCCTACGGCCGGCCCGCGGCGGGTAGTGTTCCGGACAGTGCCTGAGGCGCCGTCACCGCGTGCCGTACGGGCTCGGCGAGGCCAAACCGGTCGGCCGAATTCCCCGGGTGGACCTCCTCCTCGACATCCACCTCACCCAGGCCGGGCTGCGCACCGCCTACGCCGGACAGCACCTCGCCGTCCTCCCTGAGGTGGTGATCCCGCAGGCGCCCGCCCCCAGCAGGGTCGCGGCTCCTGTCCTGCCCACGGGGCGGCACCCGAGGCCAAACGGCCCCGGCGTCGCCTGTGGGGCAGGCTCAGGCCGGCCCACCGACCATGAAGCCTTCCCAGGGCCACTCGTAGCCGTGGCGCGGCCGTGCCGAAGGCCTGGGCGGTGCCGCTGGATCTGGCAAAGCGCCGCCCGCTGTCCGTTGCGCGGTCTACCGTCACACCACGGACCCACCAGAGCGAGGGAGAGGCCATGGGGCGGCGCAGGCACCTGGAGTTCGCCGAGGACTACGTCCAGCAGGCCAAAGTTACTGTCGAGAAGGTCACGGATCCCGGACACCGCGCGATCACCCTGGCGCTGCTCGCGTTGACCGAGGCCGTCCTGGAGACCGGCTACGACGTCGACCGCGTCAGCACCGAGCTCAACGACATCCGCGACGTCCTGGCGGACCGCGACTGACAGACGACGGTCCACCATCCGACATACCTGGCACCGCTCCCGCCGCTGTACCGGCGTACTGTCTGTCCGCCCACGCCCGCCGGGCGCTCGTGCCCCGGATGCCATTGGTCGTTGAACCCAATGGCGTCCCGGCCAGTGCTCTGGCCGGGACGCACCCGCGGTGTCGGGGCTGCTGGGATCAGCCCACGTCGATTTGGAAGAGGAGTTCGCCGTCTGCCACGTACCACTGGCCGTTGCGGAGGGACGGCTGGCCGGACGACATGACCGCCGGTTCGCAGTCTCCGGCTTTGTGGCAGGGCTCGACGCTCCAGCCCACCCGCGGGGGTTGCACGGCGGCGATGCTGGGCTGCTGCTTGAGCCAGTCGACCGCCGCCTTGGTCTGGGTGCTGCACATCGGGGCGCAGTCCGTCGCCGGTGTCGTGTAGATGAGGCGGATCCTGTCACCGTCGATCCGGGTGGTGGACTTCCGGGCGAAGCCGTTAGGCGCGCCGAGCTGCTGGGCGAAGCGCAGGTTGGCGCGGTAGGCGGCGGACTCCTCCTTGTTCCCGAGGGACAGGTATCCGCCGATGGAAGCGGCGGCGGCGAGGACGACGGCGGTGGTGATCAGGGCGGCTCGGACAGACCTGCGGCGCCACCTGCGGGCGGGGGCTGGCGCGGCGGCGGCGGGCGGCACGTCCGCCCGGGTCGGGCCGGGCTTCGCGGATGCGGCGAGGCCGGTGAGGAGCGCCCTGAGGTGATCGTGTGTCAGGCGGTCTGCCGGGTCCTTGCGCAGCAGGCCGTCGAGGACGGGGGCCAGGGGGCCGGCCTGGGTGGCGGGCAGCGGATCCTCGGTGGCGACGGCGACGAGGACTGCGGCGGGGTGGGCCCCGTTGAAGGGAGGGTGGCCCTGCACCGCCGCGTACAGAGTGGCGCCGAGCGCCCACAGGTCAGACGCCGGGCCGGCCGGCAGGCCGCGCACCTGCTCGGGCGCCATGAACGCCGGGGTGCCCATGAGCGCGCCGCTGGCGGTCAGTGCCGCGTCGCCCTCGACCGCGGCGATGCCGAAGTCCGTCAGCACCGCGCGCTCGCCCTCCAGGAGGATGTTCGCGGGCTTGACGTCGCGGTGGGTGATGCCCTCCCGGTGTGCGGCCTGCAGAGCGTCGAGCACCTGGAGCCCGATCCGCGCCACCTCCTCGACGGGGAGCGGGCCGCGCCTGGCGAGCAGACCCGCGAGGGAGTCGCCGCGCACCAGCTCCATGACGATCCAGGGCCGCCCGTCCTCGCTCACCGTCAGGTCGTGCACGGTGACGATGCCGGGGTGTTTGAGACGGGCGGCGGCGCGGGCTTCGCGGTCGACCCGGGCGATCCAGTTCCCGCGTTCGGCCGCGGTCAGGTTCTCGGGTAGCAGCAGTTCCTTGACCGCCACGTCCCGGCCGAGCTGGGCGTCCCGGGCCCGCCACACCGCGCCCATGCCCCCGTGCCCCAACGCTTCGACAAGTCGATACCGACCGGCCAGCACCGCGCCCACATTCCCACCCATGGTTAGGCAGAATAGCCTCGAGCCCGGCGCCGCAGTGCAGCCGATCCCAGTCACGGATTCGCCTCGCCGCCGGTGTCATCGCACCGGCGGCGGTGGGCCTGGGGGCCACCAACTCACCCGTTCGACCGCGTCCCACCAGGTGTCTGTCCTACCGGTCCTCCGCCAGGACCTCCAGTCGTGGTGATCGAGGGCCGCTTCGTCGCCGGCCCCGCCGACCGGAGCCGCCCGCTGGTCACCAGCACCGCCGAGCTGGCCGCCCTGCTGGTGCGCCAGGCCCTGGTCGAGGGGCTGATCGACGCCGACACCGCCCCGGTGCTCGGCTGACCGGCTGGCATCTTGTGATGCGTCTTGTCAGACACCTTGTCGGGAGCTTTGCGGGGTGCCTTGTCGGGTGTCTTGTGGGCACCTGACGATTCGCCCCGGCGCGGTATTACCACAGGTCATAGCCGGTGCAGGGCGGTCCGGAAATGCCGACAACCCCTTCTCCTTTGGTCTTGGTGGGTGTGGTCGGTTGGTCGGTTCGGGGTTCGCGCCTGCGGCGGGCTGTTGGTCTTTTCGCGTCCGGCAGAGCCGGCCGCGGCCTTCGGGGTCGCCGACGGCCCGGCGACCAGCCGCGCCGGTTCCACGTAGGTACCACCGCAGGCACCGCCGAGGGTGCCACCGCAGGTACGGGCGTAGCTACCACCGTAGGTACCCCGGCCCTTCTTGCGCCGATCCGGCGTTTCCGCAGCTCAGAGCCGGTTTTCGGCGCGCCGGAAATTCAGACAACCCCTCTGTCTGTCCCTTTGCCCTGGTTGCTGGTGGTGTGGTGGGTGCGGTTTGGGTGACGGTCCGGACGGCGGGGCTTCTGCCCTGCCGGGAGCTGTTGGCTTGTGGTGCGTCCGGCGGTGCCGGCCGCGTCGCCCACGGCGGCCGCCAACCCGGGCTCGTTGAACGCCCCGTGAGCAACCCGTCGTCCGCCCGGCGCGCCCTCGGCCCCGGCGCCGGCCCGCGCCCTCGGCCCTCAACGCGCCCAGGGCCGCCAGCAGCCGCCCTGGGCGGGCCCGGCCGCCGTCCCGCACCACCCGGCCCGCCCCGACGCCCCGCAGCCCGCCCCACGGCCCGCCGAGCAGGCCGCCGACGCCATCGCCGCGCTGCGCCACGTCCGCACCCCGGCCGCCGTCCTGGAGAGCGCGCTCCACCTCGCCCAAGCCCTCCTCGACCGGCCCGGCGAAGACCCGCTCCTCCTGGAGGCCGCCGAGGGCCTGGCCGCCGTCATCCCGCAGTACCTCGCCGCCGCCCGCACCCCTACACCGCTGGCCGCCCGGCTGCGCACCGTCCCGTCCCCGACGACCGGCGGGAGCGGCACCCTGGCGGGCTGAAAGCCGGCGTGCCGTAGGCCCGCGCCGGGTACTGTCCAACCAGCACTCGCTCGGCCGCCCGGACGGCCGCCCGGGGCCGGTGAGAATCGCCCCGCGCCCCCTTGTCCCGGGCCCCGACCGGTCCGGCAGCACGCTTCCGGTGCCGCTTCCGATACCGCTTCCGGTCACTCCCCACCTTGATGGGGTATCAACGCAGGTCAGACCCCTTGTCCAGGCCCGCCGGAAACGCCGACAACCCTTCTGTCGCCTGGCGCGGCTCCATCAGGGTCTCGCTCCGGGCCACTCAGGCCCTTCGCCCAACCCCCGGGCTGTCCCCCCGGCCCCCAGGGGCGTAGCCCGGTGCTCGCGCCGCGGCCGGGCAGCTCGGCGTTCCGGTGGGTGCGGGCGGCCGGGCCGGTGGTCGGGGCGGTTGGCGTGCGGGCGGGTGGGGCCGGTCGGTGGCGGTCGGTGCGGGCGTGATCGACTTGTCGGCGGCGTGCGGTATGCAAAGCAGTCAGTCACCGCACCGCAGACCAGCGAGGGGGAGCGCCGTGAGCGACCGTCAGCCCGCCCCGGGCACACCCGACCAGCCCGACGCCCAGGGCGCCGCCGCCGCGCCGCGCAAGCGCACCCGCAAGGCGTCCAAGGCCAACCCCGGCGGCTCCTCCAACGACCTACGCGCCGACGTCCTGCGCGCCATCGCCGTCCTCAAGATCGCCACCCCCCACCAGCTCTGGCGACTGCTGCGCCCCAACGCGCTGGAGAACAAGTTCGCCCGCGCCGCGCTGAACGACCTGGAGAAGAAGCGGATCACCGTCAAGCACGGCACCGGCAAGGACGGCCGGGACATCTGGGGCATGACCACCGCCGGGCGCGACGCGGCCAAGGCGCTGTTCCCCGACGGCCGGGACATGGGCGGCATCGCCCGCAAGGCCGGGACGAGCTCCGCCGCCGGCCACGCCCTGGCCGTCAGCGAGGCCATCATCTCGTTCGTGGCCGGCGGCACCGGCCCGAACGTCGACCCCAAGGGCATCCACGGCGACCGCACCGCCCCCGGCGTCGGACCCGGCTTCGGCCGCATCGAGCAGTGGGCCACCGAGATCGAGCACCTCACCCCGCACAAGCCCACCGTCCGCGCCGACGCCGTCCTCCGGGCCCCCGACCACGGCGTGCCAGTGCTCCTGGTCGAAGTCGACCTCGACAACGAGTCCAACCCGATCCTCGCCAAGAAGCTCGACGACTACCGCGGCTACTTCGACCACCGCCACCCACTGCCCAACCCGCACTCGCGCGGCACCATCGGCTACCTGGAGTGGAAGAAGACCGAGCCGCACTGGCGCCGCACCTACCCCGACACCGGCCGCCCCGGCTACCCGCCCGTGGCCATCGTCCTCGGCCACCTCGGCGAGCGCGCCCTGCCCCAACGCGTGAAGGCCCTCACCGCCATGACCCGCCGCCACTGGCAAGGCCGGCACCTCGGCGACGGCTACTACGACCGCAGCGAAGCGATCCCGATCCTGTTCACCAGCCTGGAGCTCCTGATCGAACGCGGCCCCCTCTCCCCGATCTGGCGCCGCGCCGGCCGACCAGGCCCCCTCCAGCCCCTCCACGACGCCCTCGACGACCACGACGGACCCGAGGCGTACGCCAAGCACCAGGCCGCCCTCCACGCCCAGCAGCAGGCCGACCAGGAAGCCGCCGAACGCCGCCGCCAGGAACGCGAACTCCTCGCCACCGCCTGCCCCGGCTGCCACCGCACCGCCGACAAGTACAAGAACCCCCGCTACGCCTCCGACGGCGACCGCCTCTGCCACTTCTGCCAGCAGAAGGCCGACCAGGCCGCGCAGACCGAAGCGGCCCGGCAGATCGCCGCAGCCGCCGAAGCCCACGCCCAGCGCGTCCAGATCGCCGAGAACGCCTCCTTCCTCCGCACGGTATTCGGCCCACGCAAGCCGAAAGAAGCCCAGGAAAAGAAGCGCTAAGAAACCCCCGAAAATACGGCGACTGCGAGCACATCGATTTCCCAAAGCCCGCAGCCGCCGCACTTTCGTATCTGGTGGCGTATCTGGTTTCGTCTCTGGTGGCGCACCAGGTTTCGTTTCTGGTTTCGACTAGAGAACCACCTCCAAGGCCGACCAGGAGCAAACCCGCAGCTCAAGCCCGGTTAGTTCACCCGCCCCGACGCCGACTTACCTCTGTGCGCCCCCTGCCCTGCCATGGAGTGGTGGGGTGGGGGAGCGGGCGCGCACGTCGGCCCCGACGACGCTGCGCTGCGCCTGTTTTCTCTGGAACCTGGCGGCCGAGGCCGGCGGCGATGCGGGAAGGGGGCCGGGCGGTGGGCGGCCCCTCGATCGCTGCTGTGGCACGGCACAGTGCCGTACGGTGTCCTGGGCACCTGAGAGGGAGGTACCGATGAGCGCCCAGCCGATCCATGGTCCCGAGCTGATCCCACAGCCCGCCCGAACGCCCCTGGCCCTGTACGAAGCGGTCGCCGCCCTCATGCCGAGCCGGCTGACCGAGATGACCGCAGACCAGGCCCGAGCCATGACCGAAGCAGTGGAGCGCCAGAGCCTCAAGCCCCTGCTGCGTTTCACCACGAAGTGGGCGGTCGACGTCGAGATCGCACGCCACCCGGAGACGCTCGCCGAGCTACACCGCGCCGAATACCTCGCCAACCACGCCCAGAGCCCGGAAGAGCGCAAGCACCAGGCCGCCCTCGCCGGAGCCATCGTGAACGCCGCCGCCGAAGCGGTCCGCGGATGACCTGGGCCTGGGAGTACAACCCGGACGAGGACCACGTCGTCGCCGGCGCGCCGCTCGCCTTCGTCGCCCAGGTCGAGAAGAAGGCCGACGAGATCGTCCGCGCCGCAGCCGCCCTCTACCTGGACGGCACCACCTACCAGGGCGCCGGCGAGAAGATGAAAACCGCCGACGTCGAAGACGGCATTTTCTGGTACATGACCGTCCCGCGCGACGAACGCATCTACATTCTCCGAGTCCAGGCCCTGTAGGCTCCCCGGCGGAAATTCCCGACAACCCTCTTCTGAAACACCAAGAAGCTCGCGTCCGATAAAATCAGCCCGAGTGAGCGGCCGCTTTAAATTGCACTAATCAGCCAGACCCGAACCCGGGATGCGGCAGGATCCTACGACAGACGCAAACTGATACACTTCTGATGGCCGATCGGTCGGTGCCCAGCACCACCGAGACTGACGATCAAACGGCAGGCATCCCCAACCCCATGGACTAGACCATCCGTCGGGAGTGAAGCCGACCCGCATGCGCCCCCAACGCACCACCCCTCCCCCTAGTCAGCCAACAGGAGATCAGCCAAAAGCCCAGATCAACGAGTTGAACAGGCATCAGCCCACCGGCACCATGGAGCGAAGCGGAGTGGTGCCGGCCCGGACGCGAAGCGCCGGGCCCACCCGGGCGAAGCCCGGGTGCGGACACGCGGAGCGGGTCCGCCGATCGCCCGAAGGGCGATCGCGAACGGAGGGCCGAAGGCCCGTAGGGACCCGCTCCGCGGGG
>NZ_JBIDAK010000057.1:0-23406 GCF_043202455.1 Kitasatospora sp. NPDC048194
TGAGCCATGGAAAAGCCTCCTACCAGCGGGGTACGGGTGACAACGCCGTTGATCCTACTGCCCGCCCGCACCGGTGCACCGGGCGTGACCGAGGAACGGACACCCTCCGCGGGGCCGGCGCACCGACCGAGGAGCGGACACCCTCGCGGGTCGGCGCACCGACCGAGGGGTCGGCGCACCGACCCGGAAATCCCGAGGCGCGACCGGCTCAGCCCTCGCCGCCCCCGCGTTCCTCCTCCGGCCAGGTGCGGGTGTCGCGCGGCGGCACGTAGGGCTCCTCGCCCGGCGGCATACCGCCCTCGATCGCCCGCTCGCGGGCCAGCTCCGCATCGAACTCCAACCCCAGCAGGATGGCGAGGTTGCTCAGCCACAGCCACACCAGGAAAACGATCACCCCGGCGAGCGTGCCGTACGTCCTGTTGTACGAGCCGAAGTTCGCCACGTACGCCGCGAAACCGCCGGACAGCACCAGCCACAGCAGCACGGCCAGCACACTGCCCGGTGAGATCCAGCGGAAGCCCCGCCCGCGGACGTTCGGCGCCGCCCAGTACAGCAGCGCGATCATGAACGACACCAGCACCACGAGCACCGGCCACTTGGCGATCGACCAGACCGTCACCGCCGTGTGGCCGACCCCGAGCAGGTCACCGGCCCGCTCCGCCAAGGGGCCCGTGAACACCACGATCACGGCACTGGCCGTCAGCAGCACCATCATCAGCAGCGTCAAACCGACCCGCAGCGGCAGGGTCTTCCACACCGGACGGCCCTCACGGATGTCGTAGACGGCGTTCCCCGCCCGGATGAACGCCGCGATGTACCCGGACGCCGACCACAGCGCACCCGCCACGCCCACCACGGCCAGCACCCCGCCCGTGCTCCGGCTGCCCTGCAACTGGGTGATCGCGGTGTGGAGGATGTCGCGTGCCGACCCGGGCGCGAGCTTCTGCAGGTTGTCCAGCACCGCGTCGGTGGCCGAAGTGCCGACCAACCCGAGCACCGACACCAGCACCAGCAGCGCCGGGAACACCGCCAACACGCCGTAGTACGTCAGCGCGGCGGCCCGGTCCGGCAACTCGTCATCGAGGAACTCCCGCCCGGTGCGCCTCAGCACGCCGAACCAGCCGCGCGCCGGTACCTGCGTCGGCTCGTCCGGCCCTTCTTCCGCCGCCTCCTCGGGGCCGCGGGCGACCCCGTCCTCGTGCTTGCCGTGTCTGCTGCCGAACAGTCCCATGCGCAGCGTGTTCCCTCCGGCCGCCGGTCAAACGTGTTGAACGCCGCCCTGGCGGCCCTGAACGGGAATGATGCGACCCTGCCGGGCCGTGGTCGATCACTCGCCGTCGCCGTCGCCGTCGCCGTCGCAGCCGCCGCAGGCCGTCAGCCGCGGCCCTGCGTGCCCGGCCCGGCCTCCCGGATGGTGTCGGCGACTGGCGTTAGCGTGCTCGGATGAGCACCCGCACGACCGTCCCCACCTGGCGAATCACCGAGACCGCCGGCCTGGAGACCGCCTGGATCGACCTCGGCCCCAGCACCCTGAGCGCCCGCGGACGCGTCGCCGCTGCGCTGCCGACGCCGTACTGGCTCACCTACGAACTCGAGACCGGCGAGGACTTCACCACCCGCCGCCTCCACGTCAGCGCTCACACCCCCGAGACCGTCCGCACCCTCGACCTGCGCCGCGACACCACCGGCCGCTGGACCGTCGACGGCAGCGAACGCCCCGACCTCGCCGGCGCCCTCGACGGCGATCTGGGGCTGTCCCCGCTCACCAACACCCCGCCCGTCCTGCGCCACGGCCTCCACCGCAGCCCGGGCGAACACCACTTCCTGATGGCCTGGGTCCGCGTCCCCGACCTGACGGTCCACCCCAGCCGCCAGACGTACACCCACCTTCGCACCGTCCCCGACGGCACCGCCACCGTCCGCTTCACCTCCGGCGACTACCGCGCGGACCTGACCGTCGACGCCGACGGCCTCATCCGCGACTACCCGGAGCTGGCCCAGCGCCTGCCCTGACGGCGCCCCTGGCGCAGCGCGCCACTGACCCGCTGGTGAGGCCGTGGCCGCGAGGATCAGGACCCTTCGACGACTCGAAAGCGTTGGGCGACCACGAGGGTGTCTCCGTCGACGGTCGGCGTGTGCCCGAGGAACTCCGCCACGCCTGCGCTCCGGAAGAAGTCCTCGTGGGCGGAGCGCCACTGCGCCGCGTCCGCGTAGCCGCGCCCCTCGGCTCGTGCGAAGCCGTCGTCGATCTCGTTCATCGGGACGACTCGTACCTCGGTCAGCTCGATCATGACGGCACTGCGACCCTGCGAGTCCAGCACCGAATACCGCCGGCCCGCCTGCGGCAGGGCTTCACCGGCATGCCGGTAGATCTCCAGCAGGCCGGTGAGCGCGGTCTTCGTACCGTCCTTGATCGCCGTGACCCCGCGATCGCGCTCCGGCCCGGGAAAGGCGAGCTCGAGGGGGCGCGGGTCCTCGCGGTGCGTGTCTGCCATCGGGCGAGCGTACGAAGCGGGCCCCGCTCCGATCAAGCGATGGCGGGGCCTCGGCCTGGCTGTACGTCAGCTCTTTCGCCGGGGCGTCGGCGCTTCATGTGCGCGGGACCGGGTTCAGGCGCGGCGGCGTCGGCGGCTGATGTGGTGACCGTCCGTCGTCGGGGCCGTGGGGGGCGTGGGCTCGTTGGGCCGCCTCCCACCTCCCGACGGGCCGGAACGGCCGAGGACGATTCCGGCGGCTGCTACCGAAAGTGACCGAATTGAGGTCCGCCCGGGCCGGGAATAGCCTGGAATCGCCGAGAGTTGACGGGCGCCGGTGGCCCCGGCCCCTCGACCGGCACTGCGTCCATGCGCTGGGGGCGCCCGATGATCGACCACCCGGCACGGGCCCTGGCCGTCTGCACTCCAGGGCACGGCAGGCTCCACCTCTTCGTGGGGGCGGACGACGGCAGCGTGCGGTACCGGACGTTGGACGGCAGTTGGACCGCCTGGCGGGCGCTGAACCGCCCCTGGCCGTCGCCCGGGGCTCCCGACTTCAACTGGCTGAGTGCGACGGCGCTCGAGGGCGGCCCGGTCGAGGTCTTCGCCCTCGATGCCGACGGCGAACTGTGGCGCCTGCGCCTGGACACCGAGGAGCGGCCGCACTGGACGTCACTGGGCGCCCTCGCCGCGGACGGCGCGGCGACCGGCTTCGCGGCCGTGCCGCGTCGGCCCGGTGAGTTCCACTTCGTCCTGGAGAAGGCCCCGCGGGGCTGGGAGTTCGGGCACTGGCACCCGCGCGAGGGCCCGACGGCGCTCCACGCGGGCGAGCGGGCACTTGGGCTCACCGCGACGGTGGCCGTCCCACCCGGCCGGGTCGACCTCCTCGTCGCCGACACCCTCGAACGGCGCCTGCGCCGTGGACGGTTCGAGGGCGGCGGCCCTCTGGAGCACCAGCCACCCGGGTGGGAGGAGCTCGGAGCCCTGCCCGAGGGGGACCAACAGTCCTTCACCTGTCTCACCGCGACGGAGCGTGACGTCTTCCTGGGCGGCGACCACGGTCTGTGGCACTCCGCCCTGGCACCTCGGCTGGGCTGGGAGCACCTCGGCGGCGACCTCACCACCCACGGCGCGGCGGGCCCCGGGCTGGCCGCCGTGTCCTCCGGTGGTGGCCGGATCGACGTGTTCGCCGTCTGGGCCGATGCCGCGCTGATGCACCGGCGGTTCGACGCCCGCTGGCAGGACTGGCAGCTCCTCGACCTGTCGAACGCAGCTGCGCCCAGCTACCCCGTCCTGCGCCCGGACGACCTGGTCACCCTGACCGTCCGCAGCCAGGGCCTGCAGGAGCGCACCGGCCCGGACGGCACGGTGCAGTTGGTGGCCGGTCCGGGCGGCGGCCGCCTGCTGGTGGAGCTGCCCCCGCAGCACCTGGCCGAGACCGTGGTGGAATCCGGGCAACCGCCCCAGGGCTTCCTCGCCGGCCCGTCCCTCCTGTGCTTCGCCGTCGGCCCTGACCCGGTCACCCTCACCGTGCCCGGCCTGCTCGACGCGATGAACCGGCTGCCGCTGGTCACCACCGCCTCCACCGCCGCCGACCCCGTGACCCGGCTCGAACTCCCCTGGAACCTGCTGCTCGCCGTACAACCGGACGCCAGGTGCACCCACCGGACCCTGCCGGCCACCGGCTCGGCCGGCGGCACTGAGTTGTGGCACAGCCACGTCGCCGGCCCCGACGGGCACCTGAGCGCGCGCCCCGTGCAGTCCCTGGCCGACGGAGCCGACCACGGCACTCCGTTGGACACCTGGTACCGGACGATCGTCACGACCGCCGCCCAGAACCCCGGTCATCCGCTCGCGCTGGACCGGCTGGTCCTGAGCGCCTACGGCGCCCGCTTCACCGCCGCCGCCCACTGGCCCGGGCTGGAGTGGGCCCAGGACGCCGCGCTCGGCCGGGACTTCCACGTCAAGGTGTCCGTCCCCGGTGCGCTGTTCCCGTTCGGCCACCGGGCCGCCTACGTCGAGGTGTCCGACCGCCGGTTCGACGGCACCGACCCCGCCGTGGCCGCCCTGCACCGGAAGGCCTTCCTGATCGTCGCCGAGCCCGTCCGCGACGACTACGGCATCGGGGCGGGCGGCCCGCACGAGCGCAGGTTCCCGTTCCAGCGCGTGGCGATCGACCCCGGCCAGACCGGCGACCTGGACGACGCCTCCTGGATCCCGCTGGGCTCCTCGGCCGGCCCGCCGCGGTGCTTCTGGCCGACCCGTGGCCGGGTACCCGTCGTCTTCACCCTCCAGGCGACGGCCGGGCAGCAGGACGTGGAACTGAACCTGCCGCTGCTGTTCGTCGAGGACGCCGCGACCGGCGCCGCCTACGGCGCGACGCTCGACGGGATCTACGCGAACGGCCCCGACACCGGGGACTTCGCGAACCCCGGCCGGCCGCTCACGGACATCGGCACCCGCCTCCCGCTCGCCATGGAGTCCGCGACCCGGGCAGCGGCGGGCGCGGTACAGGAAGTGCAGTCGATGACCTTCGGCGGGGTCGCGGCCGGGCTGTCCCGCACCGGGGTCGCCTTCTACCCGCAGGTGACCCAGCTGGCCGTCGGCCTGCCGGCGGTCCGCCAGCTGCTCGGCCCGCTGCCCGCGCTCCCCAGCACGATCTCGCAGGCGCTCGCCGCCACTCCGTTGGGCAGCCCGACACCGGACGCACTGCTCGACCTCGTCACCCCGCAGGCGCTCGACTTCGGGGCCGCCGGAGCGCGCGTCGGATCGCTGGCCGCCCCGAACATGACCGTGACGCAGATCTCGCGAACGCTCGGCCCGACCGTCGCCGACCTCCTCCAGACGGATCCCGCGAAGCTGTTCGCCCCGGACGCCACCCTGTTCGGCGTCGTCCCGCTGAGCAGCCTCGTCGATGTCGTCACGGACCCGCCGAAGCTCCTGTGGATCGGCGAGGGCACGCCCACCGTGTCGGCGGAGCTGACCTGGACGCAGGCACTGAGGAAGGACGTCGGGCCGTTCCGCCCCGGTGCCACGTGCGCGCTGAACCTCGACGCCCGGGCCCAACTGGCGGACGGCAAGCCCGAGATGCACGCCACCGGAGCGATCGGCGACTTCACGCTGGTCGTCCCCGGCGAGGACTTCCCGGCGTACGTCGTCCTGACCTTCACGTCCGTGCGCTTCACCGCCGACCCCGGCAAGCGGCTGGACCTGGACGTCCAGCTGTCGGGCGCCACGCTCAAGGGGGACCTGGGGTTCCTCGCCACCCTCGAGAAGTACCTCCCGACCGTGGGCAACGGCGGTCCGCGCATCGACACCTCCGCCACCGCCGTCAGCGCCTCGTACACCATCGTCGTCCCCAGCGCCGAACTGCTGGTGTTCAGCCTGCAGAACCTCACCATCCAGATCGGCGTCACGCTGTCGCTGACCGGCCAGCCCGTCGTCATGGACTTCGCCTTCGGCACCCGGGAGAAGCCGTTCCTCGTCACGGTGTCCGGCTTCGGCGGCGGCGGGTACCTCGAACTCGGCCTCGGCGCCGGCGGTCCGCACAGCGGCCTCCAGCGGTTCACCGGCGGGATCGAGTTCGGCGCCGCCATCTCCATGGACTTCGTCATCGCCTCCGCGGAGGTGCACGTCTTCGGCGGCGTCGTCTTCGCCATGAACGACACCAGCACCGAGATCACCGGCTACCTGCGGATCGGCGGCAGCATCTCCGTCCTGGGACTGATCAACGTCTCGATCGAGCTGACGCTCAGCCTGGCGTACGACGCCACCCGAGGGTCGCTGAGCGGGTCGGCGAAGCTCGTGATCACCGTGGACCTGACCTTCTTCTCCAAGTCCTTCACGCTGGAGTGCCACAAGTGCTTCGGCAACTGCCCGGACGCCGCAGGGCTGCGCGCCCTGAGCGCCGCCGCACCCGGCCCGGATCCGTCGGTCGAGGCCGCACTCGGGCCCGGGCCGCCGGGAACACCCTTCCCCTGGCAGACGTACTGCCGGGCCTTCACGGGAGAGTGACCCATGTCACCATCGACCGGCCTGGAAAGGCAGTTCGTCTGGACCGTGATCCCGGCGGGCCGGGTGGTCGCCGTCCCCGGCCAGGCCGAGCCGATGGCGCTGCTGTCCGTACTGCTGACCCCGCGCCTGCTCAGCCCGGACCCGAACCCGCTCACCCTCGCGGACTTCGGGATGCAGGGCTGGCCGGAGCGCCTCGCCGCGACCGGCTTCGAGGTCCTCGCCGGCGGGCGGCCCGTGCCGTCCTCGCCCGTCCCGTACACCGCCCTCGACGGGAGCAGCATCCGGTTCACGCCGGAGCGCCAACTCGCCGCCTGGCAGGCGCTGTTCCCCGACGGGATGGCCGTGGAGCCGTACCGGGCCACGTCCTTCGACGGGCGGGACACCCGGGTGTTCCCGGCCGGCGACGCCGGTACGGAGGTCCGGAGCATCTACACGGCGACCGCCCAGGCCCTGGCCGCGCACCGCGGCGCGGCGCCGGAGAGCCACGCCGGGCTCCGGGCCGCGCTGCGGACGATCAGCGATCGGTGGCAGACCGGACTGCTGGAGTCCGCCACCGGAGCGGCAGGGGCACCCACGGACCAGCCGGTGCTCGCCCAGGCGTACGGCTTCTACCGGCGCGACCCATCCGTCACGGTGCCGCGCAGTAGCGCGGCGCCCGCGCCCGGGAGCGAGTTCCACCAGACCCTCGCGCACCTGGGCGACCACCCCCTCGTCCTGCGCGCGCTCGGCCTGCTGATCGACCTCGCGGTACCCGCCTCCCAGCTCGCCCCGGCGGACCCGACGGAGCTGAGCGCGGTGCCGCGCTGGCCGAACCCCGACCCGAACCCGCCGCCGGGCTGGGCCGCGGCCACCCAGACCGACCTCTCGCCCACCACGGCCTACCTGTTGGACGGCACGCGCTTCCTGCCGGACTCCGTCGACGGGCTGCCGTGGACCACCGGCTTCAGCGCCGGCCTCCTCCCGCTGGCCGGCACCGGTCTCGCGCCCTCCGGCAACACCCGGTTCGAGATCATGCCCTTCGACGTGGACGGCGCCACCCTGCGGCTGGTGAGCACGGCCCGGTCCGATGCGTCGACGCCGCCGTCCGGCACGTCCCCGGCCGGGGCGCTGCCCGCACTGCACTCGCTCGGGTTCGCCCTCGTGGACCGGGACCGGGAGGACGAGCACCGCAGACAGCTGTTTCGGGCGGCCATGCGCAGCACCCCGGCCGGCCTGCTCTCCCCGGCCCTGCTGGCGGACTCCCTCCTGGGCGGCTACCGGGTCGACGTCTTCGACGACACCACCAACGCCTGGCACTCGCTGTGCCGGCGGCGGGTGCACTACACGATCGGCGGCGTGCCGCTGCTGCCCGACGGCCTGCTGGACGAGGGCTGCCTGCGGCCCGGCGCGGCGGTCACCGGTGCCGGACCGGCCGACCCGCTGTACCTGCACGAGATCGTGGCGCGCTGGGACGGCTGGAGCCTGGTGGCCCGGCGACCCGAGCGGATCACCGACACCGGGGACGCCATGCCGCCGCCGGTGGTGCCGGCCCTCGACACGGTGGTGGAGTGCGACGCAGGCTCGCTGCCGCGGCTGCGCTTCGGCCGCCGGTACCGGTTCCGGGTCAGGATCGCCGACCTCGCCGGGGGCGGCCTGCGCGCCGAGGAGGTGGGCCCCGCCGACGCGCAGACGGACCTCGTCCCGTATTCGCGCTTCGAGCCCCTGTCGCCGCCCGAACTGGTGCCGACCCTGCCCTTCGCCGACGGCGACGGCCAGGACCGCATGGTGATCCGCAGCGACCGCGGCACGTCGGCGGACGACTACGCGGCCGCCCACGGCTACCGCGCCTACGACCTGCGGCACCTGCTGCCGCCGAAGTGCTCGCTCGCCGTGGCGATGCAGTACGACGGCGCGTTCGACACCGCGCTGGGGCCCGCCGCGCCGGCCGCGGAAGTGGCGCGGCTCTACGACGTCGCCACCCGGGCCGACCGCACACTCACCGACCTCCCGGGCGCGCAGGTCGTCCCCGCCGGACCGGACGTGCCCTCCCCGTACGTCGTCGTGCCCGAGACCGACCCGACGCTGCCCTGGCTGGCCGATCCGAGCGGCGCCTTCGTCGCGATGAACGCACGACCCCGGCCGATCGACCCGACGAACGGGCAGCCCGGGGCGATCGTGCCACCCGAGCGGCCCGTGGTGGCCGTCTGGCAGGGCACCTGGCCCGACCTCCGGTCCGCGTCCGTGCGGCTGACGGCGGCCGCGAGCGGCTGCACGGTCAGCCGACTGGATCCCCGTCACCTCACCGTCGCGCTCGGCCAGGCCGAGCAGGTGACCTTCGACATCCCGTCGTGCCTGCAGTACGGCGACGTCGGCCTGTTCGGCATCGCCCGGTGGCAGGGAGTCGACCCGAACAACCCGCAGGCGCAGGACTTCCAGGACATCGTCCTCGGCCGGAACCGCCTGATCACGCCGCCGCGGACGGTCACCATGGTGCACGCCGTGCAGCGGCCGCTGAGCGACCCGGGCGGCCGGCTGACGGCGCAGCGGCAGCCCGGCGGGAACGACGCCGTCCTCGGCACGGACGGACTCCTGATCGACATCCCGAGCACCGAACGCATCGACCTCCACGCCGAGTGGACCGACCAGGACGACAGCCCCCCGGCCGCACCGACCGTCCTCCAGCGGATGGCGCACGTCGGCTCGTACGAGGTCCAGCACCTGCCGCCCACGGAGGCGTTCCCGGTGATCCGCCAGGAGTTCGGCGACACCCGCCACCACCACGTGAGCTACGCCGTGACGGCCGTGTCCCGGTTCGAGGACTGCTTCGGACGCGCTCTCGCCGCCGACCCCGGCGCCTGCCTCGCCACCGGACAGCTCGCGGACACCGACGTGCCGAGCTCGGTGCGGCCGCCCGCCCCGAAACTCCTCCACTGCGTGCCGTCGTTCTCCTGGACCCGCGCCACCGACGGGCAGCAGACGCTCGTCCGGCTGCGCCAGGGCGGCGGTCTGCGGGTCTTCCTGGCGCGGCCCTGGTTCACCTCGGGCGACGGCGAGGTCCTGGCGCTGCTGACCTTCCCCGCCGGGCCGGTGCCCCCCGAGGCGCTCCAGTACGTCACCGTCGCCGGACGCGACCCGATCCGGGACACCGGCGCGCCGCCCGCCGCCCTCACCAGTGCCCAGATCAACGCGCCGGACCAGGCCCAGGTGATCCTGCCCGAGTTGCAGCGCCGACTGGACGCCGCCGTGTACCAGGTCGAGTTCGATCCCGAGGGCGACCGCTGGTTCGTCGACCTCGACCTGGCGCCGGTGGTCTCCGCCTCGTACTTCCCGTTCGTCCGGCTCGCCCTGGCCCGCTACCAGCCGTACACCGTCCCCGGCGTGCCCGCCGTGTCGCAGGTGGCGCTGACCGAACCCGTCCAGCTCGCGCCGCAGCGGCGGCTGACGGTCACCCGCGGCGCGGGGCAGGCGAGCGTCGTGCTGGAGGGCCTCGGGCCCGGCGGCGCGGGGAACGCCGTCCGGACCGAACTCCAGGTCCAGGAGGCCGGGTCGACGGCGACGCCGGACGGGGTCTCCGGCTGGTCGACCGTCCTCACGGCGAACGCCGTCCTCGGGCGGACCAGCCCGATCAGTCTTCCCGACACCGGACAGCAGGCGCAGCGTCTCGTCGTCCAGGAGTTCGAGACCAGGCCCGCCCCCACGGGCGCCGACACGACGGGACGACCGGTGTTCGTCGACGTCGTCCCGCTCGGGACGTGGTGAGCCACGGCGCCACGAGGAGAGAAGACGATCATGGCAGAGATGTTCCCCGACACCGGCCGGCTCCAGCTCGCGAACGGGGCCACCAGCGGACCGGTCCCCTTCACCGTGGACCCCGCGGCGGCGACCTGGGTCCTGCTGATCGTGGCCATCGGCCCGGACTGCGCACCGCTGGGCGGCAGAGCCCCGGACATCGAGCTCCGGGCGGACGCCGGCCTGATCACCGCCGTCCCGCAGGCACCCGCCACCGCGGACATCCTCGACCGGATCGGGGGATCCCCGGTCGCGACCGCGTCCTGGACCCGCGACGCCGACGACGTCTTCACCGTGCAACTGGCCGTCTCCGACCCGGCCGACCGCGGCTGGAGCGTGCGGATCACCAACACCGACCCCCAGGAACTGGGCTTCGTCTGGTCCTCGGAGGGAACCGTCAAGCGGGCCCGGCAGGCGCGACCCGAGCTCGACACCTCGGTGCAGACCACCGTCCTCACCGGCAGGACACCTGCCGACATCCTCGTCCCGATCGCCGACATCGGCCCCGGGCCGATGGAGTTCACCGCCACGGCCGGTCAGCCCATGGGCGCGGGCTTCGTCCTGAAGAGCTTCCCGGCCGGCCTCGCACCCAACGCGTGCGGCAAGCTCCGGATCGGTGTCACGCCTGCCACGGGCACCTTCCCGGGCCCTCCGGAGAACGCCACCTTCAACCTGACCTACCGGGACCCGGTGGAGCGTTCGGTGACCCTGAACCTCTCGCGCACGGAGCAGAAGGGCGGGAAGGACGGCAAGGACGGCAAGGACAGCAAGGAACCGTCGAAGGACCACAAGGACGACAAGGACGGCACCTTGGAGAAACTGCCCGAATTCTCGCCCTCGGGGGGTCCGGCGCCCCGGCCGCCCGAGCACTTCATCCCCCCGGCGCAGCGCCCCGACCTCACGGACAGCGCCCTCAGGGACGAACCCCCCGAACCGCAGCAGGCCGAAGGGTAGGCGCCGCGATGTGGCTGGTGCTCTGCGATCCGGCGGACGAGTCGGCGCTGTGGGCGTACGAGGGGCTGCGAGCGCGCGGGCTGGAGCCCCTGGAACTGCTCTCGCCGCAGACCCTGCTGGGCTCCACCAGGTCGGCGCACCACGTCGACCGGCACGGCGCGGGCTTCGAGGTCACCCTGCCCGACGGGCGCGTGCTGGCCGACCGGGACGTCGACGGCGTGCTCAACCGGGTGGCCTCCGCGCCCTTCGGGATGCTGCCGTTCACCACCCACGCCGACGCCGTGTACGCCCGGGAGGAGCTGAACGCGCTCCTGCTCAGCCTGCTCACCTGCCTGGCTCCGGTCTCGGTCAACCGTCCCTGCGGGTACGGGCTCAGCGGAGCCTGGCGCTCGGCCGCGGAGTGGAGGGTGCTCGCGGCCAGAGCGGGCCTGCCCGCCCCACCGGCGCGGATCTCCAGCAGTCCCGCCGCCGAGTCGCAGCAGGACGTGTCCGGGCGCGGCGACGTCCTGGTGCTCGGCGAACACGTCTTCGGCGCACCCCTGGCCCAGGACGAGGCGGCGTACGTCCGGCTCGCCCGACTCGCCGAGGTCGGCCTGCTCGGAGTCGACCTCCTGCGCGACGAGGGGCACCCGGCGGTCTTCGCCGGAGCCAGCCCGCTGCCCGACCTCCGCCCCGGCGGCGATGCGTTCCTCGACCGCCTGTTCAAGCACCTCACCGAGCTCTCGCCGGGTTCCCCGTGATCGTCGTCTGCGGCATCGCCAGCGAGTCGCCGGTCGCCCGGGTCACCGCCGAACTCGACGGACTCGGCCTGCCGTACGCCATGCTCCACCAACGGCGCTTCCGGGAGCTGCCGTTCGAGCTGGAGGCCACCGGCGCCGGAGTCCGGGGGAGCGTGGCGTACAACGGCGGATCCGTCGACTGCGGCGCCGTCACCGGCATGTACCTCCGGCTGATGGACTGGCGCAGGCTCCCCGAGCTCCGTGGGGCGGGCGAGGAAACCGCAAGCAGCTGCCGTTCCTGGCACTCAGCCCTGTGCACCTGGGCGGAGATCGCCCCGGGATGCGTGATGAACCGGGAGAGCGCGACGGCGTCCAACGTGTCGAAGCCCCGTCAGTCCCAACTGATCCAGCGGTCCGGCTTCCGGGTCCCGGAGACGTTGGTGACCAACGACCCGGACCTCGTCCACGAGTTCAGGGCACGGCACGGCGAGCTCGTCTACAAGTCGATCAGCGGTGTGCGGTCCATCGTCCGGCTCCTCGATCGGGCGGCGGTCGAGCGGCTGCCGCTGATCCGCTACTGCCCGGTCCAGTTCCAGCGGTACCTCACCGGCACCAACATCCGGGTGCACACCGTCGCCGGCGAGGTGTTCGCCACCCGGATCGAGACCGACCGGGTGGACTACCGCTACGCCCGCAGCGACGGCGGCCGGGCCGTGCTCTCCGCGTGGCAACCGCCCGACGACCTGGCGGAGCGCTGCCTGCACCTTGCCGGACAGCTCGGTCTGCCGCTCGCCGGCATCGACCTGATGCTCGCCGACGACGGCGAGGTCTACTGCTTCGAGGTCAATCCCTGCCCGGCCTTCACCTACTACGAGGCCAACACCCGCCAGCCGATCGCCCGTGCCGTCGCGCTCGCGCTCGCGGGACGCTGAGAAGAGGAGACTCCGATGGCGCAGCTCGTCCTCACCGGCCAGATCCGGGGCCAGTCCACCACCCTGTGCAGCTTCACCATCGCCGTCGACGGCGGCGCTCGCGTCGGACCGGACACCGTCGTCCTGGACCAGTCGATCTTCACCATCCCGGACACCGACACGGCGGTCGACATCGAGGCGGCCGCGGTCGACCGGACCAAGTACGGAACGCTCACCGCCCACCTCGACATCGACGCCGACGGCACCGTCCAGGCCACGTTCCCGCCCGGCGACAACTGGCCCCCGCCCACCGTGTCGCCGTCCGCGGTCGGCCAGACGGTCATCATGACGGTCCACTTCTCGCCGCTACGCGACGTCACCGAACAGGCGCGGCTCAGCCTGGACCAGACCGGCAGCGACTACCCGGGCAGCCCACCCGCCCCGGCGCCCGGCGACATGAGCTTCCGCAACCCCGGCGTGACGCTGCCGCCCGCGGCCTACTCCCCGCCGCCGGCCGTCACCGACACCACCTTCATCGCCTCGCCGTCGGTCGCCGGGGGCGCGATCCAGGTCGAGACCCTGAGCGTGATACCTGACGGCGAGGCCGTCGTCCTGCAGCTCCCCGGGGTCGACGCGCCGCAACTGGTCGCCGTCTACTGGCCCTCCAGCGTGTCACGGGACGCCGGCGCACCGCCCGCGTCCTTCCTGGTCTACTTCCACGCGGGCATGGCCCAGAACTCGCCCGCCTTCTACAACGACGCCCGGGACCGCCACGACCCGGTCACCGGCGGCACCTACCCGTTCGGCTGGGACTATCAGTTCTTCGGCCTGCTCAACTACCTGCAGTACATCGGCGATCCGTTCCTCGCCAATCCCTTCGCCAAGGGCCTCGCCCTCCAGCTCGACAACGCGGGAAGCGACGTCGTGCTCGTGCTCCCGCTGGCGCGGGTCGCCGGCACCCCCTGCGACGAGGTCTCGTCGTTCGCCGACGCCGACTTCCTCCAGGAGTACCTGCCGGAGATCCAGGCCTTCATGTGCCGGCGCACGGGCAACTTCGGGTTCGGCCCGATCGACCGGCTTGCCATGGCGTCCTTCAGCAGCGGCCACGCAGCCCTGACCTGCTTCCTCGGCAACAGCACCAACCAGGCCCACCCGCTGTACCTCGACACCCTCCAGGAGGTGTACCTGTTCGACCCCCACGCCGACCTGGTGATCGAGACGCTCGGCCCGCTGGTCCAGGTCGCCGCGTGGGCCGCTCGGGGCACCTCCGGCTCGAAGGTCGCCCGCCTCTACACCCAGAACGACCCCGCCCAACTCGCCCCGCTCCTGGCCCGACTCGGCGTGACCGCCCCCGGCCCCGCGCCCTTCGACGCCGCCACCCCGGACGACCGCTTCTCGCTCACCGCGCTTCCCCTGGCGGCCTGGAACGCCCTGGCCACCCAGCTCGGCAGCGGCGTCCCTTACGCCAACACCGGCCAGGTGCACCAGGTGATGTCGGCCCTGATGCTCACCGACGCCCTCCGCCGCAGTCGGCTCTGACACCGTCCGCCGGCCGCCGGCCGGTCGAGGGCGGGTCTGCCCGGCGGGCGACGTTCTGGCCGTTGAACCGCCTGAGTCCCGGTGGCGCTTCCGGGGGGTGCTTCGTCGTTTCGGGTCGATGGTGACCGGGTGTGGAGGAACTGGCGGGGGTGGTTCTACCCCTGCGGGTCGTCGGTTGTTTCGTCTCGGTCGTTGCCGGCCTCGCGGCGTCGTTCCTGGGGTGGCATTCGGCGTAATGGCCCACATCTGCACCTCTCGATGGTGTCGGGGCCGTCGGGAGGCGCGGGTGTGGTGGTGGGGGTCAGGTGCGGGTGCAGGTGTGGGTGGTGTGGTTCGTGTCGGCGGTGTGGGTGATGGTCAGGGTGGTGCCGTCGTAGTTGACGGTCAGGGTTTCGCGGCTGCTGTCGGCGGTGCCGGGGGGTTGCCAGGGGAGGGTGAGGTGGGCGGCGTCGCCGATGGTGGCGGGGACGTTGAGGGCTTCGGGTGAGCGGTGTTCGTTGACCAGGGGGCTGGGGCCTTCGAAGATCGTCAGTGCCAGGTGGCCGCCGCGTAGGAGGAAGCTGCCGCGCCAGGTGGCGTTTTTGCCGCTGGTGGCGGTGTCCCAGGTGATGGTCCAGCCGCCGTTGCCGCCGCCGTCGGTCTGGACGGTGGCTTTGCCGTGCATCGCCTTGCCGCGGGAGGTGGTGGACTGGACCGTCCAGGTGCCGCGCACGAAGGCGTCGAAGGCGCGGTCGGCGAGGGTGGGTTTCCCACTGCCGGACGGGACGGCGGTTGCGGTGGCGGGGGTGGTGGGGTGTTGGTGGCGGCGCCGGGTGCGGTGTGGTCGTTGGTGTCGGTCGTGGTTGTCGCGCCGTCACCGCTGGCGCTCCTGCTGGTGCTGTCGGCGCAGGCGGCGGTCAGGGCGGAGCCCAGGCCCAGGGCCAGGTAGCGCAGGGCGTTGCGGCGGCCTATGGCGCGGGCGGCGGCGCCCAGGTGACGGATGGTCATGGTGTTCTTCCCGTTGCGGCAGGCTGGTTGGCCGACGGGGAGTTTAGTGCTGCTGCCAGCGCCCAGGGCGGAGGGTTCCGGGTGCGGGCGGGCTGCTGCGGGCTCGGGCCCGCTGGTCGGTGGTCGGTGGTCGGTGGTCGGTGGTCGGTGGTCGGTGACGGGGTTGCGGGGTGGCCGGGGTGTGGTGGGGTGCCGGCTTGATGGGTGTGTGCTGATACCCCGCCGGAGGGATCGAGGGATCGAGGTCGGGGGTGGGGTCGGTGGGGTGGCGGTGTTCGCATGGGGGTGCGAGTTGGGGAACGTGGGGGCGATGGAGGTGCGGTGCGTCGGTGGCCGTGGGGTTCCTACGCGCGGGGTGGGGTCGGTGGGGGTACGGGGTCTTTGAGCTGGGGGTTGTTCGTCCGGCCCGGCGTGCGGGAGGTGTTGCGGCGGGTGGGGCGTGGGTGTGGTTGGTGGTCGTGGGATGGAGTGGTGGCGATCTGGGGCCTCGGGTGGGTGGCAGCATGTGGTGGTGAGGTCACGGCATGTAGCGCTGGTGGGGGTGGTGTGCCGCCCGCGCTGGAGGAGTCACGGAGGCGAGGGATCTTTTCCCGATGGACGTACGCCATGAATCGGCTGGTCCTGGCATTCTGTACCGCCCGCGTGCGGGGGGTGCTGGTTGGCCGGCGGTTGCTGCGGCGCCGGCCCGTAGTCTGCTCGACATTCTCGCCGTGACGGCCGGCGCCCATCCGTGTGCGCCGGCGTTGGACACGGGTGACGGTGTGTTGGACTACCGCTCGTTGATGGGGCGGGTGGAGGCGTTGGCCGGGGTTCTGGCCGGGCACGGGATCGGCCGTGGTGATCGGGTGGGGGTGCGGGTGCCCTCGGGTACGGCGGATCTCTACGTCGCGATCCTGGCGGTGTTGCGTTGCGGTGCGGCCTATGTGCCCGTCGATGCGGAGGATCCGCAGGAGCGTGCCGACCTCGTCTTCGGGGATGCCGGGGTGTGTGCCGTGGTGGGGGAGGCGGGCCGGCTGCATGCCCCGCCGGGTGCGGCGCAACCTTCGGGTCGCCCCGGCTGGCCGTCGGCGGATGAGGACGCCTGGGTCATCTTCACCTCCGGCACCACCGGGCGTCCCAAGGGTTGCGCGGTCACCCATCGCAGTGCCGCGGCGCTGGTCGACGCGGAGGCGCGCCTGTTCCTGGCCGGCCGTCCGTTGGGGCCCGGCGACCGTGTGCTGGCGGGCTTGTCGGTGGCTTTCGATGCCTCGTGCGAGGAGATGTGGTTGGCCTGGCGCCATGGCGCCTGCCTGGTGCCCGCTCCTCGTGCGCTGGTCAAGTCGGGTGCTGATCTCGGCCCGTGGCTCGTGGACCGGGGGATCACGGCGGTCTCCACCGTGCCGACGCTGCTGGCCCTGTGGCCGCGTGAGTGCCTGGACCGTGTCCGTCTGATCATCGTCGGGGGCGAGGCCTGCCCGGCCGAGCTGGTCGAGCGCCTGGCTGTCGAGGGCCGCGAGTTCTGGAACACCTACGGCCCCACCGAGACCACCGTCGTGGCCACCGCCGCCCGCCTGCTCCCGGGGCATCCCGTACGCATCGGCACCCCGCTGGACGGCTGGCAGGTCGCCGTCGTCGACCCGGACGGCCACCCAGTGCCCTGGTACGGGAGCGGTGAGCTGCTGATCGGCGGTGTCGGTACCGCCCGTTACCTCGACCCCGTGAAGGACGCCGAGAAGTTCGGCCCCCATCCCGCGCTCGCGTGCCCGCGGGTCTACCGCAGCGGCGACCTCGTGCGCAACGACCCCGAGGGCCTGGTCTACCTCGGCCGCGCCGACGACCAGGTCAAACTCGGCGGGCGGCGGGTGGAACTCGGCGAGATCGACGCCGCCCTCCACACCCTGCCCCATGTCCGTGCCGCGGCCGCCGCCGTGCGTACCACTCCCGCCGGCACCGACGTGCTCGTCGGCTACCTCGTCGCCCAGCCCGGCACCCGCCCCGACCTCGCCGCGGCCCGCCGCCACCTCCTGGAACGCCTGCCCGCGCCCCTGGTCCCGGTCCTCGCGCTCGTCGACTCCCTGCCCACCCGTACGTCCGGCAAGGTCGACCGCACCGCCCTGCCCTGGCCCCTGCCCGGTACCGGCAGCACCTCGAGCGTCCCCGGCAGGACCGCCAGCACCTCGAGCGCCCTCGGCAACACCGGCAGTACCGGCAGTACCGGCAGCGTTTCTGGCAGGACCGGCACCCTCGGCGCCCTGGGTGGTGGCGTTGTGCCCGGTGTCGGCGGCGCGGCCCCCGCCTCCGTCCCGGCCACGGCTCGTGAGGGTGCGTCTGTCTTGGTCGGTGAGGACACGGTTGGTTGGCTTGCCGGTCATTGGCACCGGTTGCTCGGTACCGTGCCCGCCGAGAGCGATGACTTCTTCGCTCTCGGCGGCTCCAGCCTCACCGCTGCCCGTCTGGTCTCGGAGCTGCGGGCCCGCCACGGTGGGATCTCCGTCGCGGACCTGTACGCCCATCCCGTCCTGGGTGACCTCGCTGCCTACCTCGACTCCCGCACCCTGCCACCCGTCCCCGCATCCACCGGGCCCGTCGCCGTGACCGGACCCCGCCCCGGCGCGGGAGCGGGAGCCGAGGCCTGGGTCGGGGAAGGAGCCGGGGCTGGGACTGCGGCCGCCGGTCCCTTACCTCCTGGGACGGGGACCGCTCCGGGCCCGCGATCCGCGGGAGCTCAATCTGCGGGCCCCGGCCCCGCCGCCTCGGGCCCGCGGGTCGCCGATGTGCGGCGTGCGGGGGTGGCGTCTGGTGTTCCGCGTGGTGCTGGTTGGTGGCAGGGCGTGGTGCTGTGCGCTGTGTTCGCTCTCACTGGTCTGCGGTGGATTCTCCTGCTGGCCGCTGCCGACAATCTCCTTGCTCCCCGCCTGGCGTGGGCGCCTCACAGTTCGTGGTGGCCGGTGATCGTCGGCCTGTTCCTCTTCCACACGGCTCCTGGCCGGGCGGTGGCGGCCGCTGCCGGTGCCCGCGTGCTCACTGCTGGTCTGCGTCCAGGAAGTCACCCTCGCGGTGGCCGTGTCCATCTGCGTCTGTGGGCTGCCGAGCGCTTCACCGCGGTGTTTGCCCCGGCCACTCTCAACGGCACGCGGTGGGCCCTGCGCTACGCCCGTCTCCTCGGTTGCCGGGTCGGTGGGGACGTGAGTCTGCACGCGCTGCCCCCGGTGACGGGCCTGGCGCGTATCGGCCGCGGTGCCACCGTCGAACCCGAAGCCGACCTCGCCGGTTGGTGGCTCGACGGCGACGTTCTCCACCTCGGCCGCCTGGACATCGGCGAGGGCGCCGCTGTCGGCCATCGCGCCGTCCTCATGCCCGGCGCCCGTGTCGGCGCCCGCGCCCAGATCGCTCCCGGCGCCTGCGTCACCGCCAGCGTCCCGCCGGGCGAGCACTGGAGCGGCAGTCCGGCTCGCCCCACCCACTCCACCACCGTCTGGCCCGCCGCGCCCGCTCGCGCCACGGCCCGCTGGGATGCCGCCTACACCGCCGCCACCATCGTCTTCGGTCTCGTCCCTTTCCTCGCCGCCCTGCCGGCCCTGCTCATCGCCTACCCACTCCTGGACCGCGACCCCACCCTCACCCGGGCGCTGCTCCAACTGCTGCCGCTGACCATCCCGCTCACCGTCCTCACCACCGCCTGCCACGCCGCTGTGACCGCCGTGCTCATCCGTGCGTTCTCCTGGCCTCTGCGGCCGGGCTTCCATCCCGCCACCGGCGGCGTCGCTTTCTGCGCGTGGGCCGTCACCACCCTCGCCGACAGCGCCCGCCGCACTCTCTTCCCCCTCTACGCCAGCCTCCTGACCCCTCTGTGGCTGCGCCTGCTCGGTGCCCGGGTGGGACGCCATGTCGAGGCGTCCACCGTCCTCGCGCTGCCGACCCTGACCCGGGTCGACGACGGCGCCTTCCTCGCCGACGACACCCTCGTCGCCCCCTACCGCCTGCGCGGCACCTGGCTGCACCTGGGCCGCTCCCACATCGGACGCCGTTCCTTCGTCGGCAACTCCGCCGTGGTGGGCCCTGACCGCCATCTGCCCGACAACTGCCTGGTCGGTGTCCTGTCCGACACCCCCGCCCACCTCCGCGAAGGCTCCTCCTGGCTGGGCCGGCCCCCCTTCGCGCTGCCCCGCGCCGTCGAGGCCGCCGCCACCAGCCGCACCTACGACCCGCCCCGGCGCCTGCGGTGGGCACGCGCCGGTGTCGAGGCCTTCCGCGTGGTGCCCCTCGTCCTCGCCGCGCTGCTGGGCGACCTCGTCCTCGCCGCTCTCCAGGCGATCCGCGACGACCACGGCCTGCCCGCCGCCTGCGCGGCCGCGGTTCCCGTCCTGATCACCGCCTGCGTGTGCGCCTGCGCCCTGACCACCGCCGCCAAGTGGCTCCTCGTCGGCCGTTTCCGTCCCGGCGAGCACCCGCTGTGGTCCTCCTTCGTGTGGCGCAACGAGCTCTACGACACCTTCGTCGAGGAACTCGCCATGCCCTTCGGCGGCGCCGCCCTCACCGGCACCCCCTACCTCAACCTGTGGCTGCGCAGCCTGGGCGCCACGATCGGGCGCGGGGTGTGGTGCGAGACCCACTGGCTGCCCGAGAGCGACCTCGTCACCGTCGAGGCCGGCGCCAGCGTCAACCGCGGCACCGTCCTGCAGACCCACCTGTTCCACGACCGCGTGATGCGCCTGGGCCCCGTCCACCTGGGCGCCGGCTCCACCACCGGACCGCACTCGATCGTCCTGCTCGACTCCGAACTCGGCGCGGGCACCACCGTCGGCCCCGCCTGCCTGGTCATGCGCGGCGAACACCTTCCCGACGCCACCCGCTGGCTCGGCAACCCCGTCGCCGCCTGGAACGCCGACCCCACCCCGCCACCCGGACGCCGCACCGCCCGCCACCACAACCGCCACCGCCGCACGACACCGTGACGGCACGACCGGCAGGACTGCCACGACCGGCGTGACGGGTGGCGAGGGTGTGGCGGGGGTGCCGGGGGTGGTGACGAGTCGGCGCCGCACCTGACTCCGCTCGCTCGCCACCGGCGACCCGGCATCCGGCACCAGGCCCGTGACCGAACCCGAGCCCGGGCCCGGCCACACCGGCGTGCCCACGCCCGTGCCCTCGCGGGTTCGAGGTGCTCTGCGGGTGGTCGCGTCGGTGCCCTGGTCGGCCGGTGGTCCGAGTCCGGGGCATCGGCACGTCGTGCGGGCGCGGTGGCGCGGCCGGGGTGGGGGAGCGGGTGTGGCGGTGCGGGGCTGCGCCGGCCAGGGGAAAAGGGGCGCGCGGGGCTGCGTCGGCTGAGGGCAGGCCGCCGGTTATGGGTGGGTGTGGGTGGAGGTGGGCGGGGGGTTGATGGCTTTGACGGCGTGGACGAGGGGGGCGAGTTCGGGGTTTTTGGCGGCCTCGTCGAGGGCTTCGCGTAGGGCGGTGTCGTTGGTGGGGCGGGCCTGTTCCAGCAGGGTGAGGCCGTCGTGGGTGACGTCGGTGTAGATGCCGCGTCGGTCGGTGGGGCACAGGTAGCGGGCGAGCAGGCCGCGGTCCTCCAGGCGGGTGACCAGGCGGGTGGTGGCGCTTTGGCTGAGTACGACCGCGTCGGCGACCTGCTTCATCTGCAGGTGGCCGCCCTCGCCGTCGTGCTGGCGGCTGAGCACGTCCAGCAGGGAGTACTCGCGCACGCTCAGATCGTGCTCGGACTGCAGGGCGCGTTCGATGTGCGCCTCGATGCGGCCGTAGAGGAGGTAGAGGGCGGCCCAGCCGTTGGCGAGGGCGGTCAGCGCAGGGTCCGTGGCGGTCATGGGCCCGGTCTCCTTTCTAGGTGCTCCACGCCCCAGGATAAGCCATACGACAAAATATCAGCTAGAGCATATAGAACGCTTATGCAAGTAGAGTGAGGCGAGGGTCAGCGGCGGAAGCTGATTGCCAGCATTTGCACATATGCCGCGTCTGCAACTAACGTCGGATGTGTCCGCACTGGCAACCGCATGAAGGGTCGTGTCATGCCCCTCGCACTCCTCGCCCTGGCCATCGGGGCGTTCGGGATCGGGACCACCGAGTTCGTGATCATGGGCCTACTGCCCGAGATCGCCGGCGACTACGGCGTCTCCATCCCCACCGCCGGCCTGCTCGTCACCGGCTACGCGATCGGCGTCGTTCTCGGCGCCCCGCTGATGACGGTGCTCGGCACCCGGATCAGCCGCAAGACGATGTTGATGCTGCTGATGGGCCTGTTCACCGCCGGGAACCTGATCTCCGCCACCGCGCCGACCTTCGCCGTCATGCTCGCCGGACGCATCGTCGCCTCCCTCGCGCACGGCGCTTTCTTCGGCATCGGCTCCGTGGTCGCCGCCGAACTCGTCGCCCCCCACAAGAAGGCCGGCGCCATCGCCACCATGTTCACCGGCCTGACCCTCGCCAACGTCGTCGGCGTGCCGCTCGGCACCTTCGTCGGCCAGGCCGTCGGCTGGCGCACCACTTTCGCCGCCGTGGCCGTCCTCGGTGTGGCCGGGCTGCTGGGCATCGCCCGGCTCATACCCGCTGTGCCGCGCCCTGAAGGCGCCCACCTGCGGCGCGAGCTCACCGCTTTCCGCAATCCGCAGGTCCTGCTCGCCATGGCGATGACCGTCCTCGGCTTCGGCGGGGTATTCGCCGCGATCACCTACATCGCCCCGATGATGACCCACGTCGCCGGCTACTCCGAGGGCGCCGTCACCTGGCTGCTGGTCCTCTTCGGCGCCGGCATGTTCCTCGGCAACCTGCTCGGCGGCCGCTTCGCCGATCGCCGGCTCATGCCGATGCTCTACGCGAGCCTGGGCGCCCTGGCCCTCGTCCTGGGCCTGTTCACTTTCACCGCCCACGACAAGACCGCCGCCGCCGTGACCATCCTGCTCGTCGGCGCGCTCGGCTTCGCCACCGTCCCGCCCCTGCAGAAGCGCGTCCTCGACCAGGCCCACGGCGCACCCACCCTCGCCTCGGCCGTCAATATCGGCGCCTTCAACCTCGGCAACGCGCTGGCGGCCTGGCTGGGCGGCACCGTCATCTCCGCCGGCCTCGGCTACACCGCCCCGAACTGGGTCGGCGCGCTGCTCGCCGCCGCCGCCCTCGTCCTCGCCCTGTGGTCCGCCGCCCTGGAGCGCCGGACTTCCACGCCCGCCGCCACCACTGCCACCACCGCCGACGCCGCAGTGCCCGCCCACCACTGACCGCCCGCCCCGTTCCCGAGGAGAAGCACCCATGAACCCCACCACTGCCCCCGACACCACCGCCGCCGACGCCTCCACCAGCACCGCTACTGCTGATGTCCCTGCCGCGGGCGCGGGCGTGGCGGTGCTCACCACCGCTGCCGCTGAGACTCTCCTCGACGCCGCCTGCGCCGCTGCCCGGGCGGCTGAGGTTGCCGTCAGCGTCACCGTCCTGGATGCCGGCGGCCACCTGCTGGCCTTCCGCCGCGACGAGCGCGCCGTCCTCATCTCGGGCGAGACCAGCACGCGCAAGGCCTACACCGCCCTGCAACTGGGCGCCCCCACCGCCGACCTCGTCGACCTCGTCAAGCCCGACGGCCCCTTCCACACCCTGCCCACCGCCCTGGACCGCCCCCTGCTGTTCATCGCCGGCGGCATCCCCCTCCACCGCGAGGGCCGCCTCATCGGCGCGATCGGCGTCGGCGGCGGCACCCCCGACCAGGACCACGCCTTCGCCGCCGCCGCCCTGCGGCACCTGCCCTGACGCCGTCGCCGGCCCCGCCGCCCCGCGCGACAAGCGGTCCCGCCCTCACTGCTCCCGGGCGGTAGCCCGCACGCGCGCCGGGTCTCGCCGGGGCCGGTCGGCGCGGATGCGGGCGAGCGGCAACGGCCGGATGACCGCATCCCAGCCGCCACCGCCTCGCGCGACACCCTCCCCGACCTGAGAGCCCGGAGTCGGAGAGCCCGGAGTCGGGGTGGCCGGGGTGGCTGGGGGGCGGGGTGGTTGGTGGTGTGGTCGGGTTGGGGGTGGTCCTGGTTTCTGGTGTTTTTCGGGTTCGGGTTGGGGGGTGTCGGC
>NZ_JBIDAK010000058.1:0-22751 GCF_043202455.1 Kitasatospora sp. NPDC048194
CAGTCGATGTAGGGGTCGAGGGCGGTTTGGCAGCGGGCGATGGAGTCCGCGAAGACGGGGGAGGTGTCGAGGAGTTCGGCGCCCATGCCGGCCCATTGGGAGCCCTGGCCGGGGAAGACGAACACCGGTCGCTCGAAGGCGCTGGTGCCGACGCTGGTGGGGGTGGTGTCGTCGGCGATGGTGGTGAGGCTGGTGAGGAGTTCTTCGTGGTTTCGGCCGAGGGCGACGGCGCGGTGGTCGTGGGTGGTGCGGGTGGTGAGGAGGGTGTGTCCGGCGGCGCGCAGGTCGGTGTCGGGGTGGTCGTGGAGGTAGGTGGCGAGTTGTGCGGCGTGGGCGCGCAGGGCGGCCGGGGTGCGGGCGGAGATGACCCAGGGCACGACGGGCGAGGGCGCCGTGAACGCGGCCTGCTCAGGCTGCTCGGTCTCGACCGGTGGCGCCTCCTCCAGGATCACGTGCGCATTCGTCCCGCTCGCGCCGAAGGCCGAGACACCAGCCCGTCGCGGGCGCCCGTCCACCTGCGGCCACTCCCGGGCCTCCGTCAGCAGTTCCACCGCGCCGGCGGACCAGTCGACGTGCGGGGTGGGCTGGTCCACGTGCAGGGTGGGCGGCAGCACGCCGTGCCGCATCGCCATCACCATCTTGATCACCCCGGCGGCTCCCGCCGCCGCCTGGGTGTGGCCGATGTTGGACTTCACGGATCCGAGCCACAGTGGCTCGGGCCCGGGCCGCTCCTTGCCGTAGGTGGCGATCAGGGCCTGCGCCTCGATCGGGTCGCCGAGTGTCGTCCCGGTGCCGTGCGCCTCGACCGCGTCCACGTCGGCGGCGGTGAGCCGGGCGTCGGCGAGGGCGGCGCGGATCACCCGCTGCTGGGCCGGCCCGTTCGGTGCGGTGAGCCCGTTGGAGGCGCCGTCCTGGTTGACGGCCGAGCCGCGCACCACCGCGAGGACCCGGTGGCCGTTGCGCCGCGCGTCGGAGAGCCGCTCCAGCAGCAGGACACCGACGCCCTCGCCCCAGCCGGTGCCGTCGGCGGCGGCCGCGAAGGCCTTGCAGCGCCCGTCGGGGGCGAGGCCGCGCTGCCGGCTGAACTCGACGAACATGCCGGGCGCGGCCATCACCGCCGCCCCGCCCGCGAGCGCCGTCGAGCACTCGCCCCGCCGCAGCGACTGGCAGGCCAGGTGCAGGGCGACCAGCGAGGAGGAGCACGCCGTGTCCACCGTGATCGCCGGCCCCTCCAGACCGAACACGTAGGACAGCCGGCCCGAGAGGACGCTGGCCGCGCCGCCCGAGAGCAGGTATCCCTCCAGGCTCTCCGTCGCCCGCTGGGCGAGCGCCGCGTAGTCGACCTGCCCGGCGCCCATGAAGACGCCGGTCCGGCTGCCGCGCAGCGACTCCGGGGCGATGCCGGCCCGCTCGAAGGCCTCCCAGGAGGTCTCCAGCAGCAGCCGCTGCTGCGGGTCCATCGCCAGCGCCTCGCGCGGGCCGATGCCGAAGAACCCGGCGTCGAAGCCGTCCGCGCCGTCCACGAAGCCACCCTCGCGGGCGTAGGTGTGGCCGGTGCGGTCGGGGTCGGGGTCGTACAGCGCCTCCATGTCCCAGCCCCGGTCGGTGGGGAACGGCGAGACGGCGTCCCGGCCGTCCGCGACGAGCTGCCACAGCCGGTCGGCGGAGTCGGCGCCGCCGGGGTAGCGGCAGGCCATGCCGACGATCGCGATCGGCTCGCCCGCGACGGACTCCGACTCCTGGAGCCGGCGGCGGGTCTCCTGGAGGTCTGCGGTCACCCGCTTGAGGAAGTAGCGGAGCTTGTCCTCGGTCTCGCTGGCCACAGTGGCGCAACCCCTTCGGATGGGACGGGAACAGGACGGCTGGTCGGCGGTGGTACCGGCCGGAGGAGTCAGGAGATGCCGAGTTCGTTGGTGATGAAGTCGAAGACCTCGTCGTCGTCGGCGGAGTCCAACTCCAGCCCGGCGCCGGGGGACCGGTCGTCCTCCGGCCCGTTCCGGCGGCTCCACCGGTCGGCCACCGCCCGCAGCCGGTCGGCGATCCGCGCCCGCTCGGGGTGGTCGGCGCCGACCTCGGCCAGGGCGGCTTCGAGGCGGTCCAGCTCCGCGAGCACCGGAGCGGCCGAGGACGCCTCCTCGCGCGGGAGTTCCGCGTCCAGGTAGCGGGCGAGTTCCGCGGCCGTCGGGTAGTCGAAGACGAGCGTGGCCGGCAGGCGGAGACCCGAGACGGCGGTCAGGCGGTTGCGCAGTTCGACGGCCGTCAGCGAGTCGAAGCCGAGTTCGCCGAACACCCGGTCCGCCTCGACCGCGGTCGGCGCCGAGTGGCCCAGCACCAGGGCGACCTGACCGCGCACCAGGTCCAGCAGGGCCCGGGCACGCTCCGCCTCGGACAGTCCGGCGAGGCGCTGCCTGAGGGCGTCCGCCGCGCCGGCCTCCGGCCGGTGGGCGGGCGCTGCGGCCGGGCCGGCCAGCCCGCGCAGCAGCGGCGGGAGGTCCGGGCCGGCCTGGCGCAGCGCGGCCGGGTCCAGCCGGACCGGCAGCGCGGTCGGGTCCGCCCCGGCGAGCGCGGTGTCGAACAGCGCCAGGCCGTCCTGCGGGCTGAGCGGGAGCACGCCCGAGCGCCGCATCCGGCCGAGCACGGCCTCGTCGAGGGCGCCCGCCATGCCGCGGTCCTGCTGCCACAGGCCCCAAGCCAGCGACCGGGCGGGCAGGCCCCGCGCGGCGCGGTGCTGGGCGAGGGCGTCGAGGAAGGCGTTCGCCGCCGCGTAGCCGCCCTGGCCGGCGCCGCCGAGGGTGGCCGTCGCGGAGGAGAACAGCACGAAGGCGGCGAGGCCGCTGTCCCGGGTGAGTTCGTGCAGGTGCCAGGCGGCGTCGGCCTTGGGGCGGAGCGCGGCCTCGAAGCGTTCCTCGGTGAGCGAGGCCAGGGCGCCGTCCGCGGCCACGCCGGCGGTGTGGACGACGGTGGTCAGGGGGTGGTCGGCCGGGACGGCGGCGAGCACTGCCGCGAGTGCCTCCCGGTCCGCGGCGTCGCAGGCGGTCACCGTCACGGTGGCGCCCAAGGCGGTGAGGTCGGCGACGAGTTCGGCCGCGCCCGGGGCCTCGGGGCCGCGGCGGCCGAGCAGCAGCAGGTGGCGCACCCCGTACGCGGTGACCAGGTGCCGGGCGAGCAGTGCGCCGAGCGCGCCGGTGCCGCCGGTGATCAGCACCGTGCCGGCCGGGTCCAGGGCTGTGCCGTCCGGGTCCAGAGCCGCGCCGGCCCGGGCCGGCGCGGCCGCAGAGACCGCGGAGCTCGTGGCGGCCGTGGAGCTCGTGGCGGTCGTCGCCGGGCGGGCGCGCACCAGGCGCGGTGCCAGCAGGGTGCCGGCGCGCAGGGCGAGCTGCGGTTCGTCACCGGCGGCCGCCGGGGCCAGCGCGGCGGTCGGGTCGGAGTCGCCGTCCAGGTCGAGCAGGACGAAGCGGCCCGGGTGCTCGGCCTGGGCGGCCCGGACGAGGCCCCACAGCGGGGCGTGGGCGAGGTTCGGGACGTCGGCGGCCGCGCGGCCGGGGGCCGGGCCGTCGGCATCTGCCTGGCCGTCGGCGTCCGCCGGCCCCGCGGCCACCGCACCGCGCGTCACCAGGACCAGCCGGGAGCCCGCGAAACGGTCGTCCGCCGCCCACGCCGTCAGCGCGGACCAGGTCCGGCGCAGGGCGGCGCGCACGGCCGGGGGGAGCTCGCCGGTGGTGTCCGGCAGGGGCAGGACGACCGCGTCCGGGGCCGGCAGCCCCGCGGCGACGGCCTCGCCGAGCGCCGCCAGGTCCGGATGGCGGTCGAGGCCGGGGAACGCGGACCCGTCCCCGAGCACCGCCCAGCGGCCCCGGGCCGCCTCGACCGCCGGGACGGGCTCCCACGCGACGCGGAACAGGGCGTCGCCGAGCCCGGCCCGGGCCGCCGCGCGCAACTGGTCGACCGAGACCGGCCGGGCCCGCAGCGCACCGACCGAGGCGACCGGCGCGCCGGCCTCGTCGGCCACGTCCAGGGACATCGCGCCCGGCCCGGCCGGGGCCAGCCGCAGGCGCAGCACCGCGGCGCCGGGGCGGTGCAGCCGCACGTCGTTCCAGGCGAACGGCAGCAGGACCTGCTCCCCGGTGTTCCCGACCAGCCCCGCGTGCAGCGCGGCGTCCAGCAGGGCGGGGTGGACGCCGTAGCCGTCCGCCCGGCCCCGCTCCGGCTCCGGGAGGGCGACCTCGCCGTACACCTCGTCGCCGGCGCGCCACATCGCCCGCAGCCCGCGGAACGACGGGCCGTAGTCGAAACCGTCCCGGGCGACGGAGGGGTAGAAGCCGTCGAGGTCCACCGGCTCGGCGCCGCGGGGCGGCCAGTCGCCGGCCGGCTGCCAGCCGGTTCCGCCGGGCGCGGCGGACAGCGTGCCGCCCGCGTGCCGGGTCCACTCCGCCGCCTCGTCCGGGCGGGCGTACACGCCGATCGGTCGCCGGCCCGTCGCGTCGGCCGCGCCGACCACCACCTGCAGCTGGGCCGTCCCGGTCCCGGTGAGGATCAGCGGCGCCTCCTGGTCCAGCTCCTCGACCGTGGTGCAGCCGACCGACCGCGCCGCGTGCAGGGCCAGTTCCAGGTACGCGGTGCCGGGCACCACCGTGCTGCCCAGCACCACGTGGTCGGCGAGCCAGCGGTGCGAACGGGGCGACAGCCGGCCGGTGAGGATCAGCCCGCCGCCCTCGGCCGGGGTGACGGCGGCGCCGAGCAGGGGGTGCCCGGCGCTCGTCACGCCGAGCCCGGCCGGATCGGCGGGGGCGCCGCCGGTCGCGTCCAGCCAGTACCGCTCGCCCTGGAACGCGTACGTGGGCAGGTCCAGCCGGCGGCCGGCCGGGCCGTGGAGCGCGGTGAGGAGCGCGGGCCAGTCCACCCGGGCCCCCCGCACGTGCGCCTGGGCGACCGCGGCGAGCACCGTGTCCGGCTCCGGACGGCTCCGGCGCAGCAGCGGCACCGCCACGACGTCACCGGCCGCGTCCCCCGCGCTCTGCCGGGCCATGGCGGACAGCACACCGTCGGGGCCGAGTTCCAGGAAGGTCGTGACGCCCCGGTCGAGCAGGTGCCGCACGCCGTCGTGGAAGCGCACGGCCTCGCGCACGTGCCGCACCCAGTACTCCGGGGTGCGGATCAGCTCGGCGGCCACCGGCCGGCCGGTCAGGTTGGAGACCACCGGGACGGTCGGTTCGTGCAGCGTCAGGCCGTCGAGCACCGCGCGGAACGGCGCGAGCATGTCCTCCATGCGGGCCGAGTGGAAGGCGTGGCTGACGGCCAGCCGCTTCGTCCGGCGGCCCTGCGCGCCGAGCCGCTCGGCGACCGACGCGACCGCCTCCTCCTCGCCGGAGACCACGACGGAGCGGGCGCCGTTGACGGCGGCGATGCCGGCCCGGCCGGCGTGGTCCGCCAGCAGGACGGCCACCTCCGGCTCCGTCGCCTCCACCGCCACCATCGCGCCGCCGGCGGGCAGCTGCTGCATCAGGCGCCCGCGGGCGGCCACCGCCGTGACCGCGTCCTCCAGCGAGAACACGCCGGCGACGTGGGCGGCCGCGAGTTCCCCGACCGAGTGCCCGAGCACGAAGTCCGGCCGCAGCCCCCAGGATTCGGCCAGCCGGAACAGCGCCACCTCCAGCGCGAACAGGGCGGCCTGGACGAACGCCGTCCCGTCCAGCCGGGCCGCCTCGGGCGACCCCTCCTCGGCGAGCAGCACCTCGCGGACCGGCAGGCCGCTGCGCTCCGCCAGCAGGTCGCACACCCGGTCCAGCTCGGCCGCGAACACCGGGAAGCGCCGGTACAGTTCGCGGCCGGCGCCGGCCCGCTGGGCGCCCTGGCCGGTGAACAGGAAGGCCAGCCTGCCGGTGCGCGCCGCCTGGCCCCGGAACAGGTCCGGGGCGTCGTCGGCCCGGCGCAGCGCCTCGAGGCCGGCGAGCAGTTCCGCGCGGTCCGTCCCGAGCACCACCGCCCGGTGGTCGAGGCCGGCGCGGGCGGTGGCCAGCGTCCACGCGACGTCCGCGGCGGGCCACTGCGGCGCGGCGGCCACGGCGTCGGCCAGCCGGCCGGCCTGGGCGCGCAGCGCCTCGGGGCTGCGCGCCGACAGCAGCCACGGGGTCGCGGCCGGCACCGCGGGGGCGGGCTGCTCCACGGCGGGCTGCCCGTCGAGGGGCTCCTCCTCGACGGGCTGCTCCAGGATCACGTGGGCGTTGGTGCCGCTGATGCCGAAGGAGGAGACGCCGGCCCGCCGGGGGCGGTCGACGGCGGGCCAGTCGCGCCGCTCGGTCAGCAGTTCCACCGCGCCGCGCGACCAGTCGACCTGCGGGGTCGGCTCGTCGACGTGCAGGGTGGCCGGCAGGACGCCGTGGCGCAGCGCCAGCACCGTCTTGATGACGCCGGCGACGCCCGCGGCGAGCTGGGTGTGGCCGATGTTGGACTTCACCGAGCCGAGCCAGAGCGGCCGTTCGGCGGGCCGGCCCTGCCCGTAGGTGGCCAGCAGGGCCTGGGCCTCGATCGGGTCGCCGAGCCGGGTGCCCGTCCCGTGCGCCTCCACCGCGTCCACGTCGGCGGCGGTGAGCCGGGCGTCCGCGAGCGCGGCGCGGATCACCCGCTGCTGGGCCGGGCCGCTCGGCGCCGTCAGGCCGTTGGAGGCACCGTCCTGGTTGACCGCGGAGCCGCGGACCACGGCGAGCACCGGGTGGCCCAGCCGCCGGGCGTCGGAGAGCCGCTCGACCAGCAGCACGCCGACGCCCTCGCCCCAGGCGGTGCCGTCCGCCGCGCCCGCGAAGGCCTTGCAGCGCCCGTCGGGGGCGAGGCCGCGCTGCCGGCTGAACTCGATGAACATGTGCGGCGCCGCCATCACCGCCGCGCCGCCGACCAGCGCCATCGAGCACTCGCCGTCGCGCAGCGCCCGGGCCGCCAGGTGCAGCGCCACCAGCGAGGAGGAGCAAGCGGTGTCCACCGTCACCGCCGGGCCCTCCAGCCCGAAGGTGTAGGCGAGCCGACCGGAGGCCACGCTGACGGTGGTGCCGGTCAGCAGGTAGCCCTCGGCTCCCTCCGCGCCGCGCGGATCGGCGGCGTAGCCGAGCGGGGAGGCGCCGACGAACACGCCGGTCGCGCTGCCGCGGACGGACTCCGGGTCGATGCCGGCGTGTTCGAAGGCCTCCCAGGAGGTCTCCAGCAGCAGCCGCTGCTGCGGGTCCATCGCGAGCGCCTCGCGCGGGCTGATCCCGAAGAACCCGGCGTCGAACAGCTCCGCGCCCTGGACGAAGCAACCCGTCCGGACGTAGCTCCGGCCCGGCCGGTCCGGGTCCGGGTCGTACAACTCCTCGGTGTTCCAGCCGCGTTCGGCCGGGAACCCGGACAGGGCGTCCCGGCCGTCGGACACCAGGCGCCACAGGTCCTCGGGGCTGTGGACGCCGCCGGGGAAGCGGCAGGCCATGCCGACGATCGCGATCGGCTCGTGCCGGGCCTCGGCCAGCCGGTGGTTCTGCTGCTGGAGGCGCTTGTTCTCCTTGAGCGAGAGCCGGAGTGCCTCCAGCACCCTCTGGTCCTGTGGTGCAGCCTGTGATGCAGCCATCGTTGGGTTTCTCCGCAGTCCGAGCGCGATCAGAGGTCAGTGGTGCCGAAGGCCAGGCCGATCAGGTCGTCGGCGTCCATGGCGTCGATCTCGTCGAGGTCCGCGTCCGGCACGGCCGGCGGCTCCTCGGGTCCGGCGCCGGCCAGCGCCAGCAGCGCGTCGAGCAGGCCGGCGGCGCGCAGCCGGGCCGGCGGGACGGTCGCCAGCAGCCGGCTGACCTCCTCGTCCGGGACGGCACGGCCGGCGGGTCCGGCCGGGCCGCCCGATGCAGCCGGGGCCAGTTCGGCCTGGAGGAAGGCGGCCAGCGCGTCCGGCGTCGGATGGTCGAAGACCATGGTGGCCGGCAGCCGCAGTCCGGTCGCGGCGTTGAGCCGGTTGCGCAGTTCGACGGCGGTCAGCGAGTCGAAGCCGAGCTGCTTGAACGCCCGGTCCGGCTGGATCGCCCCGTCGGTGGCGTGCCCGAGCACCACGGCCGCGTTGCTGCGCACCAACTCCAGCAGGGCGCGGGCGCGTTCGGCCTCCGGTAGGGCGGCCAGCCGCAGGGCCGGTGCGGGCCCGTCGTCCGCCGCGTCGGCCGCCGCCGCGCGCCTGGCACCCGCACCGACCAGTCGGCGCAGCAGCGGCGGCACCGAACCGGACGCGAAGGCGGCACGGGCGGCCGCGACGTCGAGCTTCATCGCCACCAGCTGGTCCCGGTCGGAGTGCAGGGCCGCGCCGAACATCGCCAGGCCGTCCGCGTCGGATAGCGGGCTCACGCCGGAGCGCCGCAGCCGGGCCAGGTCGCCCGCGTCGAGGTGGCCGGTCATGCCGCTGGCTCGCTCCCACAGGCCCCAGGCGATCGACAGGCCGGGCAGCCCCTCGGCGCGGCGACGCCGGGCGAGCGCGTCCAGGAAGGCGTTGGCCGCGGCGTAGTTGCCCTGACCGGGGCCGCCCAGGACGGCCGCCGAGGAGGAGAACAGCACGAAGGCGCGGAGGTCCGCGTCCCGGGTCAGCTCGTGCAGGTGCCAGGCGGCGTCCACCTTGGGGCGCAGCACGGCCGTGACCTGCGCGGGGGTCAGCGAGGCGATCACCGCGTCGTCCAGCACGCCCGCGGCGTGGACGACGCCGGTGAGCGGGTGTTCGGCCGGCACGGCGGCGAGCACCCGCGCGAGGTCCGCACGGTCGGCCGTGTCGCAGGCGGTGACCGTCACGGCGGCGCCCAGCGCGGTGAGTTCGGCGGCGAGTTCGGCCGCACCGGGGGCCTCGGGGCCGCGGCGGCCGAGCAGCAGCAGGTGCCGCACGCCGTGGTCGGTGACCAGCCGGCGCGCCACCAGGCCGCCCAGCACGCCCGTGCCGCCGGTGATCAGCACGGTGCCGTCCGGGTCCAGAGCGGTGCCGCCCCGACCCGGCGCGGCGGGCATGGTGAGCACCACCTTGCCGACGTGCCGGGCCTGGCTCATGAAGCGGAACGCCTCCAGCGCCCGCCGGACGTCCCAGGTGCGGGCCGGGACCGGACGGAGCACCCCGCGCTCGAACAGCGGCATCAGTTCGGCCATCATCCGGCCGATCCGGTCGTAGCCGGCCTCGATCAGGTCGAACCACAGGTAGGACGTGCCGGGGTGGGCGGCGGCGACCTCGGCCGCGTCGCGGATGTCGGTCTTGCCCATCTCCACGAACCGCCCGCCGTCCGCGAGCAGCCGCAGCGAGGCGTCGACGAACTCGTGGGCGAGGGAGTTGAGGACCACGTCGACGCCCCGCCCGCCGGCGGCCTCGCGGACCCGCTGCTCGAAGTCGAGGCTGCGCGAGGAGGCGATCCGATCCTCCGGCACGCCGAGCGCCCGCAGGGTCTCCCACTTGGCGGGAGCGGCCGTGGCGAACACCTCGCCGCCCAGGTGGCGGGCCAGTTGGAGCGCCGCCATGCCGACGCCGCCGGTCGCCGAGTGGATCAGCACCGACTCGCCGGCGCCCAGGCCGGCGAGGTCGACCAGGCCGTAGTACGCGGTCAGGAAGGCGATCGGCACCGAGGCGCCCTCGGTGAACGTCCAGTGCGCGGGAAGCGGGACGAGCAGCCGCTGGTCGACCACGGCGACCGGCCCGAACGAGCCGGGCACCATGCCCATCACGCGGTCGCCCGGCGCGAACGCGGTGACGCCGGGCCCGGTCTCCAGCACGACGCCGGCCGCCTCCCCGCCCATGACGTCCTGGTCGACCATGCCCAGGCCGAGCAGCACGTCGCGGAAGTTCATGCCGGCGGCGCGGACGGCCAGCCGGACCTGTCCGGGCGCGAGCGGCTCGGAGGCCGCCGGGTGGGGGAGGAGGGCGAGGTTCTCCAGGGTGCCCTTGGCGGTGGTGTCCAGGCGCCAGTGGGGCGCGTCCGCCGGGGGCTCCAGCAGCCGGCCGGTGGCCGCGCGGACCAGCCGGGGGGCCAGCAGGACGCCGTCCCGGGCGGCCAGTTGGGGCTCGGCGCCGGCGAGCGCGGCGGCCAGGGCGCCCTGCCGCCCGGCCGCACGGCCGTCCAGCGCACGCCCGTCCAGGTCGAGCAGGACGAAGCGGCCCGGGTGCTCGCTCTGGGCGGAGCGCAGCAGGCCCCAGACCGCGGCACCGGCGAGGTCCTGCACGCTCTCGCCGGACCCGGCGGCCACCGCGCCGCTGGTGAGCACGACGAGCCGGGCGGCGGCGAACTGGTCGCTCGCCAGGAACTCCTGGGTGACCGTCAGGACCTCCGCGACGGCGGCGTGCGCGGCGGCGGACGGGTCCGCGGACTCCGGGCCGTCGGGACCGGTACAGGTGACCAGGACGGCGTCCGGGACGGTCGCACCGGCCTCCACGGCCTTGGCGAGGGCCGCCAGGTCGGGATGCGTCCCGAGCCGGAGGTCGTCGGGCAGCCCGACGCGGTCGGCGCCGAGCAGCACCCAGCGCCCGGCGGGCGTCCCGGAGGACGGGGGCAGTTCGGTCCACTCCACGGCCAGCAGCCGGTCCGCGTCGTCGTCTGCCGCCCGCAGCTGCTCGCGGTCCACCGGACGGCTCGCCAGCGATGCCACCCGGGCGACGGGCGCGCCGCTCCCGTCGGCCACCGTGAGGGCGACCGCGTCGGCCCCGTCCGGTGACAGGCGCACCCGCAGGGCGGTCGCGCCGGTGGCGTACAGGGAGACGCCGCTCCACGAGAACGGCAGCCGCACCTCACCGGGGGCGGCGGCCGCCGCCGCGTGCAGGGCCGCGTCCAGCAGGGCGGGATGCAGGCCGAACCGCGCGGCCGCGTCGTGCTGCTCGCGCGGCAGCCGTACCTCGGCGAACAGCTCCTCCCCCTGCCGCCAGAGCGCCTGCAGGCCCCGGAAGGCGGGCCCGTAGCCGAGGCCCTCGGCGGCCAGGCGGGAGTAGAGGTCCGTGAGGTCCACCGGTTCCGCGCCGGCCGGGGGCCAGGCGGCGAGGTCCCAGGACGGGTGCTCGGCGCCCGTCGCCAGGACGCCGGTCGCGTGCCGGGTCCAGGGGGCGTCGGCGTCGGGTCGGTCCGGGCGGGAGTGGACGGAGACGGCGCGCCGCCCGTCGTCGGCGGCGGACCCGATCCGGACCTGGAGCTGGACGGGGCCGTCCTGCGGGAGCAGCAGCGGTGCCTGGAGGGTGAGTTCCTCGAGCACGTCGCGGCCGCCGTGGTCGCCGGCGTGGAGGGCGAGTTCGACGAGCGCGGTGCCGGGGGCGAGGACGGTGTCCCAGACGGCGTGGTCGGCGAGCCAGGGGTGGGTGGTGAGGGAGATCGAGCCGGTGAGGACGAGTTCGTCGTCGTCTGCGAGCGGGAGGAGCGCGCTGAGCAGGGGGTGGTCGGCGGGGGTGAGGCCGGCGGTGCGGACGTCTCCGGTGGGTGCGGGGGCGTCGAGCCAGAAGCGTTCGCGTTGGAAGGGGTAGGTGGGCAGGTCGATCCGTCGGCGTCGGATGGTGGGGAGCAGGGCTGACCAGTCGACGGGGTGGCCGTGGGCGTGGACCTCGGCGAGGGAGGTGAGCAGTCGTCGGAGGCCGCCTTCGTTGCGGCGGAGGGTGCCGGTGGTGAGGGTGGGGTGGTTCGTGGTTTCGGCGGTGTCCTGGATGGTCGTGGTGAGGACGGGGTGGGGGCTGATTTCGACGTAGGTGGTGTGGCCGTCGGTGAGGGCGGTGCGGATGGCGTCGGTGAATCGGACGGGTTGGCGGAGGTTGGTGTACCAGTAGTGGGGGGTGAGGGTGGTGGTGTCGATGGGGGTGCCGGTGACGGTGGAGTAGAGGGGGATGGTGGCCGGTTTGGGGGTGATGCCGGCGAGTTGGTCGAGGAGTTGTTGGTGGATGGTTTCGACGTGGTGGGTGTGGGAGGCGTAGTCGACGTCGATGCGGCGGGCGCGGATCTGGTGGTGTTCGCAGTGGGTGAGGAGTTCGGTGAGGGCGGTGGCGTCGCCGGCGATGACGGTGGTGGTGGGTCCGTTGTGGGCGGCGATGGCGAGCTGGTGGCGCCAGGGGGCGAGGAGTTGGGTGGTGTCCTCGTGGCTGAGGGGGATGGAGGCCATGCCGCCGTGTCCGGCGATGGCGAGGATGGCTTGGCTGCGCAGGGCTGCGATGCGGGCGCCGTCGTGGAGGGTGAGGGCTCCGGCGATGGTGGCGGCGGCAATTTCGCCTTGGGAGTGGCCGATGACGGCGGTGGGGTGGATGCCGAGGGATTGCCAGAGCTCGGCGAGGGCGACCATGGTCGCGAAGAGGGTGGGTTGGACGATGTCGACGCGGGTGAGGTCGAGGTGGCCGCGTAGGGCGTCGGTGAGGGACCAGTCGATGTAGGGGTCGAGGGCGGTTTGGCAGCGGGCGATGGAGTCCGCGAAGACGGGGGAGGTGTCGAGGAGTTCGGCGCCCATGCCGGCCCACTGCGAACCCTGGCCGGGGAACACGAACACCGGACGCCCGAACGTGCCGCTGCCCAGAACGACCCCTGGCACGGCGGTCCTCTCGGCGACGGCGGCGAGACCGCTCAGCAGCTCGGCCCGGTTCTCCCCGATCACCACAGCCCGCTGCTCGAACAGGGACCGGTCCGACACCAGCGCTGCGGCCACCTCCGCCACTTCCCACTCCGGGTGCGCCTCGACCGCTGCCCGCAACTGCTCGGCCTGGGCGCGCAACGCCCGCTCGTCCCGGGCGGACAGCACCCACGGCAGCAGAGTGCCGCCGACCGCGGCCACGCCGGTCACCGGTTCCTCCACCGGCTCGTCCGCCGGCGCCTCCTCCAGGATGACGTGCGCGTTCGTCCCGCTGACCCCGAAGGAGGACACGGCCGACCGCCGCGGCCGCCCCGTCTGCGGCCACTTCCGGGCCTCGGTGAGCAGTTCCACGGCGCCGGAGGACCAGTCGACGTGCGGGGTGGGCTCGTCGACGTGCAGGGTGGGCGGCAGCACGCCGTGCCGCATCGCCATCACCATCTTGATGACGCCGCCGACCCCGGCCGCCGCCTGGGTGTGGCCGATGTTGGACTTCAACGAGCCCAGCAGCAGCGGCCGTTCGGCAGGCCGCTCCTGCCCGTACGTCGCCAGCAGGGCCTGGGCCTCGATCGGGTCGCCCAGCCGGGTGCCCGTCCCGTGCGCCTCCACCGCGTCGATCAGGTCCGGCGACAGCCCGGCCTCGGCGAGGGCCTGCCGGATCACCCGCTGCTGCGAGGGCCCGTTCGGCGCGGAGAGGCTGCTGCTGGCGCCGTCCTGGTTGACCGAGGAGCCGCGGACCACGGCGAGCACCGGATGGCCCAGCCGCCGGGCGTCGGACAGCCGCTCGACCAGCAGCATGCCCGCGCCCTCGCCCCAGGCGGTGCCGTCGGCGGCCGCCGCGAAGGACTTGCAGCGCCCGTCCCGGGCGAGGCCGCCCTGACGGCTGAACTCGACGAAGGTGTCGGGCGTGGCCATCACCGTGACGCCACCGGCCAGCGCCATGGTGCAGTCGCCGCGCCGGACGGCCTGGGCAGCGAGGTGGAGCGCCACCAGGGACGAGGAGCAGGCCGTGTCCACGGTCACCGCCGGCCCTTCCAGTCCGAGCACGTAGGCGATCCGTCCGGACGCGACGCTGCCCGCGGTGCCGCTGCCCAGGAAGCCCGCGACCGACTCGTCCACGGAGGCCAGCCGGGTGCCGTAGTCGTGGTACATCAGGCCGGTGAACACCCCGACCCGGGTGCCGCGCACGGTCGCGGGGGCGATGCCGGCCCGCTCGAAGGCCTCCCAGGAGGTCTCCAGCAGCAGCCGCTGCTGGGGGTCCATGGCGAGGGCCTCCCGGGGGCTGATGTCGAAGAACCCCGGGTCGAACCGGTCGGCCCCGTCGAGGAAGCCGCCCTCGCAGACGTAGGAGGTGCCGGGGCGCAGGCCGTCCGGGTCGTAGAAGTCCTCGATGCGCCAGCCGCGTTCGGCGGGCGGCGCGCCGACGGCGTCCCGCCCGGCGGCAGCCAGCTCCCACAGCTCCTCAGGGGTCCGGACCCCGCCCGGGTAGCGGCAGCTCATTCCGACGATCGCGATCGGCTCGCGGTCGGCGGCCTCCAGTTCGGCCGTCCGGCGGCGTGCCTCTGCGAGTTCGGCGGCAGCCCACCGGAGGTGCTCGCGAAGCTTGTCTTCATGTGCCACTTGAGCCTGCTCCTATAGCCGGTGCGGGGATCGAGGTGTTGCCGGGTTCTCGGCCCTCAGCGGGCGCGCAACTGGTCCAGTACGTCGAAGAGCTCGTCGTCGGTCGCCGAGGCGAGGTCGGGTCGGTCGGCGCCGTCCCGGCCGTCGTCGCCCCAGCGGGCGAGGAGGTCCCTCAACCGGTGGGTGATCGCGGTCCGGGCCTGGTCGTCGTCGGTGAAGGGCGTCAGGAACGCCTCCAGCCGGTCGAGTTCCGCGAGCGCCGGCCCCACCTCCGTCCTCGCCCCGGAGCCGAACAGGCTGCAGAGGTGATCGGCCAGGGCCGTTGCGGTGGGGTGGTCGAACACCAGGGTGCTGGGCAGTTGGAGGCCGGTCGCCTCCTGGAGCCGGTCCTGGAGCTCGAGGTTGGCGAGCGAGTCGAAGCCCAGGTCGACGAAGCCCTGGCCGGGGTCGACGTCCTCGGGGGAGGACTCGGCCAGCACGATCGCCGCATGGGTCCGGACGAGGTCGAGCAGGGCGCGTCGGCGCTCGGTCTCCGGCATCGCCCGGAGGCGCTGTGCGAAGCCGGTCTCCGGGCCCGCCGCCGGAGCGGCTGCCGCGGCAGCGGCGGGCGCCGGTCCGGTGACCGGTTCCCGCAGCAGCGACGGGACCTGTCCCTGTTCGGCGCGGCCCCGCACCACCGCGGGGTCCAACCGGACCGGGACGAGCACCGATTCGGTGATCATCATACGGGCGCTGTCGAAGAGATCAAGTGCCTCCGCGGTGGAGAGCGCGCCGAACCCGCTCCGAGCCAACTTTCCTGCCTGTGCGGCGCTCAGACGTTCCGTCATGCCGCTGCGTTCGGCCCACAGGCCCCAGGCCAGGGACAGCCCCGGCAGTCCCTCGGTGTGGCGCCGCCGGGCGAGCGCGTCGAGGAAGGCGTTCGCGGCGGCGTAGTTGGCCTGTCCGGCGGTGCCGAAGGTGCCCGAGGCCGAGGAGAACAGGACGAAGGCGTCCAACCCGCAGTCGCGGGTCAGTTCGTGGAGGTGCCAGGCCGCGTCCACCTTCGGTCGCAGGACGGCGTCGAGCCGGTCGGGGGTGAGCGCGGAAACCAGGCCGTCGTCGGTCACACCGGCGGCGTGCACCACCGCCGTCAGCGGACGGTCCGCCGGCACCGAACGCAGCAAGGCGGCCAGGGCCTCGCGGTCGGAGGTGTCGCAGGCGGCGACCCTGACCTCCGCACCCGACGCGGTGAGCTCCGCGACCAGTTCCGCCGCTCCCGGGGTCCGCTCCCCGCGGCGCCCGGCCAGCAGCAGGTGCCGGGCGCCGCGTGCGACCAGGTGACGGGCGAGCAGACCGCCGAGCGTGCCGGTGCCGCCGGTGACCAGGACGGTGCCGTTCGGATCGAAGGCGGGGCTGTCCCCGGCGGGCCGCTCGACCGGCACCAGCCGCGGCGCCAGCACCTCGGACCGGCGCAGGGCCAGCTGCGGCTCGTCCGAGGCGAGGACCCGGGCCAACTCGGCCTCGGTGGGAGCCGGCCCGTCGAGGTCCAGCAGGCCGAAGCGCCGCGGGTGCTCGGACAGGGCCGACCGCAGCAGGCCCCAGACCGCGGCCGAGGCCAGGTCGGGCGCCGAGGCGTCGTCACCCGCGACCTGGGCGCCCCGGGTGACCACGACCAGCCGGGCGGCGGCGAACCGCGGCTCGGCGAGCCAGGAGCGCACCAGCTCGAGGGCAGCGGAGGTGGCGGCGTGGACGGCGGCCGGTACGTCGCCGGCGGCCGGTTGCACGGGTGCGAGCACCACGTCCGGCACCGGTGACCCGGCGGCGGCCAGCGCCGCGAGGTCCGGGTAGTGGGCCGCGGAGGCCACCGCGAGTCCGGCGCCCACCACCGCCGTCCGCAGCGCGGCCGTCTCCGGGGCGTCGGTCTCCGGTGCGGCCGGCACCGGCTCCCACCGGATGCGCCAGAGCAGGGCGGAGCCGGCCGGGTCGCCGGGCAGCGGCCGTGACCGCAGGCCCGCGACCGATGCCACCGGGACGCCCGCCGGGTCGGCCGCTTCGAGTGTGATCGTGTCCGGTCCGGTGGGTGCCAGCCGGACCCGCAGGGCCGTCGGGCCCGTCCCGCGCACCGAGACGCCGTGCCAGGCGAACGGGACCGGGATCGGCCCGCCGGCCTGCGGGGCCGCGGCGGCGCAGGCCTGGAGCGCGGCGTCCAGCAGCGCCGGGTGGAGTCCGTACCGCGCGGCGTCGGCCCGGTCCGCCTCGGAGAGGGCCACCTCGGCGAACACCTCCTCGCCGCGCCGCCAGAGCGCGCGCAGCCCGCGGAAGGCGGGGCCGTAGTCGAGGCCCAGGCCGGCGAAGCGGCGGTAGCACCCGTCGAGGGCGACCGGCTCGGCGCCGGGCGGCGGCCAGGAGACCAGGTCCGGGGAGCCGGCCGGCTGCTCGGTTGCCACGGCGCCGGCGGCGTGCCGGGTCCAGGGGGCGTCCTCGGGCTCGGCCGGCCGGGAGGACAGCTCCACCGTCCGGCGGCCGGACCCGTCCGGGGCCCCGACGGCCAGCCTGACCCGGACGCCGCTCTCCGGGGCGCTGTCGCGGTCGGGGAGTTCCAGCGGGGCGTGCAGGGCCAGTTCGGCGATGTGCGCGCAGCCCGTCCGGGCGCCCGCCCAGCGGACCAGCTCGACCACGGCGGTGCCGGGCAGCAGGACGCGTCCGTGCACGGTGTGGTCGGCGAGCCAGGGCAGCTCGGCGGGCGACAGCCGGCCGGTGAACAACAGCCCCCCGCCGTCGGGAAGTTCCACCACGGCGCGGAGCAGCGGGTGGTCCGCCGGAGCGAGTCCGGCGGCCGCCACGTCGGGGGCGGCCGGCCCGTCCTCCAGCCAGTAGCGGCGGCGCTGGAACGGGTAGGTCGGCAGGTCGACCGGGCGCAGGCCGGTGGCCGGGAACGCCGCCGACCAGTCGGCAGGACCGCCGTGGACGTGCAGCTCGGCCAGCGCGGTGAGCAGCCCGTACGGGTCGCCGAGCGGCGCGGTGGCGTCGCCGGGGGATGCGGTGGCGGCGTCGAGCGGCGCGGCGGCGGCGCTCAGGGATGCGGCGGCGGCGCCGGGGAGGTCCGGGGCGCCGAGCACGTCCACGACACCGACCACCTGGACGTCAGGGCCCGCGTCGGTCGCGATCCGGGCGGCCGACCCGGGACCGAGGGCGACGAACCGGGTGTGGCCGCGCTCCAGCAGCCCGCGCACCGCCTCGGCCGGATCGCCCGTCAGCAGCGGTACCGCGGCACCGGACGGCTCGGACGCCTCGCCGGACACCGCCGCGCGCGCCCCCTCCGCCAGGGAGAGCGCCTGCGCGACACAGGCCCCCGCGATGGCGGCCTCGCCCGGCGCGACCACGGCGGCCGGCTCCACGCCGTGCCCCCGCCACCACCCGGCGAGGGCGACCAGCACGGCCCAGCCCACCGCGCGGCGGACCTCCGGTCGGGCCCGGTCCGGCGCGCCCGCGGCGCCGTGCAGCACCTGGGTGGCGGACCAGCCGGCGGTCTCCACGAGCGCCGCGTCGCAGGCCGCCAGCCGCCCGGCGAACAGCGGTGACGCGTCCAGCAGGCGCAGCACCAGGCCGGCCCGCACCGACGGCCGCTCCGGCAGCACGAACACCACCCGGGCGTCCCCCCGGGCGACGCCCCGGACCAGCCCGGGCTGCGGTTCGCCCGCCGCCAGGGCGGCCAGTCCGGCCCGGAAACCGGCCCGGTCCGCCCGCAGCAGGACGGCCCGGTGCTCGAAGGCCGTGCGGGTGCCCGCGAGTGCGGCGCCCACCTCGGCGGCGGTCGGGGCGGGCTGCGCGTCCAGGTGCTCCAGCAGCCGTGCGGCCTGGGCGCGCAGCGCGGCCTCGGTGCGGCCGGAGAGCACCCACGGCAGGGCCGTCCCGGGCAGCCCGGGGGGTCCCGGTTGCCGGGGCGGCTCGGAGGGCGCGAACTGTTCGGACGGTACGGCCCGTTTAGCGGGTACGGCCTGGGCGCCCGGCGCGGGCTGTCCGGTCGGCGCGGGCTGTTCGTCCGGCGCGGGCTCGGCCTCCTCCAGGACGAGGTGCGCGTTGGTGCCGCTCACCCCGAAGGACGACACCCCGGCGCGGCGCGGCCGCCCCGTCGCCGGCCAGGGCCGGGCGGCGCTCAGCGGTGCCACCGCGCCCGCCTCCCAGTCCACGTGCGGGTTGGCGCCGTCGAGGTGCAGGGTGCGCGGCAGCACGCCGTGCCGGATCGCCATCACCGTCTTGATCACGCCGGCCACGCCCGCCGCCGCCTGGGCGTGGCCGATGTTGGACTTCACCGAGCCGAGCCACAGCGGCTCCGAACCGGACCGGTCCTGACCGTAGGTGGCCAGCAGCGCCTGGGCCTCGATCGGGTCGCCGAGCGTCGTCCCGGTGCCGTGCGCCTCCACCGCGTCCACGTCCCGCGCCGACAGCCCGGCGTTCTCCAGCGCCTGCCGGATCACCCGTTGCTGGGCGGGCCCGCTCGGCGCCGTCAGACCGCTGCTCGCGCCGTCCTGGTTGACCGCACTGCCCCGGATCACCGCGAGGACCCGCCGGCCGTGCCGCCGGGCGTCCGAGAGCCGCTCCAGCAGCAGCATCCCGACGCCCTCGCCCAGGCTGGTCCCGTCGGCCGTGGCCGAGAACGCCTTGCACCGCGCGTCGGGGGCCAGCCCCCGCTGGCGGCTGAACTCGACCAGCGCCATCGGCGAGGCCATCACCGTCACCCCGCCGGCCAGGGCCAGCGCGCACTCGCCGTTGCGCAGCGCCTGCGCGGCCTGGTGCAGCGCCACCAGCGAGGACGAGCACGCCGTGTCGAGGGTGACGGCCGGGCCCTCCAGGCCGAGGGTGTAGGCGACCCGGCCGGAGGCGACGCTGCCGGTGCTGCCGTTGCCGACGTAGCCCTCGAACTCCCCCGGCACCCGGCGCAGTCGCGAGGCGTAGTCCTGGTAGATCACCCCGGCGAAGACGCCGGTCCGGCTGCCGCGCAGGGACGCCGGGTCGATGCCCGCCCGCTCGCACGCCTCCCAGGACGTCTCCAGTAGCAGGCGCTGCTGCGGGTCGGTGGCCAGCGCCTCGCGGGCGCTCATGCCGAAGAACGCCGGGTCGAACTCGGCGGCGTCGTGCAGGAATCCGCCCTCGCGGACGTACACCGAGCCGTGCCGGGCCGGATCAGGGTCGTACAGGCCGGCGTCCCAGCCGCGGTCGGTCGGGAAGGGCGAGATGACGTCCCGTTCCTCGGCCACCACCCGCCACAGGTCCTCCGGGGAGGTGACCCCGCCGGGGTAGCGGCACGCCATGCCGACGATCGCGATCGGCTCGCGGGCCCCGTCCTCCAGCTCCTGGAGCCGCCGGCGCGTCCTGCGCAGGTCGACGGTCAGCCGCTTGAGCGCGTCGACGACCTTCTCGTCACTCGTCATTCCGCTGTGCGCCTCTCTGTTCAACGACGGCTCCGACAGCCGGTCCGCCGGCCTGGCCGACGGCAGGTCCGACGGCGTGGCCCTCGACGGGTCCGGTGACGGGTCCAGGACGGGCATGGTCACGAGTTCCGCAGCTCGCTGTCGACGATGTCGAGGATCTCGTCGAGCGTCGCGTCCCCGAACTCCTCGTCCTCGGAGGCGGATTCGGCCGCGCGGCCGGTGGCGTGGCCGGTGGCGCGGTCGGCGGTGCGTCCGGCGGACGGCTCGGACTGCGGCGGGTGCAGCTGCGCGGCCAGCCCGCGCAACCGGGCGGCGAGCCGCTCACGCGCCGCCCGGTCCGCGGGGGCGAGGTCGCGCAGGCCCGCCTCCAGGCCGTCGAGGTCGAGGAGGACCGGCGACTCGGCCGGCCGTTCCCGCCGCCCGAGCAACTCCCCGAGGTGCGCGGCCACGGCGGCCGGTGTCGGGTGGTCGAAGACCAGCGTCGCCGGCAGCCGCAGACCGGTGGCCGTGGCCAGCCGGTTGCGCAGCTCCACCCCGCGCAGCGAGTCGAACCCGGACTCCAGGAACCCGCGCCCGGCCGCGACCGCCTCCGGCGAGGTGTGGCCGAGGACTGCGGCCGCCTGGCCGCGCACCAACTCGACGAGCCGGTGCGACCGTTCGGCGGCGGGCAGCCCGTCGAGCGACAGGCCGGGGCCGGTGTCGGCCGCCGCCTCCGGACGGGCCGCCCGCCGGGGCGCCGCACCGAGCAGCGTCCGCAGCAGCGGCAGGTCCCGCCCCGATCCGCCCTCGCGCAGCGCGGGGAGGTCCAGCCGGACCGGGACCACCAGCGGCCGTTCCTGGGCGAGCGCCGTGTCGAACAGCGCCAGAGCCGCTGCCGTGGACATCGGCAGCACGCCGGAGCGCCGCATCCGCGAACGGTCCGCCCCGCTCAGGCCGCTGGTCATCGTGCTGGCCGCCGACCACAGCCCCCATGCCATCGACACCCCGGGCAGGCCCAGGGCGCGGCGGTGCGCGGCCAAGCCGTCCAGATAGGCGTTGGCGGCCGCGTAGTTGGCCTGGCCGGCATTGCCGAGCAGCCCGCCCGCGGCCGAGAACAGCACGAACATCGCGGGCTTGGCGTTCACGGTCAGCTCGTGCAGGTTCCAGGCCGCGTCCGCCTTCGGGCGCAGGACGGCTCTGGCCCGCTCCGGCGTGAGCGAGGCGAGCGTGCCGTCGTCCAGCACCCCGGCCGCGTGCACCACGCCGGTCAGCGGATGGTCTGCCGGGACGGCGGCGAGCACCGCGGCCAGGGCGGCGCGATCGGCCGCGTCGCACGAGGCGATCGTCACCTCGGCGCCCGACTCGGCCAGCGAGGAGGCGAGTTCGGCGGCCCCCGGCGCGCGCCGGCCCTGCCGGCTGACCAGCAGCAGATGCCGGACACCGTACGTGTCGACCAGGTGGCGGGCGACCAGCGCACCCAGCGTGCCGGTCCCGCCGGTGATCAGCACCGTGCCCTCCGGGTCCAGGCCGGGCGCGGCGAATCCCCCGTCCGGGTGCAGTCGGGCCAGCCGGGGCACCAGCACCCGCCCGGCCCGGAGCGCGTACTGCGGCTCGGCGCCGTCCAGCACGGCCGGCAGCACCGTCGACAGCTCCGACGGAAGCTCCGGGGACCGGGCGTCCGACCGGGCGACGGCGTCGTCGGACGCGAGGCCGTCGGCGACGGGCCCGTCGACGTCCAGCAGGACGAACCGGCCCGGGTGCTCGGCCTGGACCGACCGCACCGCACCCCAGACCGCGGCTGCGGCGAGGTCCGGCGAGGCGACCGGGTCGGGCGAGGCGTCGACGGCACCGCTGGTCACGACCACCAGCGGGGCGGCGCCGAACCGGTCATCGCTCACCCAGGCCTGGAGCAGCGACAACGCCCGCTCCACTGCCCGCCCGGCCGCGTCCGCGGACAGGGTGTCCTCGCCGGGCTCCGCCGACCAGCGGACCACGACGGCTTCGGGCACCGGCGCACCGGCACCGATCGCTTCGGCGAGGGCGGCGAGGTCGGGGTATCCGCCGGGCCCGTCGGAACCGAGCACCGCGAGGCGCACGGCGCCCGCGGCCGAGCGGCCGGGCGACTCCTGCCAGGTCAGCTGGAACAGCGAGTCGGCGCCCGCGCGGTGGGCGGCCGACCCGAGCTGCGCCGGGGAGACCGGCCGGACGGCGAGCGAGTCGAGCGTGGCCACCGGCAGACCGGTCGGGTCGGCCACCGCCAGCGAGAGCTGGTCCGGGCCGGTGGGGGTCAGCCGCACCCGCAGCGCGGTCGCGCCGGTGGCGTGCAGGGTGACACCGCTCCACGAGAACGGCAGCCGCACCTGCGCGGCGCCGTCGATCAGCGTGGTGTGCAACGCCGCGTCCAGCAGCGCCGGGTGCACGCCGAACTGTGCGGCCGCGTCGTGCTGCTCGCGCGGCAGCCCCACCTCGGCGTACACCTCCTCGCCGCGCCGCCAGGCGGCGCGCAGACCCCGGAACGCCGGGCCGTACCCCAGACCGTCTTCGGTCAGCCGCTGGTACAGGCCGGTGAGGTCGACCGGCACGGCCCCGGCCGGCGGCCAGGCGGCGCCCAGCGCCCACCCCGCGACCGCTTCGGTCGCTTCGGCCGGTTCGGCCGGTTCGGCCGGGGAGACGGTGCCGGTCGCGTGGCAGGTCCACACATCGCCGGCCGCGGAGCCGTCGACGGCGGAATGGACCGTGACGGTACGGCGTCCGGCGGCGTCCGCCGCACCGATCCGGACCTGGAGCCGGACGGCCAGCTCACCGGGAAGGACCAGCGGCGCCTGGAGGGTCAGCTCCTCGATGTGGTGGCAGCCGAGGCGGCGGCCGGCGTGGAGGGCGAGTTCGACCAGCGCGGTGCCGGGGGCGAGGACGGTGTCCCAGACGGCGTGGTCGGCGAGCCAGGGGTGCGTGGCGGCGGAGAGCCGACCGGTCAGCAGCACTCCCTCGTCGTCCGGCAGCGGGACGGCCGCCGCGAGCAGCGGGTGCCCGGCGGAGTCGAGTCCGGCGCTGCGGGGGTTCGCGGTCGCGGGCGGGGTGAGCCAGAAGCGTTCGCGTTGGAAGGGGTAGGTGGGGAGGTCGGGGTGGTGGCCTGGGTGGAGGTGGGGGGTCCAGTCGACGGGGTGGCCGTGGGTGTGGAGGTGGGCGAGG
>NZ_JBIDAK010000059.1:0-22485 GCF_043202455.1 Kitasatospora sp. NPDC048194
GACGATCTTCGCGGAGGTGGTGGCGCGGGTGGGGGCGGCCGCGTTAGAGCTTGCGAAGTCCACTGAGGACCCTTTCGAGCAGCGTGACGTCGGGCGTTCCGCCCGACTCGCCCGCGGCGGCGGGCTGGTGGATGGCGACGAGACCGGCCTCGGCCAGGTCGGCCACGAGGATGCGGGCCACACCGAGCGGCACGCCGGCCAGTGCGGAGATCTCCGCGATGGATTTGACCTCACGGCAGAGGTTCACGATCCGGGCGTGCTCGGGCAGCAGCCCGCCGGTCCGCTCGGCCGAGCCCGTCGTCGAGATCAGGGCCTCGATGGCGAGCTGGTACCGCGGGCGGGTCCGGCCGCCGGTCATCGCGTACGGGCGGACCAGCGGCTGCTGCTCGTAGCCGTCGGACTGCTGCCCGCCGTAGCCGCTGCCGTACCCGTACGGGCCGGCGGGTGTCGAGGGCGGGGTCATGGGTCCTCCTAGTGCTGCAGCCTTGGGCAGCCGGTTCCAGCTGGGGCGGTGCCAGCTGAGGCGGGATCAGCTGCCTGAGGGTAGCTGAGGGTGAGACACCGGGTCCGGTCGGGTCGGACCCGGTGCGGGGTGGGACGGTGGGTGGATCCGCTCGGGCTCCGGTCAGTGCAGGAGACTGCCCTGGAGTTCCGCGCGGAGTGCGGGGGTGAGGACGGCGCCGGCCCGGTCGACGAGCAGCGCCATCTCGTAGCCGACGAGGCCGATGTCGGAGTCGGGGGCGGCCAGGACGGCGAGGGCGGAGCCGTCGCTGATGGCCATGAGGAACAGGAAGCCGCGCTCCATCTCGACGACGGTCTGGTTGACCTCGCCGCCCTCGAAGATCCGGCTGGCGCCGGAGGTGAGGGAGGTGAGGCCGGAGGCGACGGCGGCGAGCTGGTCGGCGCGGTCCCGGGGGAAGCCCTCCGACATGCACAGCAGGAGGCCGTCCGCGGAGACCACCACGGTGTGGGACACCCCGGGGGTGTTGTCCACGAAGTTGGTGATCAGCCAGTTCAGGTTCTGTGCGGCCTGGCTCATCTGGTTCAACTCAACGCTCCTGGTGATCTGCGCCGTTGCCGTCGCTCCGGCCACCGAAACTATCGAATCCGGGCTGCTGGGCACCATGCTGGAGGCCCGGCTGGTGGGCGGCCTGCTCGGCACCGGCCCGGCGGCCCTGCTGGATGCCCCGGCGCAGGTTGGTCAGCCGGCCGCGGACCTCCTCGGGGGCCCGGGAGACCTGAGGACCGGTCAGCGGTGCGGCCTCGGCGGTGCCGGAGACCAGGTTGGCCTGCGGGGTCCGGCGGGGGAGGCCGGACATCGTGACGCCGCTGGTCGAGGGCTCGCGGACCTGCTCGGCACGGCGCCAGCGCTCGTCGTTCGCGGACGGACGCCACGGCGCCTCGCCGACGCCCGGCTGCGGCTGCTGCGGGGCCTGCTGCGGAGCCGGGGCCTGCTGCGGGGCCTGCTGCTGGAAGTCCGGCGCGGACGTGCCGGGCCGACGCGGCTGGTACGGGCGCGGCCGGGCCTGCTGCGGATCCTGCGGGTGGGCCGCACCCTGCTGCGGGTACCAGGACTGACCCCCGGCCGCCTCGGACGGCCCGGTCGGCAGCGCCATCGGCTCCTGCCGCTGCCGCTGCTGCGGCTGGACGGGGGCCTGCTCCGGGCGCGGCTGGGGCTGCTGCTGGGCCGGGTTCGCCACGTCGGGCAGCACGGGCTCCACCAGGCCGAGGCCCAGCGGGTCGCGCGGGTCGATCTGGCTGGCCTCGAAGCGGGGCCGGGCGAACTGCTGGGTGCTCTCCACCGACGCCGGCTCGGCCGACGGCAGCGGCTGGGCCTGCTGCTGGGGCGGCAGCTGCGGCTGGGCCTGGGTCTGCTGCACCTGCTGCGGCTGGACCTGCTGCGGCTGGGCCTGCTGCGGCTGGGCCTGCTGCGGCTGGGCCTGCTGCGGCTGGGCCTGCTGGGGCTGGGCCTGCTGCTGGGGCGGCAGCTGGGGCTGGCGGTCGCGGCGCGGCGCGTCCGGACCGGGCCGCTGCGGACGGCGCTGGCCCTGCGGACCCTGCGGACCGTGCTGGGCGGGGGCGCCCGGACCCTGACGGCCCGGAGCCCGCTGGGGCAGGCCGTCCTGCGGACGGTTGCCCGGACGGGCGCCCTGCTGCGGCGCGCCGGGGCCGCCCGGGCGGCCGTGCTGCGGCTGCTCGCCGGTCCGCGGGCCCGGAGCACCGTCGAACTCGCCGCCGGCCTGCGGGCGGCCCTGACCGCGGCGGGGCAGGCCGTTCATGCCGCCCTTCGGCGGGCCCTGGCGGCCGGGGCCGCGCTGCGGAAGGCCGCCCTGCGGCGCCTGCTGCGGCTGGCCCTGCTGCTGGGCCGGGGCGTGCTGGGCGGAGGCCTGCGGAGCCGGGGCCTGCTGGGCCTGCGCCGGCTGACCGGCGGCCGGGTTCTCGCGCAGCGACTGGCCGACCTGGCGGGTCGGCAGGCCGCCGGAGCGGCCGCCGGGCGCACCCGGGCCGTTCGGCGCGGCGGGAGCGGCCGGGCCGCCCTGGCCGAGCTGCGGACGGCCGCCCTGCGGGGCACCGCCGGCCGGGCCCTGGCCAAGCGCGGCCGGGCCGCCCTGGCGGCCGGGCGGGACCTGGCGCTGCTGGCGCGGCGTCGGGGCGACCCCGCGCTGCTGCTTGCCCGGGCCGGGGCGGCCGGCCCCGCGCCGCTCGGCGGAGTTGGTGACGTCGACGGGGAGCATGACCAGGGCGGTGGTGCCGCCGGAGTCGCTCGGACGCAGCTGGATCCGGATGCCGTGTCGCAGGGACAGGCGGCCGACCACGAAGAGGCCCATGCGGCGGGAGACGGAGACGTCCACCGTCGGCGGGTTGGCGAGGCGCTCGTTGATCTCGGCGAGGTCGTCCGGGCTCAGGCCGATGCCGGTGTCGTGGATCTCGATGAGCACCCGGCCGTCCGGCAGCGCGTGGCCGGTGACCCGGACGCGGGTCTGCGGGCTGGAGAACGAGGTGGCGTTCTCCAGCAGCTCGGCGAGCAGGTGGACGAGGTCGTTGACGACGCGGCCGGCGACCTCGGCCGACGGCACGGCGGCGAGCTCGATGCGCTCGTACTGCTCCACCTCGGAGGCGGCGGCGCGGAGCACGTCGACCAGCGGAACGGGCCTGGTCCAGCGGCGGCCCGGGTCCTCACCGGCGAGGACGAGGAGGTTCTCGCCGTTGCGGCGCATGCGGGTCGCGAGGTGGTCCAGCTTGAACAGGTTGGCCAGCTGGTCCGGGTCGGCCTCGCGGCTCTCCAGCTCGGAGATCAGCGACAGCTGGCGCTGGATGAGGCCCTGGCTGCGGCGCGACAGGTTGGTGAACATCGCGTTGATGTTGCCGCGCAGGAGGGCCTGCTCGGCGGCGAGGCGGACGGCCTCGCTGTGCACCATGTCGAAGGCGTGCGCCACGTGGCCGATCTCGTCGGTCGAGTCGACGGCGACCGGCTCGACCGTGGTGTCGACGTCGTGCGGGTCGCTCTCGGAGAGCGTCTTGACCAGCTCGGGCAGGCGCCGCTCGGCGACGTCCTCGGCCGCGGCCTGGAGGCGGGTCAGCGAGCGCACCATCGACCGGGCGATCAGACCGGCGCCACCGAGGGCGACGAGCAGCACCAGGGCGACGGCGGCACCGATGATCAGGGCCTCGGTGTCGGCCTGGGACTGGAGGTCCTGGGCCTTTCCGTCGAGGTCCTCGATCAGCTTGGACTCGATCCGGCGCTCGGCGGTGATCTTGGCGCTGGCCTTCTCGTACCAGTCCTTGTACGAGACCGGCTCGGTCTGGTGGATGCCGCTGGGCTGGAGGATCGAGCGCGAGTAGCGGTCGGCGTCGGCGACCACCGAGTTGTAGCTGAGCTGGCCGCGCAGGTTGTCGAGGTCGTGCGCGGTGTAGATGTTGTTGAAACTCGTCAGCGCGTTGTCGTACGAGGTGCGCAGGCGGATGCCGAAGGACTCGTCACTGGGGCTGAGGTCGGGGCCCTTGGGGTTGGCCAGACCGGCGCTGATCAGCGCGCGCTGCTGCGAGGTGGCGTCCTTGGCCAGCGAGAACTGCTGCAGCGCGCGGGTGGAGACCAGCAGGTCCTTGTTGTTCGAGGCGAGCGCGATGTCCTGGGTGATGGACAGCAGGTCGCGGATGATCACGTCGTAGGCGGTGATCGTCGCCTGGATGTTCTGGCTGTTCTGGTAGGGCGTGTTGCGGGCGTCGGCGATGGAGTTCAGGTCCTTGCGGATCTGGAACAGCAGCGCCTTCCCGCCGGAGAGTTCGAGGTTCTCGAACTTGTCCGAGGAGGCGGTGAAGGTGCGGCTCAGGTCGTCGGTGGCCTTGCGGGCCGTGACGATGTCGTCGTCCAGCGGGTCGTTCGGACGGTTGGTGATGAAGCCGGCGCTGATGTCGCGCTCGGTCTGCAGCGCGTCCGCGAGGCTGGTCGCCTTCTTGGCCAGGTCCGACAGGTTGGCCATCTGGGCGAGTTGCTGCGAGTTCTCGAGCGAGGTCTGGATGCGCAGACCACCGAGGATCAGCGAGACCAGCACCGGGAGCGCGAGCAGGGCGATCAGGCGGGTGCGGATGCGCCAGTTGCGCATCGCGAGCCGGCTCAGACCGGTGGCGCGGCGCCTGGTCAGGGTGGTGCGGAGCTTGTCCCGGGCGGACTTGCGGTCCTGGCCGTCCTCCTCCGGTCGGCCGGGGCCCTCGGGCGTCACCGGGTCGGCCGGGCCGCCGGGGGCCGCCGCCTGCTGGGGGGCTGCCACAGGCTCGCGCGACTCCGGGTCACCCGCGGCGCCGCTACCCCTTTTGAAACGTCCCTGCACTGGCGTCGCAACCTCTGGACCGGGCGTCCCGCCGCGTCGCCACGGCCTGGACGGTGTCGAGTTTCCATCCGCACCCCGGCCGGTCCGGGAGAGCGGGTCGCCGGGGTGGACTGCTCCCTACCCACGGTCCGTGGCATTCCAGCACAGCCGGGGAATCCCAACAAGGCCCGCCGGAGCGAGTCGCCGGGTACTACCGAACGCATGCGCCGTTTCACGGACTGTGCGGTAACCGGACCGGAATACCGCCTTTTTCGGACACTCGCCGGATACATGCCAACCAGGCCCTAGATCGAAAAGAGTCACAGACCTGGTGGAATGACCGACATGGGCGGAATGTCGGGAAATTCCGTTGCGGCGATATGTCGGATATCTGTGATTTGCTCATGAATTTGTGAGCAAAATCACAGGCCAATGTGTAGCTTTGGTCACGGTCTCTGTGGAAAGAGATCTCGTAACCTGGCTGTCTCCGGAGCACGGCCCCGATCAGCCTGCCCAGAACCCCTCCGAATCAATCGGAACCATTCAGGCCGGTGCCTCTCCCGCGCGGAGCCGCCCGGCCGTGACCACGAGGTGCTCTCGATGTCCCTGGCGAAGAAGGCCACCAAGTCCACGCTGTCCTGCCGCAACACGGCGAACCCGCGCCGGACCACGCTGGCCTCGGTCGAGGACTTCAGCAAGATCCCGGGCGCCCGCAAGCCCGAGGACGTCGTCACGTACTCCACCGAGCTGCCGGCCAGCACGGCCAACCCGCGCCGCACCCAGCTGATGGTCGCCCCGGTGATCACCCCCCAGGACTGACCCGGCCGCCGCTCCGCCGAGGGCGCCGCGGACCCCGCACCGGGATCCGCGGCGCCCTCGTCGTCCTCCGGAGCCGGACGCCTCCCGCCCCAACCGCGCTGAACAGGGGCAAAGCGGTCGGCAGGGGCCCCACGCGATAGCCTGGACGACGATTGACGGGGCCGCGCCCACGGAGGGCGAGGCGCCCAGCAGCGCCCGGGGGCGCCCCGGGCGGCCGACGAAGCGAGGGGTAGCCCAGCCGTGCGCATTGCCAGGTTTTCCGTCCGGGAAGGGAGCCCTGCCGCCGGCAGCGTCTCCTTCGGCGTGGTCGAGGGGGACCCTTCCCAGCCCGACTCGCTGGTCGTCCACGCGCTGGCCGGCCACCCGTTCGGCCAGCCCCAGCCCACCGGCGAGAGCTACCGCTTCCAGGACGTCCGGCTGCTCAGCCCGATGCTGCCCAACAAGATCGTGGCGGTCGGCCGCAACTACGCGGCGCACGCCGCCGAGCTGGGCAACGACGTCCCGGACGTCCCGCTGACCTTCTTCAAGCCCTCCACTTCGGTGATCGGACCGACCGAGAGCATCGCGTACCCGCCGTTCTCCTCGGACGTCCACCACGAGGCCGAACTCGCCGTGGTGATCGGCCGGATGTGCCGCGAGGTGCCGCTGGACCGGGTGCCCGAGGTGATCCTCGGCTACACCTGCGCCAACGACGTCACCGCCCGGGACGTCCAGCAGCGCGAGGGCCAGTGGGCCCGGGCCAAGGGCTTCGACACCGCGTGCCCGCTCGGCCCGTGGATCGAGACCGACCTCGACCCCGGCGACCTCGCCATCACCTGCACGGTCAACGGCGAGCTCCGCCAGACCGGCCGCACCTCCCTGATGGTCCGCTCGGTCGCCGAGCTGATCGTCCACATCTCCGAGGCCATGACGCTGCTGCCCGGCGACGTCATCCTCACCGGCACGCCCGCAGGGGTGGGCCCCCTCAACGTCGGCGACGAGGTCGCCGTCTCCATCGAAGGCATCGGCACTCTCACCAACAAGGTGATCAAGCGTGGCTAACACTGACCCGGCCGTCCGGGTTCGCTTCTGTCCCTCCCCGACCGGCAACCCCCACGTGGGCCTGGTCCGCACCGCCCTCTTCAACTGGGCCTTCGCCCGCCACAACGGCGGCACGCTGGTCTTCCGGATCGAGGACACCGACTCCGCCCGCGACTCCGAGGAGTCGTACGAGCAGCTGCTCGACGCCATGCGCTGGCTCGGCTTCGACTGGGACGAGGGCCCGGAGGTCGGCGGCCCGCACGCGCCGTACCGCCAGTCGCAGCGGATGGACATCTACGCCGACGTCGCCCGCCGCCTGCACGAGGCCGGCCACGCCTACCACTGCTACTGCAGCACCGAGGAGCTCGACGCCCGCCGCGAGGCCGCCCGCGCGGCCGGCAAGCCCTCCGGCTACGACGGCCACTGCCGCGACCTGACCGAGGACCAGATCGCGGTCTACAAGCTGGAGAAGCGCGAGCCGATCCTGCGCTTCCGGATGCCCGACAGCACCATCACCTTCGACGACCTGGTCCGCGGCACCCTGACCTTCGAGCCGGAGAACGTGCCCGACTACGGCATCGTCCGGGCCAACGGCGCCCCGCTGTACACCCTGGTCAACCCGGTGGACGACGCCCTGATGGGCATCACCCACGTGCTGCGCGGCGAGGACCTGCTCTCCTCCACCCCGCGGCAGATCGCGCTGTACGCCGCGCTCGCCGAGATCGGCGTCGGCAACGGCACCACCCCGCGCTTCGGCCACCTGCCGTACGTGATGGGCGAGGGCAACAAGAAGCTCTCCAAGCGCGACCCGCAGTCCTCGCTCAACCTGTACCGCGAGCGCGGCTTCATCCCCGAGGGCCTGCTCAACTACCTGTCCCTGCTGGGCTGGTCGCTGGCGGAGGACCGCGACATCTTCGGCATCGACGAGATGGTCGCCGCCTTCGACATCACCAAGGTCAACGCCAACCCGGCCCGCTTCGACCTGAAGAAGTGCGAGGCGATCAACGCCGAGCACGTCCGCAAGCTGGCCCCGGACGACTTCGCGCGCCGACTGGTGCCGTTCCTGCAGGCCGCCGGCCTGCTGCCGGCCGAGCCGACCGCCGAGCAGCTGGACGTGCTCGCCAAGGTCGCCCCGCTCACCCAGGAGCGGATGGTCGTGCTGAGCGAGATCGTCAACATGGCCGGCTTCCTGTTCGTCGACCCGGCCGACTTCACCGTCGACCCGGACGACGCCGCCAAGGTGCTCAACGCCGACGCCCGCCCGGTGCTGGAGGCCAGCATCAAGGCGCTGGAGGAGCTCGCGGACTTCACCCCGGAGCCGATCCAGGCCGCGCTGCGCGAGGCCCTGGTGGAAGGCCTGGGCATCAAGCCCAAGTTCGCGTTCACGCCGCTGCGGGTGGCCGTCACGGGGCGCCGGGTCTCCCCGCCGCTGTTCGAGTCGATGGAGCTGCTCGGCCGCCCCGAGACGCTGCGCCGGCTGCGCTCCGCCCTGGACGCCCTGCCCGCCGCCTAGGGCGTAAGCGCCCTGCCCGCCCCCGGGGCGCCCGGCGGATCCCCGGGCGCCCGCCCGGTGGACGCCCTGCCTGAGCGGCCCCCGACGGGCCGCTGAGCAGGCCGCGGGCCCGGCTCACCGCCGGGCCCGCGGTGCGTCCGGAGGCCACCGGACGGCCTCCCCGCCGCTGCCTGCGGTTATCGATTTTGGAGCCGGGGCCGACGTCGGGTAATGTTCTTTCTGCGCCGCCCGGGAGGGAACGGACGAGGAACGAAAGCCCCTCGGAAGGGACCGACCGAGAGGCGCAACGCCTGAGAAGGCCCCGGAGGGGTTCAACTCTGGTGGGGTATGGTGTAATTGGCAGCACGACTGATTCTGGTTCAGTTAGTCTAGGTTCGAGTCCTGGTACCCCAGCGCTGTACGATCGGCAACGGTCGGACCGCAGGACAAATGAAGATCAAGCCCCCGTTGTGTAGCGGCCTAGCACGCTGCCCTCTCACGGCAGTAGCGCCGGTTCGAATCCGGTCGGGGGTACTGGTCCCGCAAGGGATCACTTGGAAAGCCCCCGTTGTGTAGCGGCCTAGCACGCTGCCCTCTCACGGCAGTAGCGCCGGTTCGAATCCGGTCGGGGGTACTTCAGAGCAGGAAGCCGATGGGCTCACCCATCGGCCCTTGCTTTGTGTTGGGGTATGGTGTAATTGGCAGCACGAGTGATTCTGGTTCATTTAGTCTAGGTTCGAGTCCTGGTACCCCAGCCAGAAATTGGAAAGGCCCCGGTCACCGGGGTCTTTTTCGTTTTCCGGAGTAATGCCCGAAGGGCCCCGCTCGTCGTCGAGCGGGGCCCTTTCGCTTTCCGGTGGGGGTGGTGGGGGAGTGGGGGAAGGGGTGGGGAGTCGGCCGGTCAGCTCCGGCGCAGCGCCTCGGTGAGCCGGTTCGCGGCCTCGATGATGGCCTGGGCGTGCAGGCGGCCCGGGTGGCGGGTCAGCCGCTCGATCGGGCCGGAGACGGAGACGGCGGCCACCACCCGGTTGGAGGGGCCGCGGACGGGCGCGGAGACGGACGCGACGCCCGGCTCCCGCTCGCCGATCGACTGGGCCCAGCCGCGCCGCCGGACGCCGCTCAGCGCGGTGGCGGTGAAGCGGGCGCCCTGGAGGCCGCGGTGGAGCCGCTCGGGCTCCTCCCAGGCCAGCAGGACCTGGGCGGCCGAGCCGGCCTTCATCGGCAGGGTGCTGCCGACCGGGACGGTGTCCCGCAGGCCGGAGAGCCGCTCGGCGGCGGCTACGCAGATCCGCATCTCGCCCTGGCGGCGGTAGAGCTGTGCGCTCTCGCCGGTGACGTCGCGCAGGTGGGTCAGGACCGGGCCCGCGGTGGCGAGCAGCCGGTCCTCGCCCGCCGCGGCGGAGAGTTCGGACAGGCGGGGGCCGAGGATGAAGCGCCCCTGCATGTCCCTGGTGACCAGGCGGTGGTGTTCGAGTGCGACGGCGAGTCGGTGGGCCGTGGGCCGCGCCAGACCGGTGGCGGCGACCAGCCCCGCCAACGTGGCGGGGCCCGACTCCAGTGCGCTGAGCACCAGAGCGGCCTTGTCGAGAACGCCGACGCCGCTAGTGTTGTCCATGCCCTAAGACTGCAGTCTCAGTCCGCGAGACGCAAGTTCAATCTTCCGGGAAAAGCGCCACTCTGGATGCAGCAGCCCGGGAGACATCCAGGATGGGTCCTCGCGAGAGTGTCCGCATCGTGGACAGCGATCCGGCGTGCAGGTCGCGCGGAAGCGCCCCGCACTGGGCGGCGCAAGCGTTTACCCGACGACACGAGAAGGCCGGCAACGCGGCCGGCTGGAGGGAATCCGATGGGACGGACACTCGCAGAGAAGGTCTGGGACGACCACGTCGTGCGGCGCGCGGAGGGCGAGCCCGACCTCCTGTACATCGACCTGCACCTGCTCCACGAGGTGACCAGCCCGCAGGCCTTCGACGGGCTGCGGCTGGCCGGCCGCAAGGTCCGCCGCACCGATCTGACGATCGCCACCGAGGACCACAACACCCCCACCCTGGACATCGACAAGCCGATCGCCGACCCGGTCTCCCGCGTGCAGCTGGAGACCCTGCGGCGGAACGCGGCCGAGTTCGGCGTCCGGATCCACTCGCTCGGCGACGTCGAGCAGGGCGTGGTGCACGTGGTCGGCCCCCAGCTCGGCCTGACCCAGCCCGGCACGACGGTGGTCTGCGGGGACTCCCACACCTCCACCCACGGCGCCTTCGGCGCGCTGGCGTTCGGCATCGGCACCAGCCAGGTCGAGCACGTGCTGGCCACCCAGACCCTGCCGCTGGCGCCGTTCAGGACCATGGCGGTCACCGTCGAGGGCGAACTGCCCGAGGGCGTCACGGCCAAGGACCTGATCCTGGCCGTCATCGCGAAGATCGGCACCGGCGGCGGCCAGGGCTACGTCCTGGAGTACCGCGGCTCGGCGATCCGGAGCCTGTCCATGGAGGCCCGGATGACCGTCTGCAACATGTCCATCGAGGCCGGCGCCCGGGCCGGCATGATCGCTCCGGACGAGACCACCTTCGCCTATCTGGAGGGGCGCCCGCACGCCCCGAAGGGCGAGGACTGGGACGCCGCCGTCGCCTACTGGAAGACCCTGGTCACCGACGAGGACGCGGTCTTCGACCACGAGGTCTTCATCGACGCCAGCGAGCTGACCCCGTTCGTCACCTGGGGCACCAACCCCGGCCAGGGCGCCCCGCTGGGCTCCGCGGTCCCCGACCCCGCGGACTTCGCCGACCCGCAGGAGCGCCTGGCGGCGGAGAACGCCCTGAGGTACACGGGCCTTGAGCCCGGCACCCCGCTGCGCGAGGTCTCCGTCGACGCCGTCTTCGTCGGCTCCTGCACCAACGGCCGGATCGAGGACCTGCGCGCGGCCGCCGCCGTGCTGGAGGGCCGCAAGGTCGCCGACGGCGTACGGATGCTGGTCGTCCCCGGCTCGGTGCGGGTCGCCCTGCAGGCCGTCGAGGAGGGCCTGGACAAGGTGTTCACCGCCGCCGGGGCCGAATGGCGGCACGCCGGCTGCTCGATGTGCCTGGGCATGAACCCCGACCAGCTCGCCCCCGGGGAGCGCTGCGCCTCCACCTCGAACCGCAACTTCGAGGGCCGCCAGGGCAAGGGCGGCCGCACCCACCTGGTCTCCCCGCAGGTCGCCGCCGCGACCGCCGTCCTGGGCCGGCTCGCGGCCCCCGCCGACCTGAACCCGTCCGCCCTGACCGCCGACGTCGCCGTGGAGGCCTGAGCCATGGAGAAGTTCACCACCCACACCGGCCGGGCCGTCCCGCTGCGCCGCAGCAACGTGGACACCGACCAGATCATCCCCGCCCATTGGCTCAAGAAGGTCACCCGATCCGGTTTCGAGGACGGTCTCTTCGAGGCCTGGCGCAAGGACGAGTCGTTCATCCTCAACCGGCCCGAGCGCCAGGGCGCCACCGTCCTGGTGGCCGGCCCCGAGTTCGGCACCGGTTCCTCCCGGGAACACGCCGTCTGGGCGCTGCAGAACTACGGCTTCCACGCGGTCATCTCCTCGCGCTTCGCCGACATCTTCCGCGGCAACTCCCTGAAGAACGGTCTGCTGACCGTCGTGCTGCCGCAGGAGACCGTGGAACGGCTCTGGGCGCTCACCGAGAGTGACCCTTCGGCCGAGATCACCGTTGACCTGGAGAATCGCGAAGTGCGCGCCGAGGGCGTCGTCGCGGGCTTCGAGCTGGACGACAACGCGCGGTGGAGGCTGCTCAACGGGCTGGACGACATCAGCATCACGCTGCGGAACGAGGCCGACATCGCGGCCTACGAGGCGACCCGCCCGGCGTTCAAGCCGCGCACTCTGCCGGTCTCCTGAGTTCCCTTCAGAACAAGCATTCTGACGATCCACCGGATGGCCCGCGCCCCCCTCGGGGGGGCCGGGCCATCCGGCGTTCCGGAGCACGAGTTAGCGCCGAGGCCCGCCCCGGATTGCCCATTTGGCTTTGCGGAAGAGGGCCCCGCGCAAGTACAACTGCGGGTAGATGGCACAATCAGTACATGCACCGGCACCATGAACCTCCGTACGCGGGCGGCGAACCCGCGTCCGAGGAGCCCATGGGCCGGGGATCCGAACGCCGAATTGACGATCGGCCGGACGTCACCTCCGCACCAGCTGAGGGGCCGGACGACCGGGAAGTCGCAGCGCTCTACGCGCTTGTGGCCGAGCGGTTGAAGCAAGCTCACGCCCGCGTGCATGCGCTGAACGTGTCTGCAGATGCAAAGACCGCTCTCACCCGTCAACTGCTCATCGTCACGGAGACCGCCAAGCGCGATCTTCCCGAGGCGGCACGGCGGTTGAGTCGCTTTGTACATGACCTCGACGAGGGGCGCCCGCCCCTCGACTGAGGTCGCGGACGCGCAAATCCATTGCGACACTAGGGTGATTCGCGCGTTTGGTAATTGAAAGTCCGCAGATACATACCTAACGTGCGAAAAGAACGGATGGAATCATCCGGCGCCCGTTTCCGAAGGGGAAGACGTGAACAAGGCTCAGCTTGTCGAAGCGGTGGCCGAGCAGCTGGGCGGTCGCAAGGCTGCCGCAGAGGCCGTCGACGCAGTGCTCGACACCATGGTCCGTGCCGTTGTGGCCGGTGACCGGGTCTCGGTCACCGGTTTCGGCACCTTCGAGAAGGTGGAGCGCTCCGCGCGCTTCGCCCGCAACCCGCAGACCGGCGAGCGGGTCAAGGTCAAGAAGACCTCGGTCCCCCGCTTCCGTCCGGGCCAGGGCTTCAAGGACCTGGTCAGCGGCAGCAAGAAGCTGCCGAAGGAAGGCCCCTCGGTGAAGAAGGCCCCCAAGGGCTCCCTCACCCCGGGCAAGGCGGGCGTCGCCGCGACCCCGGCCGCCAAGCGGGCCGCCACCAAGCGCTCCGCCGCCGCCGCCGCTCCGGCCGCGACCAAGAAGACCGCCGCCAAGAAGACGGCCACCACGGCTGCCGCCAAGAAGACCACGGCCACCGCCGCGAAGAAGGCGACCGCCACCAAGAAGACCACCGCCGCCGCCAAGAAGACCACGGCGACCGCGACGAAGAAGACGGCCACCGCCAAGAAGGCGACCCCGACGGCTGCCGCCAAGAAGACCACGGCCACCACCAAGAAGGCGACCGCCACGGCCAAGAAGACGGCTCCCGCGAAGAAGACCGCCACCCGCAAGACCACCGCGCGCAAGACCACCGCCAAGTAAGTCCCGCGCGACCGTCTCGGACGGCCTTCGGCTCAGAGCCGCGGCACCCCTTCCGCGAACTGCGGGGCCGGGTGGCCGCGGCTCTTCGCTTTCCGGGCGCTCGGTCAGGACCCGGCGGCGGCCGGTCCGGGCGGGCCCGGGAACCGTCGGGACGGCGCGGAGCGGCCGGGGCGGTGCCCGTCGCCGGTCGGAGTCCGCCGGCGGGTCGGTGCTCGTAGGCGGAACCAGTGGCCGTCCGCGGAGTCGGTGCCCGTCGGCGGAGTCATTGCCCGTCCGCGGAGTCAGTGTCCGTCGGCCGGTCAGTGCTCGTCGGCCGGATCGGGGAAGGTCTGCAGCGTCACGAAGACCACCCGGCGCGCCTCCCCGGAACCCTCGGTGCGGATCCGCACCCGCTGGCCGGGGCGCAGCAGCCGCAGGCCACCGGCGTCGAAGGCGGCCGCGTCGAACGGCACCGGGGTCCCGTCGTCGAGCAGCACGGAGCCGGCCCGGGTGGCGGGGTCGAAGGTGAACGCGGTGGCCTGCATGCCAGCAGCATAGCGAGGGGGTCGGACAGACCGCCCCGCCGCGGCCGGGGCCGGGCGCGGCCCCGGTCCGGCCCGACCGTCAGGACCGGCCCAGACGGGCGAACAGCGCACTGGTGTGCGGGCCGAGGCCGAGGTCCGCCGCCTCGCCGAGGTCGCTGCCGGTGTCGACGTCCCGGCGCACCGACTCGACGTCCGCCAGCCGTAGTTCGAGCGCGCCGCCGGCCGCGTGCCGGGCCCGCGAGCCGTCCCCGAAGGCGGGGGCGAGCGGGCGGCCGGGAGCGGTGGCGAGCAGGGTGGTGCCGAGGCCGGGGGAGTCGGGCAGGAAGGCCCGGCCGTCCGGCGGCACCGCGCCCAGCACCCGGGCGAGTTCGGCCGGCCGCAGGGCCGGCAGGTCGGCGGAGAGGGCGGCCAGCGGGGCCCGCGGGGCGAGTGCCCGGGCGACCGAGGCGCCGTGCGACAGCGCCCGGTTGAGGCCACCGCCCGGCTCGTCGGCGACGACCAGGGCGCCCAGCTCCGCCAACCGGGCGCCGGCGCCCGGGTCCCTGGTGACCACCAGGACCCGGGCCACGCCCGGAGTGGCGAGGGCGGCGGTGACGGTGTCGAGCGCGAAGGACAGGGCCAGGTCCGGCCGGTGCGGCCCGGCGTAGGGGGCGAGCCTGCTCTTGGCCAGGGCGAGCGGCTTGAGCGGCAGCACCAGCGACCAGTCGGCGGGGGGTGCGGCGGGCGCGACGGGCTCGCTGGGGCGTACGGTGTCCTGGGTCATCGGCGTCATTGTGACGCCGGGCCCGGAGCCCTCGCCAGGCCGTCCGAGCTGTGCGGACGTGCGTTTGATCACGACCGTCCGGCGGGTTGGCGCGGTCGCTCGACAGCCGGTGAGCGAGCGGGCGACACTGTTCCGCGCCCGCGAACCGGGCACCGGGCAGACCGGTGCGCGGCACCGGGAGGCACTGATCGCGGCACCCCGTGTGCCGCATGTGATGAGAAGGAGCTGGGGTGGCCCGCCGCTCGTACGCCAAGTTCGGCAACGCCGACTACGGCATCTGGTACCGCTTCGCGGCCGTGCTGGTGAAACCGGTGACGACCGCCCTGGTGAAGCCCGACTGGCGCGGCTGGGAGCACATTCCGAAGGAAGGCGGCTTCATCGCCGCGGTGAACCACAATTCGATCATCGATCCGGTGGTCTACGCGCACTGGCAGTACAACAGCGGCCGCCCGCCGCGGATTCTCGGCAAGTCCTCGCTGTTCTCGATCCCCTTCATCGGATTCATGCTGCGCAAGACCGGCCAGATTCCGGTATTCCGCGAGTCCACCGACGCGGCGCAGGCCTTCCGGGCCGCGATCGACGCCGTGAACAGCGGCCAGTGCGTGCAGTTCTACCCGGAGGGAACGCTCACCCGGGATCCGGACCTGTGGCCGATGACCGGGAAGAGCGGTGTCGCCCGGGTCGCGCTGATGACGGGTGCGCCGGTCATCCCGGTCGCGCACTGGGGCGCGCACGAGATCATCCCGCCGTACGGCCGGCCCGGATACGGCAAGGGCAAGTTCAACCTGTTCCCGCGCCACAAGGTCACCGTCGCGGCCGGGCCCGCGGTGGACCTCACCAAGTACCAGGGCCAGGAGCTGACCGCCCAGGTGCTCGCCGACGCGACCGAGGACATCATGGCGGCGATCACCGCCGTGCTGGCCGACATCCGCGGCGAGCAGCCGCCCGCCGAGCGGTACGACATGCGCAAGGCCGCCCGCCAGCGGGCCGCCGCGGCACTCGCCGAGCGCCGCCGGGCCAAGGGCGCTCCGAACGACAACGACGGTGAGGGGGCGGGCCGGTGACCCGTTGCGCAGTGATGGGGACCGGCTCGTGGGGCACCGCCTTCGCGATGGTGCTCGCCGACGCGGGCTGCGAGGTGGTGCTGTGGGCCCGCCGCCAGGAGCTGGCGGACGCCGTCAACACCACCCACGAGAACCCGGACTACCTGCCGGGCGTCCGGCTGCCCGCCACCGTCCGGGCCACCACCGACGCGGCCGAGGCGCTGGCCGGCGCCGACTTCGCGGTCCTGGTCGTGCCCTCGCAGACGCTGCGCGACAACCTCGCCGCCTGGGCGCCGCTGATCGAGCCGCAGACGGTGCTGGTGAGCCTGATGAAGGGCATCGAGCTCGGCACCGCCAAGCGGATGAGTGAAGTGATCGACGAGGTCACCAAGGTCGGCCCGGAGCGGGTCGCGGTGGTCAGCGGGCCCAACCTGGCCAAGGAGATCGCCAACCGCCAGCCCGCCGCCAGCGTGGTCGCCTGCACCGACGAGGCCGTCGCCAAGCGGCTCCAGGCCGCCTGCCACACGCCGTACTTCCGGCCGTACACCAACACCGACGTGGTCGGCTGCGAACTCGGCGGCGCGGTCAAGAACGTGATCGGTCTGGCAGTCGGCATGGCGGCCGGCATGGGGCTCGGCGACAACACCAAGGCGACGCTGATCACCCGCGGGCTGGCCGAGACCACCCGGCTCGGCGAGGTGCTGGGCGCCGACCCGCACACCTTCGCGGGGCTCGCCGGGATGGGCGACCTGGTCGCGACCTGCTCCTCGCCGCTGTCGCGCAACAACACCTTCGGCATGAACCTGGGCCGGGGCATGTCGCTGGCCGAGACCATCGCGGCCACCCGGCAGACCGCCGAGGGCGTCAAGTCCTGCGAGTCGGTGCTGGACCTGGCCCGGCGCAACGGGGTCGACATGCCGATCGTCGAGGCCGTGGTGGACGTCGTGCACAACGGGCGGCCGACCCAGGAGGCGCTGCAGGCGCTGATGTCACGCGCCGCCAAGCCCGAGCGGCGCTGAGGCGGAGCGGGGCTGAGGCCGGGCGGGGCTGAGGCCGAGCGGTGCCGGCTCCGTGCCGGGGCGCCGGGCTGACAATTCCGGGGCCCGCCGGGCGGGCGTTGACCGTCCGGAAACACGTCGCACGGTAGTCTCAAGCCCGATATGAGCATCGAACAGTCCTCCCCGAACCCGTCCGCCCGCAAGCCGCGCGTCGCGCTGGTCTTCGGCGGCCGCAGCTCCGAGCACGCGATCTCGGTCTCCACCGCGGGCAGCGTGCTCAGGGCGATCGACCGCGCCAAGTACGACGTGCTGCCGATCGGCATCACCCACGAGGGCCGCTGGGCGCTGACCAGCGACGAGCCGGCCCGAATGGCCATCACGGGCGGCAAGCTGCCGGACGTGGCGCAGATCGCCGAGTCCGTCGACGGGCAGGTCGTGCTGCCCGCCGCCCCGGGTGACCGCGAAGTGGTCCTCAGCCAGCCGGGGAGCGCCCCCAAGGTGCTCGGCGAGGTCGACGTGGTGTTCCCGCTGCTGCACGGCCCGTGGGGCGAGGACGGCACGCTCCAGGGCCTGCTGGAGCTCTCCGGCGTCCCGTACGTCGGCAACGGCGTGCTGGCCAGCGCGGCCGGCATGGACAAGGAGTTCGCCAAGCGGATCCTGGCCTCGCACGGCCTGAACGTCGGCACCTACACCATCGTGCGGCCGCGCGACTGGGAGACCGAGGAGGGCCGCGCGGCCGTGCGCGAGCGCGCCGCCGGGCTCGGCCTGCCGCTGTTCGTCAAGCCCTGCCGGGCCGGCTCCAGCATCGGCATCACCAAGGTCCGCGACCTCGCGGACCTGGACGCCGCGATCGAGGAGGCCCGCCGGCACGACCCCAAGCTGATCATCGAGGCCGGGGTCACCGGCCGCGAGATCGAATGCGGCGTGCTGGAGTTCGAGGACGGCCCGCGGGCCAGCGTGCCGGCCGAGGTGCTGGTCGGCGAGGGCTTCGACTTCTACGACTTCGAGGCCAAGTACATCGACTCCTCCGAGGTGCAGATCCCCGCGCGGCTGACCGCCGAGGAGACCGCGGAGATCCAGCGCCAGGCCGTGGCCGCGTTCGAGGCCTTCGGCTGCGAGGGCCTGGCCCGGGTGGACTTCTTCCTGCTGGAGGACGGCACCTGGATGATCAACGAGATCAACACCATGCCGGGCTTCACCCCGATCTCCGCCTACCCGAAGATGTGGGAGGCCAGCGGGGTCGCGTACGCGGAACTGATCGACCGGCTGCTGGAGTCGGCGCTGCGCCGCCCGACCGGGCTGCGGTAGCGGCAGGGATTCGAAAGGGCGGGCCGGGACTCCCGGCCCGCCCGCTCTGTGTTGTTCGCCCGCTCGCCTCCGGGGCGCTCCGATCCGGTGCCGACGGTCGGCGCTCCAAGGCCCCTCGTCCCTCGGGGCCTCCCTGTTGTTCGCCCGCTCGCCTCCGGGGCGCTCCGATCCGGTGCCGACGGTCGGCGCTCCAAGGCCCTCGTTCCTCGGGCCTCCTCGCTTCTCCCTTTCGGCACCGGCGCGCCCCTTCGGCTCCGGGCGGGAAGGCCGGGGCGCGTCAGCCCGGGATGTTCGCCTTGACGAGGTCGCTCAGGGCGGCCGCCGGGTCGAAGGGGTTCTGCGCGGCTCCGGCCGGGACGGTCACCTCGACGTAGGCGGCGCGCATGGTCGTCACGAAGCGGTAGCCGCCGTCCGAGAGCTTCTGCGACCACCAGGTGACGTCGTCGACGGTCGGGGACCAGTCCGTGGCGTGCTCGCCGTCCAGTTCCTCCGGCCGGTCGATGCCGCAGCGCAGCACGAGCCGGGGCGAGTCTCCCCAGGCCGCCACGTACGGCGAGGCGGGTGACGGGTCGTGGCGGGCGTGCCCCAGCAGCTCGTGCGGCAGCGCCGCTGCCAGTGCGCGGCAGTGGTCCGCCGCCCGTCCGCTCGGCCGCGGCACCTCGACCTTCGGGTCGGCCGAACTCCAGCTCCCGATCAGCAGGACCACCGCGCAGGCCAGCGCGACCGGCACCGCCAGCCAGCGGACCGGTGCCGGCAGCGCGGTCAGCACCTTGGGGATGCGGAGTTCTTTGGGCACCCGCCGATGGTAGCCGGGGCTAGAGGTGGACCACCGGACAGGTGAGGGTGCGGGTGATGCCCTCGACCTTCTGGACGTTGGCGACCACCATGCGGCCCAGGTCGTCCACGGTCTCGGCCTCGGCCTTGACGATCACGTCGTAGGGGCCGGTGACGTCCTCGGCGGTGAGGACCCCGGGGATCTTGCCGATCGTGTCGGCCACGGCGCTGGCCTTCCCGACCTCGGTCTGGATCAGGATGTATGCCTGTACCACAGGTGCCTCCCGGCGGCCGGAAACGGGGGTCGCCGCCGTGATCGCCCGGTCGGGCACAGGGTGGGAACGGGCTCACCGGCAGACTGGATCACCACGCTACCGCGCAGCGGCCCGGGGAGGGGAGACCTCGGTACCCCCCGAAGGGCGTACGCTGCGCGCGGGGGCCAGATCCGGATGGAAACGCGAGAGGACGGCAGATGCAGGGGACCGTGGGCGAGCTGGGCGAGTTCGGCCTCATCAGGGAGCTGACCGCCCGGGTACCGCTCACCGACGCGGTCGACCTCGGTCCCGGGGACGACGCCGCGGTGGTGAAGGCCCCGGACGGCCGGGTGGTGGCCACGACCGACGTCCTGATCGAGAACCGGCACTTCCGCAGGGACTGGTCGACCGCCTACGACGTGGGCCGCAAGGCCGCCGCCCAGAACCTCGCCGACGTGGCCGCGATGGGCGCGGTGCCGACCGCGATACTGCTCGGCCTGGTCGCCCCGGTCGACCTGCCGACCACCTGGGCCACCGAGCTGATGGACGGGCTGCGTGACGAGTGCCAGGTGGCCGGGGCGACGGTGGTCGGCGGCGACGTGGTGCGCGGCGACACCGTCACGCTGGCCATCACGGCGCTCGGCGACCTCCAGGGGCGCGCGGCGGTGACGCGCTCCGGCGCGCAGGTCGGCGACGTGGTCGCGGTGACCGGCTGGCTCGGCTGGTCGGCGGCCGGGCTGACCGTCCTGCAGCGCGGCTTCCGGTCCCCGCGGGCCTTCGTCGAGGCGCACCGCCGGCCCGAGCCGCCGTACCACGCGGGCCCGGCCGCCGCCGAGTTGGGCGCGACCTCGATGATCGACGTGAGCGACGGGCTGGTCGCCGACCTCGGCCACGTGGCCCGGGCGAGCGACGTGGACATCGACCTCAAGGCCGCGGACTTCGACGTCCCCGCGCAGATGGCCGACATCGGCCAGGCGGTCGGGGTGGACCCGCTGGTCTGGGTGCTCTCCGGCGGCGAGGACCACGCGATCGTGGCCACCTTCCCGCGCGGTGTCCAACTCCCCGCCCGCTGGCGGGTGGTGGGCGAGGTGACCGGCCGTCCGCTGGGCTCGCGCAGCGGACGGGTGACGGTGGACGGCGCGCCGTGGGACCGGGTCGGCGGCTGGGACCACTTCGCCGAGTGAGCTGCCGGCGGCCTCCGGTACCGACTGGCGTACGGAGACCGGCCGATGGGCAGTGGACGCCGGTGCGGCAGATGACGCTCCGGGCGTGCGGCGGACGGGCTTCGGGGGTGCGTTTTGCGTAGGCTTGCGGCATCCGAGCCCGCCCGCCCGTCCGGCGCGCGGGTGTTCTGATGTCCACTGCGAGCGGGAGCACACCACACATGCGCATCGGTGTACTGACCAGCGGCGGCGACTGCCCCGGCCTCAACGCGGTGATCAGATCGGTGGTGCACCGCGGAACGGACGTGCACGGGGACGAGATCGTCGGCATCGAGGACGGCTTCCTCGGCCTGATCGAGGGCCGTACCCGGCCGGTCTCGCACGACGACGTCACCGGGCTGCTCACCCTCGGCGGCACCATCCTGGGCTCGGCGCGGGTGCAGCGGGAGCGGATCGCCTGGGCGGTGGAGAACGCGAAGACGCTGGCCCGGGACATCGGCATCGACGCGCTGATCGCGATCGGCGGCGAGGGCACGCTCACCGCGGCCAAGCGGTTCAGCGACGCCGGGCTGCCGGTGGTCGGGGTGCCCAAGACCATCGACAACGACATCGACGCCACGGACTTCACCTTCGGCTTCGACACCGCGGTGCACGTCGCGACCGAGGCGATCGACCGGCTGAAGACCACCGCCGAGTCCCACCAGCGCGTCATGGTGGTCGAGTTGATGGGACGGCACACCGGCTGGATCACCCTCACCGCGGGCATGGCCGGCGGCGCGCACGGCATCCTGATCCCGGAGAAGCCCTTCGACATCGAGGTGGTGGCCCGGATGGTGGAGGACCGCTTCGCCCGCGGCAAGAAGTTCGCCATCATCGCCGTCGCCGAGGGCGCCGCCCCGCAGCCCGGCACCATGCGCTTCGACCACGGCGACGTCGACCAGTTCGGGCACCGGACCTTCGGCGGGATCGGCAACCGGCTCGCCCACGAGCTGGAGGACCTGCTCGGCAAGGAGGCCCGGCCGGTCATCCTCGGCCACGTCCAGCGCGGCGGCACCCCGACCGCGCGGGACCGGGTGCTCGCCTCGCGCTTCGGCTGGCACGCGGTGGAGGCCGTCCACCGGGGCGCCTTCGGGCACTTCACCGCACTGCGCCGCGGCGCCGTCGAGCTGGTGCCGATCGCCGACGCGGTGACCCGGCTGAAGACGGTGCCGGAGGCCCGCTGGGCGGAGTCCGAAGCGGTGCTGTGAACCGGCGGGGGTAGGTTGACCCCATGGTTTCGACTGCACCTCCCCGCGTGCTCACCGTCGCCGGCTCCGACTCCGGCGGCGGCGCCGGCATCCAGGCCGACCTCAAGGCGATGCTCGCCCTCGGCGTGCACGGCATGAGCGTGATCACCGCCGTCACCGCGCAGAACTCGCTCGGTGTCCAGGGCTACTGGGAACTGCCCGCCGAGGCGGTCCGGGCGCAGTTCCGCAGCGTGGTGGACGACATCGGGGTGCAGGCCGTGAAGACCGGCATGCTCGCCTCGACCGCCCTGGTGGAGACGGTCGCCGAGCTGCTGTCGACGGTGGACGCCCCGGTGGTGGTCGACCCGGTCGGCGTCTCCAAGCACGGGGACGCGCTGCTGGCCGCCGAGGCGGTGGCCACCGTCCGGGAGCGGCTGCTGCCGGTCGCCACCGTCGTCACCCCCAACCTCCACGAGGTGACCCAGCTCACCGGCCGCACCGTCGAGGACGAGTCGCAGATGCTGGACGCCGCCCGGGCGCTGGTCGACCTCGGGCCGCGCTGGGCGCTGGTCAAGGGCGGCCACCTGGAGGGCGAGGCCGCGGACCTGCTGTACGGCGGGCCCGACGAGGTGCACTGGTACCGGGCGCCGCGCTACGACAACCGGCACACCCACGGCACCGGCTGCACCCTGGCCAGCTCGATCGCGGCCGGCCTGGCCAGGGGCGAGTCGCTGCCCGCGGCGGTGGGCTCGGCCAAGGAGTACATCACCGGCGCGATCGCCGGGGGCTTCGCCCTGGGTGCCGGGATCGGCCCGGTCGACCACGCCTGGCGCTGGCGTTAGGGCCCGTCGTCGAACCCCCGCCCGCGGGCCGACGCCGGGAGCGCCCGGCCGGAAGGCGCGGGGGCGCAGGACCGGCGCGGACGACAGTGGTGGGGGGGGGGGGCGGGGCGCCCCCCCCCCCCCCCCGCCGCGCGGGGGGGCGGCCCCCCCCGCCGCCCCCCGCCCCCCCGCCCCCGGACCGGAAAAGGCAAAACGGAGGCAGG
>NZ_JBIDAK010000060.1:0-16098 GCF_043202455.1 Kitasatospora sp. NPDC048194
CTGGCGTTGACTTTTGGCACGCTGTTGAGTTCTCAAGGAACGGACACTTCCTTCAGGCCGCCTTCCAGCGGGCCCTCCGGGCGCTTCGTTCTTTCATGTCTCCAGCTTATCAGATGCTTTCCGCTCCGTTTTCCGGAGTTTCATTCATCCGATTTCCCGAACTGGCCGGGGCCGCTTTCTGCGACGACCACTACGTTAGCGCATTCCGAGTGTCACTCGAAATTCACCCTCACGCCCGGTCGACGAATACGCCGACCAACCCAACCGAATGGGCATCGAGGTGAGAGGGGGGACGCTACGAGGGGTGGCCGCTCCAGCGACTCGTTCAACACTAGGCCACCCGGAGGACATCGTCAAACGCCGAGGGCCGGATCTGTCCAGATCCGGCCCTCGGGGCTCGAAACCGCAGCTCAGAGCGGGTGCACTTTCAGCCAGTTGATCACTGGCGGACGGCCGGTCCGCCGCGGTGCGGCCGGTCCGATCAGCCGGCGGCCACCAGCTCCGCGGCCGCCAGGTTGCGCTTCCCGCGGCGCAGCACCAGCCAGCGGCCGTGCAGCAGGTCGGCCTCGGTCGGGACCGCCTCCTCGTCCGTCACCTTGGCGTTGTTGAGGTAGGCGCCGCCCTCCTTGATCGTCCGGCGGGCGGCCGAGCGGCTCGGCGCCAGCCCGACGGCGACCAACAGGTCGACCACCGGTTGGAGTTCCGCCACCTCGGCCTTCGGGACCTCGGCCAGGGCGGCGGCCAGGGTCGGCGCCTCCAGGTCGGCGAGGTCGCCCTGGCCGAACAGCGCCTTGGACGCGGCGACCGCGCGCTCGTACTGCTCGGCGCCGTGCACCAGCGTGGTGAGCTCCTCGGCCAGCGCGCGCTGGGCGAGGCGGGCGGCCGGGCGCTCGGCGGTCTCCCGCTCCAGCTCCTCGATCTCCTCCTTCGAGCGGAAGCTGAAGATCCGCAGGAAGTTGGAGACGTCCCGGTCGTCCGCGTTCAGCCAGAACTGGTAGAAGGCGTACGGGGTGGTCAGCTCGGGGTCGAGCCAGACGGTGCCGGACTCGGTCTTGCCGAACTTGGTGCCGTCGGCCTTGACGATCAGCGGCGTGGCCAGCGCGTGCACGGACTTGCCGTCGGCCTTGCGGATCAGGTCCGTGCCGGCGGTGAGGTTGCCCCACTGGTCGCTGCCGCCGGTCTGCAGGGTGCAGCCGTAGCGCCGGTTCAGCTCCAGGTAGTCCATGCCCTGGAGGATCTGGTAGCTGAACTCGGTGTAGCTGATGCCCGCGTCGGAGTTCAGCCGCCGGGCGACGGCCTCCTTGGCGATCATGTTGTTGACGCGGAAGTACTTGCCGACGTCGCGCAGCAGGCTGATGGCCGACATCCCGGAGGTCCAGTCCAGGTTGTTGACCATGCGCGCCGCGTACGGGCCCTCGAAGTCGAGGAAGCGCGAGATCTGGCCACGCAGCCGATCGACCCAGCCGGCCACCGTCTCCGGGTCGTTGAGCACGCGCTCCGCCGTCGGCTTCGGGTCGCCGATCAGGCCGGTGGCGCCGCCGACCAGGCCGAGCGGGAGATTCCCCGCCTGCTGGATCCGGCGCATGGTGAGGATCTGCACGAGGTTGCCGAGGTGCAGGCTGGGGGCCGTCGGGTCGAAGCCGCAATAGAACGTGACCGGGCCGTCCGCGAACGCCTTGCGCAGTGCGTCCTCGTCGGTGGACAGGGCGATCAGCCCACGCCACCGCAGCTCGTCGACGATGTCCGTCACGGTCACGCTTCTCCTTCTATCGGGCGCCCGCCCGGTGGCGGCCCGATTGGGTCGGGCCCCGGGCCGGTACGACTCCAGCCTGATAGAGCCTACGCGGTCCCGGCTAGCGGGTTTCCCCCGAGGCGGCCCGCGTGGCGCCCGGCCCGCTCCCCCCGGGTGCCTCCGGGACACCGGAAATTCCGTTGTTCGTCGGCTGGGGGCCCATTCAGAGTGGGTTCACCGCCGCGCGGCGGCAGTGACGTGTGTGGAGACGGTCGTGCCGCCGTGGCACGCCCGTGGGAAGGGTGTGCCCGGTGCGCAACACGCTGGTTCTGAACGCGAGCTACGAGCCCCTGACGACGGTGTCGCTCCAACGCGCCGTCGTCCTGGTGCTCCAGGACAAGGCGGTGGTGGAGCAGGCGCATCCGCTGCGCTCGATCCGCGGGACGGGCGTAGCCGTTCCGGTGCCGCGGGTGATCAGGCTGCAACGGTACGTACGGGTGCCGTTCCGACAACAGGCGCCGTGGTCGCGGCGCGGGGTCCTGGCGCGGGACCAGCACCTGTGCGCGTACTGCGGGCGCCGGGCCACCACGGTGGACCACCTCCAGCCCCGGTCGCGCGGGGGCGAGGACAGCTGGATGAACACCGTGGCCGCCTGCGCCGAGGACAACCAGCGCAAGGCCGACCGCACGCCGGAGCAGGCCGGGATGAAGCTGCTGCGGCGGCCGTTCGTGCCGACGCCCCAGGCCACCCTGATGCTCGCGCTGGGGCTGCGCGGCTCGGAGGTCCGGGAGCTCGCCGACTGGCTGCCGGCCGTGCCGGGAGAGCCGGTCCCGGCGGCCTGACCGCCGGCGGTCGATCCCGCGCAGCCGGGCCCCGGTACCCGGTCCCTGCGGAGGGACCTTCCCGTCAGGCGGAGGGCCCTCCCGCAGCGGGGCTCAGCCCTTCGCCTGGTAGCCCGCCGCCGTGCCGAAGTTGGTCGCGTGCTCGGGGATCACGACCACCTGCCCGCCGCCGATCGCGACCCGCCCCGAGACCAGCAGCGAGCCGGTGCCGGGCGGGAAGTTGCCGCCCACCGCCTCCTGGCCGCCCGCCAGGGGGAAGCGGCCGAGGCGGGCGGACTGGTCGCGGCGCTCGTCGGCGGCCAGCACCAGGGAACCGCCGTCGATCCCGACCGCCCGGACGGTGCCCTTGGCGGCGGTCTGCGCCTTCCAGCGCTGCTTGCCGGTGTCCAGGTCGTAGCCGACCGCGGACACCGGTCCGCCGCCGTTCGCCGGGGTCAGGGTGGCGACCATCGTGCGGCCGTCGAAGAAGACGTTCGGCGTGGCCGAAAACGTACCGTGGGCGACGTCCAGTCGGCCGCCGTCGGTGACCACCGGGATCTCGGCGGCCGGATCGCCGGTGCCGCCCCAGGCGAACACCCGGTCGTCCTCGGGCCTGGCTCCGGTGGTGAGCACGACGGCCGGTTCGGCGGAGAGCACCGAGACGGTCTTCGGCTGGTTGTTCAGGCCGCGCCACCAGGAGACCTTGCCGTCGGCGGTGTTCAGCGCGACGGCCTGGTCCGCCGGCGTGGAGTCGGCGCAGGAGGACGCGACCAGCACCGTCTTGTTGCTGACGCCGCCGGACAGGGTGCAGAACTTGCCCTGCCCGGTGTACTGCCAGACGTCCTTGCCGTCCGTCGAGTCCCAGGCGACCGCCCGGTCGTCGCCGACCGCGATGACCTTGTCCTCGGTGACACCGATCTGCGCGGCGTAGGCGTCCTTGGTGTCGGAGAGGGTCTTGGTCCAGGCCGTCCTGCCGGTCTTGGTGTCCACGGCGGCGACCAGCGTGCAGGGGCTCTTCGGGTCCGCCTGCAGCCGGAACAGGGCCGCGCCCAGCCCGGCCGGGTTCACGCCGGCCGACAGCCCGCACGGGACGGCCCCGGCCGCCGGTGGCTCGACCGACCAGGTCGGCTTGCCCGCCGTGCGGTCGTAGGCGTGCACCCCGGTGCCGTCGGCCCGGACCACAGCGTCGGCCAGCAGCCAGCTGCCGACCAGCGTGTCGTCACCCCCGCCCTGGGGGGCGGCCGCGGGCTGCGCGGACCAGGCCTTGGCGTGCGCCACCGAGAAGCCGGGCTCGCCGCTGCCCGTCGCGGACGCGCTACCGCCGCCCTCGGCGCCGACCGTCAGCGCGGCCGTTATCAGCACCGCGAGTGCGGCCAGTCCGGCGCCGGCCCGCACCATCAGGGCCCGGCGGCTGGGCACGTGCTCCCCCGTCAGCACGGCGTCCGCGGCCGCCCGGGCCCGGACCACCAGTGACGACGCGCCGGAGCCGGACCGCGCGCCGGAACCGGCCGCCACCGGGGAACCCCCGGCACCACCGGCCGCACCCCGCCGGGCGGCGCGCGGCGAAGCGGCGGGCTCCGCCGGTGCCTCCTCCGCGGCCGGCTCGGGCTCCCCCGCGGCCTCCTCCAGCTGCACGTAGCCGTCGGCCGAGTACTCGGCGTCCGCCGGGACGTACAGCGGCTCCTCCGCCGGCTGCTGCGCCTGCTCCTGGTGCGGGGCGGCGTACGGCGGCTGGTCGTGGCCCGCGTACGGCTGCTGGTACGGCTGGTACGGCCCCTGACCGTGGTACTGCCCCTGGTCGCCGTACTGCCCCTGGCCGTACCCGTTCTCGACGTAACCGCCCTGGGCGTGGCCACCCTGCCCGTACCCGCCCTGGACGTACCCGCCCTGGAGGTAACCGCCCTCCACGTACCCGGTCGGGCCGTAGCCGCCGCCGACCTGCTCGCCGTGCTGCCCGTACGGCTGCCCGTACTGGCCGTCGTGGGCCTGCTGGCCATAGGACTGGTGGTCGTAGGACTGGTGGTCGTACGGACGCCCGTCGTGCTGCGGCGCCTGCTCCCACTGCCCGGGCGCCGGCGGCTGCGGCGGCTCGTGGTACCCGCCCTGCGGGTACCACTGGTGCGGGGCGTGGGCGTCTCCGAAGGGCTCCTGTGCCACCGTTACGTCCCTCCCAGCCCCCGCCGGCCTGCCGATTGCGGCAGTCAGCATCTCACGCCCGCCCGAGTGCCCCGCCCGAGTGCCCCGGCCTGGTGCCCCGGGCCGGCCCGCTCGGGCCCCGGTCGGTCCCCCTTCCGGGCCCTCCGCGCGGCGCGGGAGCCGGCCTCAGGCCGCCGACTGGGCGCGCAGGGCCTCGTCGATCCGGGCGGCGAGGGTGAAGTCGAGGCCGGTGAGCCCGCCGGCGCTGTGGGTGGAGAGGACGAACCGCAGGGTGCGCCAGCGGATGTCGATGTCGGGGTGGTGGTCGAGCGCCTCGGCCTGTTCGGCGACGGCGTCCACCACCCGGATCGCCGCCGGGAAGTCGGGGGCGTCGGCGCTGCGGGCGATGCTGTCGCCGTCCCGCGTCCACTGCGGAAGGGCCGCCAGGGCCTCCGTGATCTCGTCCTCGCTCAGCCGTGCCCTGCTGCTCACCGGTGCGCTCCCGTTGGTCGTCGTGGTCGTCGGTCGAGGTGCGAACCGGGCCAGCCTACTGACCGGCGCGCGCCTGACCCGCCGTCAACTCACCAGCAGCTTGACGACGGCCGCGAGCCCGACCACCACGATGACCCCGCGCAGCGCGGCGGGCGGAAGCCGGCGGCCGACCTTGGCACCGAGCAGCCCGCCGACCAGCGAGCCGACCGCGATCAGCCCGGCGGCCGTCCAGTCGACGGTCGAGGTGAACAGGAAGAACAGCGCGGCGACGCCGTTGACGATCAGCGCCAGCGCGTTCTTCACCGCGTTGATCCGCTGCAGGTCGTCCTGGAGCAGCATGCCCATCAGCGCCATCAGCAGGACGCCCTGGGCGGCGCCGAAGTAGCCGCCGTAGATGCCGGTGAGGAACACCCCGGCCAGCAGCACCGCGCCGCCGTCCGGGTCGCCGCCGGGGCGTCGGCGGGCGGCGACGGCCTTGGCCACCCGCGGCTGGACCACGACCAGGACGAGGGCGAGCAGGATCAGCGCCGGGACGATCGCGTCGAACGCTCCGGTCGGCAGCTTGGTCAGCAGCAGGGCGCCGAGCAGCCCGCCGAGCAGCGAGGCGGTGCCCATCCGCAGCAGCCGGCGCCCCTGGTCGGCCAGCTCGCGGCGGTAGCCGATCACGCCGCTGAGCGAACCGGGCACCAGGCCGAAGGAGTTGGAGACGTTGGCGGTGACCGGCGGGATGCCGACCGCGAGCAGGACCGGGAAGGTGATCAGGGTGCCGGAGCCGACGATCACGTTGATCATCCCGGCGCCGACCCCGGCCACCAGGACGGCGATCGCCTCCCAGAGCGTCATGGGTCACCTCTCCTCGCGGTCCTGTCCGAGGCGATCATGCCGGACCCTTACCGGCCGGACCAGGGCCGCCCAGCATTCGGGACGTACGCCACACCGCCGGGCGCCACGGCTGCCGACCCCGCCGAACCGGTCCGGGCGGGAGCGCGGCTGCCCGGCCGCCCCGGCCCCCGGCACCGCCCCCCGGAGCACGCCGAGGGCCGCCGGTCGCCGAGGGCCCGCCGGAGCACGCCGGAGGGCCCCCGGAGGACGCCGAGGGCCCGCCACCAGCGGGCGGCGGGCCCTGGACCGGATGTGCCCGGTCACCTCACTCCGGGTCGATCTTGCGGTACTCCCGCGTCGGGTCGACCCGGGGACGGGCCGCGCCCTTCTCGACGTCCACCGGCCCCGGCCCGGCCGCCGGGTCGAGCGGCACCTGGGTGGCCGCCGGAGCCGCCGGCGGGACGCTCGGCGCGGTGACCGTGCCACCGCCGTTCGCGCCGCCGTTGCCGGTCAGCCCGTTGAAGGCGCCGCCCAGGCCCTTGAGCGCGTCGCCGACCTCGCTGGGAATGATCCAGAGCTTGTTGGAGTCGCCCTTGGCCAGCTCCGGCAGGGTCTGCAGGTACTGGTAGGCGAGCAGCTTCTGGTCGGCGTCGCCGTCGTGGATGGCCTCGAAGACGGTCCGGATCGCGGCCGCCTCACCGTCGGCGCGCAGCACCGCGGCCTGGGCCTCACCCTCGGCCTTGAGCACCTCGGCCTGCTTCTCGCCCTCCGCCTTGAGGATCTGCGCCTGGCGCTGGCCCTCGGCGGTGAGGATCGCGGCGCGCTTGTCGCGGTCGGCGCGCATCTGCTTCTCCATCGAGTCCTGGATGGAGGTCGGCGGCTCGATCGCCTTCAGCTCGACGCGGTTGACGCGGATCCCCCACTTGCCGGTGGCCTCGTCCAGGACGCCGCGCAGGCCGGCGTTGATGACCTCGCGCGAGGTCAGGGTGGACTCGAGGTCCATCGAGCCGATGATGTTGCGCAGCGTGGTGACGGTCAGCTGCTCGATCGCCTGGATGTAGCTGGCGACCTCGTAGGTGGCCGCCCGGGGGTCGGTGACCTGGTAGTAGATGACGGTGTCGATGTTGACCACCAGGTTGTCCTGGGTGATCACCGGCTGCGGCGGGAACGGCACGACCTGCTCGCGCAGGTCGATCCGGTTGCGGACGCGGTCGATGAACGGGACGACGATGTTCAGCCCTGCGTTGAGCGTCCGGGTGTAGCGGCCGAAGCGCTCCACGATCGCGGCGCTGGCCTGCGGGATGACCTGGATCGTCTTGATCAGCGCGATGAAGGCCACCACGACCAGGACGACCAAAACGATAAGGACGGGTTCCACGGACTCTCCCCTAGACGACCAGGGCGGTCGCGCCCTGGATTTCGACGACGTCGACCTTCTGACCCGGCTGGAACACGCTGTCCGGATTGAGCGCGCGGGCCGACCAGATCTCGCCGTTGAGCTTGATCCGCCCGCCCTCCCCGTCGACGGTTTCCGCGACGACCGCGGTGGCGCCGCGCAGCGCCTCGATGCCCATCTTGACCTGATCGCTCTTCCGCAGCTGCCGGCGTGCGATCGGACCGACGAAGACCACCAGCCCGGCCGACACCGCGATGAAGGTCAGGGTCTCCAGGACCGCTCCCCCGCCGAGCGCGGCCACACCGGCCGCCGCCAGCGCACCGATCGCGAACATGGCGAACTCGGGCACCGCGGTGAGCACCAGCGGTATGCCGAGCGCTGCGGCGGCCAGGAGCCACCAGATCCAGCTGTCCACACGTCCATCCTAGGGAGCGAAGGGGCTTCGAGGCGGACAGTTCCCGCAGGTCGAGGGGCGGAAACCGGTCGCACGTGCGACCGGTTCCGGCGCCCCGCGCGAGATGGACGGCTGTGTCGGGCGCTGACGGCTGACGGCTGGCGGCTGGCGGCTGACGGCTGACGGCTGACGGGTGGACGGATGGTCAGGTCGTCACCGGACGTCGCCTCAGCCCAGCGGCAGGCCCTGGGCCGACCAGCGGTCGCCGTGGCGCTCCAGGGTGAGCGGCAGGCCGAAGCACTTGGAGAGGTTGCGGGCGGTCAGCTCGGTGTCGATCGGTCCGGCGGTGAGCACCTTGCCCTGGCGGATCATCAGGACGTGGGTGAAGCCGGGGGCGATCTCCTCGACGTGGTGGGTGACCATCGCCATGGCGGGCGCGAACTCGTCCTGGGCGAGCGCGCCGAGCCGGCGGACCAGGTCCTCGCGGCCGCCGAGGTCCAGACCGGCCGCGGGCTCGTCGAGCAGCAGCAGCTCGGGGTCGGTCATCAGGGCGCGGGCGATCAGGGTGCGCTTGCGCTCGCCCTCGGAGAGGGTGCCGAACTTGCGGCCGGTCAGGCTGGCCATGCCCATCCGGTCGAGCAGGGCGAGGGCGCGCGACTCGTCGGACTGCTCGTAGGTCTCCTGCCAGCTGACCGTCATGCCGTAGGCGGCGGTGAGCACCGTCTGCAGGACGGTCTGCTCGGCCGGCAGCTTGTCGAACATGGCGGCGCCGGCCAGGCCGATCCGGGAGCGCAGCTCGAAGACGTCGATCTCGCCCAGCTTCTCGCCCAGCACCGAGACCTTGCCCGAGGTCGGGAACAGGTACGAGGAGGCGATCTGCAGCAGGGTGGTCTTGCCGGCGCCGTTGGGGCCCAGGATGACCCAGCGCTCACCCTCGGAGATGGACCACGAGACCTGGTCGACCAGCGCGCGCCCCTCCCGGACCACGGATACGTCCACCAGCTCCAGCACGTCGCTCATGCCTACGCCTTCCCCAATACACAAGAATCTCGGCCGTCGATGCGGGCGGCGAGCCTACTCCGGCAGCCGGGGGGCACGGGTGGGTGCGCCGCACACGCATGGGCAAACCTACGCCACGCGGATGACCGCCGATTCCGTAGGCTGGCCGGATGCTCGCGACACCTGCCGACAATCCGTACGAAGAGCCCCGTTCGGGGCGGCTGGCCGCCTGGGGCAGCGCCCTGCTCGGCGGCCTGGTGCCGCCCGACGACGCCGCCGCGGCCGTCCTGGGCTCCGACGAGAGCCACCGGGTGACCGGACTGCCCGGGGACGCACCGGGCGAGCAGCACGGGCTGACCTGGGCGCTGGGCCGGCTGCGGGTGCTCGGGGCCACAGGCCTGCGCCTGGCGCTGCCCGCGGCCGGGCACCCGCTGGGACTGACCGGTCCGGCCGCCTTCAACGAGCGCGCCCTGGCGGCCGGCGAGGCGGTGATCGCGGTGGGCGTGCCGCTCGGCCTGGTGCCGGAGATCACGGTGTACGGCCCGGAGGGGGACCGCTCGGCCACCGTGCTGTGGCGCTGCAGTGAGGTCGGCGACGCCCCGCCGGCCGACGTGCCCTCGCTGCACGAGGCGGAGCGCGAGCTCGCGGACGGGCTGCGCGAGGCGACCGTCCTGCTCACCCGGCTCGACGTGGCCGGCGCCGGTCCGCAGGCGATGCGCGCCCTCGACGCCTACCGCCGCCGGGGCCACGCCGAACTGCTCGCGCCCGGCTACCCGCCGCGGGCGGTCCGGGTGCTGGAGTCGGCCCGGCAGGTGTCCGCCCTGCTGGCGATCGCCGCGGAGGGCCACGGCGCGGCCGTGAGCGCCTCCGAGATGGCGGCCCGCCGATCCGTCCTGGCACCGCTGTGGCGCACCGCCCGGCGGGCCCAGGTGGCCGCCTACAACGCGTTGGTGGACGAGCGCGACGACCGCTAGGCGGGGGTTCCGGGCGGTCGGCCGCCGGGGCCCCGGGCGGTCAGCCGCCGGCCTCGCCGTTGCGGACGGCCCACAGCGCGGCCTGGGTGCGGTCGGCGAGGTCCAGCTTCATCAGGATGTTGGAGACGTGGGTCTTCACCGTCTTCTCCGACAGGTGCAGGCTGCGGGCGATCTCCCGGTTGGAGCGGCCGTCCGCGATGTGGCCGAGCACCTCACGCTCGCGCTCGGTGAGGGTACCGCCGCGGCCCTGCGGGGCGCGCGGGCCGTCGTCCGAGAGCAGGGCCTCGGCCAGTTCGGGCTGGAGCAGCACGTGGCCGGCGTGCACCGAGCGGATCGCTCCGGCCAGTGCCTCCGGGTCCACGTCCTTGTAGACGTAGCCCGCGGCGCCGGCCCGCAGCGCGGGGACCACCGTGCGGTGCTCGGTGAAGCTGGTGACGATCAGGACCCGGGCCCGGCTGCCCTCCTCCTTGAGGGTGCGCAGCGCCTCGATGCCGTCGACGCCGGGCATCTTGAGGTCCATCAGGACGACGTCCGGGTCGAGTGCGCGGGCGCGCTCGACGCCCTCGGCCCCGTCCGCGGCCTCCCCGACCACCTCGATGTCGTCCTGGACCTCCAGGAAGGTGCGCAGCCCGCGGCGGACCACCTGGTGGTCGTCCACCAGCAGGACGCGGATCGACGGCGTGCTCTCAGGCACCGGGGACCTCCATCTCGACGAGCGTCCCCCGGCCGGGGGCGGACTCCAGGGTGAGCGTGCCGCCGACGGCGGCCGCGCGGTCGCGCATCGAGGCCAGCCCGAGGTGGCGGCCCGCCCGGCGGACGGATTCCGGGTCGAAGCCGCGCCCGTCGTCGCGCACCCGCAGCAGCGCGCCGCGCGCGGGCGTCCCGGCCAGGGTGACGGTGACCCGGCCGGCACCGGAGTGGCGCAGCGCGTTGTGCAGCGCCTCCTGGGCGACCCGCAGCAGTGCGGCCTCCTGGGCGGGCGGCAGGGCGCGCGCGCCGTCGGCGGCGAAGGCGACGTCGGCGGTGTGCGCCCGGTCGAGGAGTTGCACCTGGGAGGCGAGGGTGGCGCTCAGCCCGTCCTCCTCCAGGGCGGCGGGGCGCAGTTCGACCACGACGGCGCGCAGTTCGTCGGCGGCCTCGGCGGCGAGCCGGGCGACCTCGGCGAGTTCGGCGCGGGCGCGGCCGGGGTCGCGGTCGACGAGCTTGGCGGCGGCGTTGGCGGTCAGCCGCAGCGAGAAGAGCTTCTGCGAGACGGCGTCGTGCAGGTCGTGGGCGATCCGGGCGCGTTCGCCGGCCAGGGTGAGTTCGCGGCTGCGCTCGTACAGGCGGGCGTTGGAGAGCGCGAGGGCGGCGTGGGCGGCGAGGATCCGCAGCAGTTCCTCGTCGTGGTCGGTGAACAGGCCGCCGCCGCGCTTGTTGGCGAGGAAGATGACGCCCATCACCTGGGGTTCGTCCTCGGCGGCCTCGCCGTCCAGGATCGGCATGCCGAGGAAGGCGTCCATGTCGGGGTGGGCGGCGGGCCAGCCCTCGAAGGCGGGGGCTTTGCGGACGTCGGCGAGCCGGGTGGGACCGGTCTCGTGCAGCATCTCGGCGAGCACGCCGTGCTGGCGGGGCAGCGGGCCGATCGCCCGCCACTGCTCGTCGGTGACGCCGTCGACGACGAACTGGGCGAAGCCGCCGTGGTCGTCGGGCACGCCGAGGGCCGCGTACTCGGCGTCGAGCAGTTCCCGGGCGGAGGCGGTGATGCGGCGCAGCACCTCGCGGACCTCCAGGTGCCGGCTCATCGCGAGCAGGGCCCGGCTGACGGCCTCGATGCCGGCCAGCGGGTCGCAGGCGGCATCGGCTCCGTCCGCCGGGGCACAGGCGGGCGGCGGGCCGTCGGGGGCCGGGTGGTCACCGGTCGAGCTGGGCATACCGCCAAACTACCGCCGCCGGGAGCGCCCCCGCGTCCGCCCCCGGCCGCCCCGGCCCCAGGTCCGGCGACCTAGGCCGCCGGACCCACAGCCCCTGGCGAAAGCACGAGCGGGCGACTGACACGGGGGGGGGGGGACAGCAACAGGGCGCTCCCCCGGCCGTGGGAGGAGCGCCCTGTGGCCTGGTCGGCCGTCAGCCCTTCTGCATGACCTCCGGCTCGTGCCGGCGCTGCAGCCGGGTCACGATCACGCCGATCACGACGGAGATGGCGATCAGCACGCCGGCGTCGATCGACCACTGGGCGACGGAGTGCGTCCACAGCGGGTCGTACTCGGGGTTCTGGAAGTCCTTGTTCCAGGGGCCCATCAGGTGCGACAGGTCGAGCGTGGTGGAGACGATGCCGGTGCCCCAGCGGGCGGGCATCAGCCAGGCGACCTGCTCCAGGCCGGGCTTGCCGAAGATCTGGAAGAGGCAGCCGGTGAAGACGACCTGGACGATGGCGAACATGACCAGCAGCGGCATGGTCTTCTCGGCGGTCTTGACGAGCGCGGAGATCATCAGGCCGAACATCATCGCGGCGAAGCTCAGCAGGATCATGCCGATCGTCATCTCGATGATCGGGGTGTTCTGGACCAGCAGGCCGTGCTCGGGGAGCTTGCGCGGCAGGAAGCCGACGGCGGAGATGATCGCGCCCTGGATCACCGAGAAGATGCCCAGCACGATGATCTTGGACATCATGTACGCCGAGCGGGACAGGCCGGTGGCCCGTTCTCGCTCGTAGATCGCCCGCTCCTTGATCAACTCTCGGACGGAGTTGGCCGCCCCGGAGAAGCAGGCGCCGATCGCCAGGATCAGCAGGATCGTCGCGGCCCCGTTGTTGAGGTGGAGCTGGGTCTTCGGGTTGGGTGCGAGCCCCGGTTCGTTGGGGATGAGCACGCTGACCGCGCCGATCACCGCCGGCAGCAGCACGGACAGTGCCAGGAAGCCGCGGTCCGAGGCGAGCACCGACATGTAGCGGCGCATCAGGGTCCACAGCTGCGAGCCCCAGCTCTGCGGCTTGGGCGGGCGGATCGCCTCCTGGGAGACCTGGGCGTGCTGCACCTCGCCCGCCTCGACGGTCGGGGCGGAGTACTGCTGGTAGTGCACGGACCCGCGGTAGCGGCCGGCCCAGTCGTGGTCCGGGTAGTTCTCGAAGGCCTGGAAGACGTCCGCCCAGGTCTCGTACCCGAAGAAGTGCAGCGCCTCGTCCGGCGGGCCGAAGTAGGCCACCGAGCCGCCCGGCGCCATCACCAGCAGCCGGTCGCACAGGGCCAGTTCGGCCACCGAGTGGGTGACGACCAGGATCGTGCGGCCGTCGTCGGCCAGGCCGCGCAGCATCTGCATGACCTCGCGGTCCATGCCCGGGTCGAGGCCCGAGGTGGGCTCGTCAAGGAAGATCAGCGAGGGCTTGGTGAGCAGTTCCAGGGCGACCGAGACGCGCTTCTGCTGGCCGCCGGAGAGTGCGGTGATCTTGTTGTCGGCGCGCTTGTCCAGGCGCAGCTCGTAGAGCACCTCGTCGATCCGGGCCGCGCGCTCGCTGGCCTCGGTGTCGCCGGGGAAGCGCAGCCGGGCCGCGTACTTGAGGCCGGTGCGGACGGTCAGCTCGCGGTGCAGGATCTCCGACTGCGGCACCAGACCGATGCGGGAGCGGAGTTCGGCGAACTGCTTGTAGAGGTTCCGGCCGTCGTACAGCACCTCGCCGCGGTCGGCCGGGCGGTAGCCGGTGAGGGCGCGCAGCAGGGTCGACTTGCCGGAGCCGGACGGGCCGATGACGGCGACCAGGGACTTCTCCGGGACGCCGAAGCTGACGTCGTTGAGCAGGATCTTCTTGACGCCCTTGTGCTCGACCTCGACGGTGAGGTGGCGGGCGGAGAAGGAGACCGCGCCGGTGTCGACGAACTCCTGCAGCTGGTCGCCGACCAGGACGAAGCTCGAGTGGCCGACGGTCAGCCGGTCCTGCGGCCCCATCAGCTGGCGCTGGACCCGCTGTCCGTTGAGGAAGATGCCGTTGTGGCTGCCGAGGTCGACGATCTCGTAGCGGCCGTCCGGCAGCTGGCGCAGCTCGGCGTGGTGGCGGGAGACCTGGAGGTCGGACACCACAATGTCGTTGTCCAGCGCACGGCCGATCCTGACGGTGCGCATGCCGGCCGTCAGGTTGCGGATCACCGTGGGCTGCGGGCCGCCGCCGTCGCCGTGCTGCGGCGCCGGCTGGAAGCCCTGCTGCTGCGGGAATCCGCCGTGCTGCGGCTGGGGCTGCGGCGCGTGCTGCGGCTGGGGGGCGTACTGCTGCTGCGGCACGTACTGCTGCGGCGGCGGCTGCTGGCCCGGCCAGGCCTGCTGCTGGTACGGGTCCTGCCCCGGCCAGGCCGGCTGCGGCGCGGCCGGGTGCGGCGTCGGGACGGGGCCGCGGGCGGTGGCGGCGTCGTGCACCGGGGAGGGCTGCGGGGCGGGCGCGGCGACGGGCGCCGAGAAGGCGAGCCGGGGGCCGTTCTCCGGGTTGCCCAGGTTCACCACGGCGCCGGGGTACAGCTGGGCCTGCAGGGTGCGGGCGCCGGCCACGTACGTGCCGTTGGTGCTGCCGTGGTCGTCCAGCAGCCAGCCGCTGCCGTTGAAGCTGATGGTCCCGTGCTGCCAGGACACCCTGGCGTCGTCGAACGTGAAGTCCGACTGCGGGTTGCGCCCGATGGTGTAGGACCGCCCGGGCTCGAGGGTCCGCTGCTGTCCGTTGATCTCAATGACGAGTTGCGGCACTGCTCGCCTGCCCCGCTCTCTCGGTTCCCCCGAATTGTGGCCCCCGGCCGGGGGTGCGCTGTTCCTCTGACTGACGGGGGGAATCATTCCAGCCCTCCGTCCGCCGGTGAAAGTCACCCCGGGTGACTGTGACCAGGCTGCTACCGGACCGGGGTGCACCGGTGTCCCGGGAGGTGGACGGGTGCCCGTCGCGCCGCGGCCGACGGGTAGCGTGGGACTCACCATGAACGCATCGCCCCTGGCCGCTGAGCCCCTCCCCGCCGCCCAGCCCCGGACCGCGGACGAGCGCACCCTGCTCGTCAAGGTGTTCGGCAAGGACCGCCCCGGCATCACCGCCGGCCTCTTCGCCACCCTGGCCGGCTTCGGCGTCGACGTGATCGACATCGAGCAGGTCGTCACCCGTGGACGCATCACGCTGTGCGCCCTGGTCACCCCGCCCTCCGCGCCCGGTGCCGAGGGCGGCCTGCGGGCCACCGTGCACCGCTGGGCGGACGAGCAGAAGCTCCAGGCCGAGATCCTCTCCGGCATCGGCGACAACCGGCCGCGCCGCGAGGGCCGTTCGCACGTGACGGTGCTCGGCAACCCGCTGACGGCCTCCGCCGTCTCCGCGCTGACCTCCCGGATCACCGCGGCCGGCGGCAACATCGACCGTGTCTTCCGACTCGCCAAGTACCCGGTGACGGCGGTCGAGCTGGCCGTCTCCGGCGTGGCCACCGAGGAGTTGCGGGCCGAGCTGGCCCAGGAGGCGGCCGCCCAGCGGGTGGACGTCGCGGTGGTGGCGGCCGGGTTGGAGCGCCGGGCGAAGCGCCTGGTGGTGATGGACGTGGACTCCACGCTCATCCAGGACGAGGTGATCGAGCTGTTCGCCGCCCACGCGGGCTGCGAGGAGAAGGTCGCCGAGGTGACGGCGGCGGCGATGCGCGGGGAGCTGGACTTCGCCGAGTCGCTGCGCGCCCGGGTGGCGCTGCTGGCGGGGCTGGACGCGTCGGTGACCGACAAGGTCCGCGCCGAGGTCCGGCTCACCCCGGGTGCGCGCACCCTGATCCGTACGCTCCAGCGGCTGGGCTTCCAGGTGGCGGTGGTCTCCGGCGGGTTCACCCAGGTGACCGACCACCTGGTGGAGCTGCTGGGGCTGGACTTCGCGGCGGCCAACACCCTGGAGGTGGTGGACGGGAAGTTCACCGGCCGGGTGGTCGGCGAGATCGTGGACCGGGCCGGCAAGGCCCGCTGGCTGGCCCGTTTCGCCGAGCAGGCGAAGGTGCCGCTGGAGCAGACGGTGGCGATCGGGGACGGCGCCAACGACCTCGACATGCTGAACGCGGCCGGTCTCGGGGTGGCGTTCAACGCCAAGCCGGTGGTGCGCGAGGCGGCCCACACGGCGGTGAACGTGCCGTTCCTGGACACCGTGCTCTACCTGCTGGGCATCACCCGCGAGGAGGTCGAGGCGGCCGACGTGCGCGCCGGCACCCCGACCGAGTGAGCTCTGCGGACGTGAACGAGGGGCGGGGGGGGGGCCCCCCCCCCCCCCCCCCCCCCCGCCCCCCGCCCCCCCGCGCCCGGGGGGGGGGGGGGGCCCCCCCCGCCCCCCCCCCCCCCCCCCCCCCCCCCCCCCCCCCCCCCCCCCCCCC
>NZ_JBIDAK010000061.1:0-15178 GCF_043202455.1 Kitasatospora sp. NPDC048194
GGCGGGTCCCCCGGGGGGCCCCCGGGGGGGGGGGGGCCCCGGGGGGGGGGGGGGCGGGGCCGGGGGGGGGGGGCCGCCCGGGGGGGGGGCCCCCCCGGGGGGGGGGCGCCCACCCCTCGCCGTTTCCGGCGGCGCCCCTCAGGAGGCGGCCCGGCCGCCGGATCCGGCGCCGACGTCCCCCGCGGGTCGGTCGACCGCGGGCTCAGCCCGCGCAGGACGGGCAGAGCCCGCGGTAGGTGACCTCGGCGCCGGAGACGGCGAAGCCGAAGCGCTGGTCCGCCGGGAGGTCGGCGAGCGGGTTGCCGAGGGGGTGGACGTCGCGGATGGCGCCGCAGCCGGTGCAGACCAGGTGCTGGTGCGGGCGGTGCGCGTTGGGGTCGTAGCGCTTGGCCCGTCCGTCGGTGGAGACCTCGACCACCTCGCCGAGGGTGACCAGTTCGCCGAGGGTGTTGTAGACCGTCGCCCTGGAGATCTCCGGGAGGCGCTCGGCGGCGAGCACGTGCACCTCGTCAGCGGTCAGGTGCACGTGGTCGCCGTCCAGGACCTCGGCGACGACGCGCCGCTGGGAGGTGAGGCGCCAGCCGCGCCCGCGCAGCCGCTCCAGCAGGTCACTCATATCGGTTCACCTATTCAGGTCACGGGGAGACCGGAGTTTACCAATACACATCCACTGGTGTCCGGTTCGCGATCGGATCTGGCTTTGGTGTCTTTCTTGACTTGGATTGAGTCCACCGTAGGATCGGCTCCGGCGCTAGCCTGGGTAGCAACAGGACGCAGCAGGACACCGCTACCCCGAAACAGCGGCCGTACACAGCGGTAGCAGCACTTGGTGCCGTAGGTAGCAGATGGACACCGTGATCCGCCTTGTAGGGAAGGATTCCCATGTCTGAGAACCACGACGCAACCGGTCTTGAGGCGAGCGCGGGCGGCTGCCCGGTCAACCACGGGCGCGCGCTCCACCCCACCCAGGGCGGCGGGAACCGCCAGTGGTGGCCGGAACGGCTGAACCTGAAGATCCTGGCCAAGAACCCCGCCGTGGCGAACCCGCTCGGCGCCGACTTCGACTACGCCGAGGCCTTCAAGTCCCTCGACCTCCCGGCCGTCAAGCGGGACATCCAGGAGGTGCTCACCTCCTCGCAGGACTGGTGGCCCGCCGACTTCGGCAACTACGGCCCCTTCATGATCCGCATGGCCTGGCACAGCGCCGGCACCTACCGGATCAGCGACGGCCGCGGCGGCGCCGGCGGTGGCCAGCAGCGCTTCGCCCCGCTGAACAGCTGGCCGGACAACGCCAGCCTGGACAAGGCCCGCCGCCTGCTCTGGCCGGTGAAGAAGAAGTACGGCCGCAGCCTGTCCTGGGCCGACCTCATGGTGCTGGCCGGCAACGTCGCCCTCGAGACCATGGGCCTGCAGACCTTCGGCTTCGGCGGCGGCCGCGTCGACGAGTGGGAGCCCGACGAGGACGTCTACTGGGGCCCGGAGACCACCTGGCTGGACGACAAGCGCTACACCGGCGACCGCGAGCTGGAGAGCCCGCTCGCCGCCGTCCAGATGGGCCTGATCTACGTCAACCCCGAGGGCCCCAACGGCAACCCGGACCCGATCGCCGCCGCCCGCGACATCCGCGAGACCTTCTACCGGATGGCGATGAACGACGAGGAGACCGTCGCGCTGATCGCCGGCGGCCACACCTTCGGCAAGACCCACGGCGCCGGCCCGGCGGACAACGTCGGCCCGGACCCGGAGGCCGCGCCGATGGAGCAGCAGGGCCTCGGCTGGAAGAGCCGCTACGGCACCGGCGTGGGCGGCGACGCCATCACCAGCGGCCTCGAGGGCACCTGGACGCCCACCCCGACGACCTGGGACAACAGCTTCTTCGAGACGCTGTTCGGCTACGAGTGGGAGCTCACCAAGAGCCCGGCCGGCGCCCTCCAGTGGAAGCCGAAGGACGGCGCCGGCGAGGGCACCGTCCCGGACGCCCACGACCCGAACAAGCGGCACGTCCCGATCATGCTCACCACGGACCTCTCGCTGCGCTTCGACCCGGTGTACGAGCAGATCTCCCGGCGCTTCCTCGAGCACCCGGAGCAGTTCGCCGACGCCTTCGCCCGCGCCTGGTACAAGCTGACCCACCGCGACATGGGCCCGGTCGTGCGCTACCTCGGCCCGGAGGTCCCGAGCGAGCAGCTGATCTGGCAGGACCCGCTGCCGGCCGTCACCTACCAGCAGATCGACGCCGCCGACGTCGCCGACCTCAAGCGGCGGATCGCCGCCACCGGCCTGTCGGTCTCCGAGCTGGTCTCCACCGCCTGGGCCGCGGCCTCCTCCTACCGCAACAGCGACAAGCGCGGCGGCGCCAACGGCGGCCGGATCCGGCTCCAGCCGCAGGCCGGCTGGGAGGTCAACGAGCCGGACCGGCTGGCCACCGTGCTGCGCGCCCTGGAGGGCGTGCAGGCGGAGTTCAACGCGCAGGCCGGCGACAAGCAGGTCTCCATCGCCGACCTGGTGGTGCTGGCCGGCGGCGTCGGCGTCGAGCAGGCGGCCAAGGCGGCCGGCCTCGCGGTCGAGGTGCCGTTCGCACCCGGCCGGGTGGACGCCACGCAGGAGCTGACCGACACCGAGTCCTTCGCCGCGCTGGAGCCGAAGGCCGACGGCTTCCGCAACTGGCTCGGCAAGGGCAACCGCCTGCCGGCCGAGTTCCTGCTGCTCGACAAGGCGAACCTGCTGGGCCTGAGCGCGCCCGAGATGACCGTCCTCGTCGGCGGCCTGCGCGTCCTCGGCGCCAACCACCAGCAGTCCGCGCACGGCGTCTTCACCGAGACCCCGGGCGTGCTGACGAACGACTTCTTCGTCAACCTGCTGGACCTGGGCACCACGTGGAAGTCCACCTCCGAGGACGCCCACACCTTCGAGGGCCGGGACGCCTCCGGCCAGGTCAAGTGGACCGGTACCCGCGCCGACCTGGTCTTCGGCTCGAACTCCGAACTGCGCGCCGTCGCCGAGGTGTACGCGAGCGACGACGCCAAGGAGAAGTTCGTGGAGGACTTCGTCGCGGCCTGGGTCAAGGTCATGAACGCCGACCGCTTCGACCTGGTCTGAGCGGCGACCCGGTCGACCCGGCCGAGCCGGCCGAGCCGTTGACCGGTTCGACGGGGCGACCGGCTGAGCGGTGACGGCGGGAGTCCGGGGCAGCGGCCCCCGGACTCCCGCCGCGCGTCGTCGCCCGTCACCGCGTACGGCGCCCCGGCAGCCGCTCAGGCCTCTCCGGCCTTCTGCTCCGCCTCCCGCTGTTCCTCCGCCTTCCGCTCCGCCGCCCGGACCTGTTCGGTGAAGGCGTGCTCGTCGATCCGCTCGACCGTCGCGCCGTGCTCGGCCGCCAGCTCGTCGGCCGGCCCGGGGGAGGCCTCCCGGACCTCGAGCGCGACCAGTGCGCCGCCGTCCGGCACCCGGGGCGAGAGCACGATCAGCGCGGCGCCGGCCTCCGTCGCGGAGTGCTCCTCGGCCGCGTTGCCGAGCGCCGCACCCGCCGCGAAGCCCAGCAGCACCCCGACCGGCCCGCCCAGCAGCCCCACCAGGCCTCCCAGCAGCCCCGAGCCCACGGTGGCCACACCGGCGCCCCGGGTGAAGGTGTCCTTCACCTCCAGCACCCCGTCGCCGTCGCGCTCCAGGGCGGCTGCCATCCGCAGGCCGGGCAGGTGCTGCGCCTCGGCGAAGGCGGCCGGCCAGCCGGCGGCGTCGGGGAAGGTCAGCAGGACGAGGTTGTGCTGGTCGCTCATCGCACTCCGATCGGGCTGGGTCCTGTCCGGTGCCGGGTCTCCATCGTGACTCCCGGTGCGCGTCCCGGCCACGGGAGCGAGCACGGGTGTCCCGCGCGGTCCGCCTTCCCCGTCCGCCGCTGAGCATGCGGCGCGCCCGCCCTCCCGTCCTCCCGTCTCCGAGTCGTTGCTGCCGTTGCCGCCGCTCCCGCCGTCCGGCCGCCGCTGCTCACCTGGACGGCGACGGACCGAGCGCGGCGCGCTCCAGCGGCGCCGACGGGTCCACCGCGAGGTCGGCCGGTGCCGGCTCGGCGCCGGCGCGGACCAGCAGGTCGCCGATCGCCGCGACCATGGCGCCGTTGTCGGTACAGAGCCGCAACGGGGGCACCCGCAGGGCGATCCCCGCCGCCGCGCACCGCTGCTCGGCGAGCGCCCGCACCCGGGAGTTGGCCGCCACCCCGCCGACCACCACGAGGGTGCCGATGCCGTGCTCGGTGCAGGCGCGCACCGCCTTGCGGGTCAGCACGTCCGCGATCGCCTCCTGCAGGGCGGCCGCCGCGTCCGGGACGTGCGGCTGGCGCTGCGCCTCCACCCAGCGGGCGGCGGCGGTCTTCAGGCCGGAGAAGGAGAACGCGTACGGGTCGTCCTGCGCCCCGGTGAGCGGGCGGGGGAGCCGGACGGCCGCCGGGTCGCCGGTGCGGGCGGCGCGGTCGATCGCGGGGCCGCCGGGGTAGGGCAGGCCGAGGATGCGCGCGACCTTGTCGAAGCATTCGCCCGCCGCGTCGTCCAGGGTGTCGCCGAGGTGGACGATCGGGTCGCGGGCGAGGTCCCGGACGAGGAGCAGGGAGGTGTGGCCGCCGGAGACGATCAGCACCACGCAGGGGTCGGGCAGCGGTCCGCCGTCGAGGGCCGCCGCGGCGACGTGCCCGGCGAGGTGGTGCACCCCGTACAGCGGGACGCCCAGCGCGTACGCGTAGCCCTTGGCGGCGGCCACTCCGACCTGCAGCGCCCCGGCCAGCCCCGGGCCGGTCGTCACGGCGACGGCGCCGACGTCACGCAGCGTCAGTCCGGCGCGGTCCAGCGCCTCCTGCACGACCGGAGCCATCGCGTGGACGTGCGCCCGGGCGGCGATCTCCGGGACGACCCCGCCGTAGCGGGCGTGTTCGTCCATCGAGGAGGCCACCGCCTGCCCGAGCAGCACGCCACCGCGGACCAGGCCCGCGCCGGTCTCGTCGCAGGAGGACTCGATGCCCAGCACCACCGGCGACCCTGTCATGGGCACTCACCATTGTCGGTCATTACGTTCACGGGTGACCATTGTGCCCGACGTGATGTGGGAGACATGTAGGAGCCCATAGTGCGTTCCTGCAACTGATGCGCAATAGTGTTGTCCCGGCACGATCGATACTACCAACCCGCCGAAAGGGGCCGTGTCCTGATGGGCACCTACACGCTTCCCGACCTGCCGTACGACTACTCCGCGCTGGAGCGGGCGATGTCGGCCGAGATCCTGGAGCTGCACCACTCCAAGCACCACGCCGCGTACGTGAAGGGTGCCAACGACACCCTGGAGCAGCTGGCCGAGGCCCGCGACAAGGAGCAGTTCGGCGGTCTGGTCGGCCTGCAGAAGACCTTCGCCTTCCACCTGTCGGGGCACGTGCTGCACTCGCTGTTCTGGCAGAACCTGTCCCCCGAGGGCGGCGACCGCCCCGAGGGTGAGCTCGCCGACGCCATCGCCGAGCACTTCGGCAGCTTCGAGGCCTTCAAGAAGCAGCTCACCAACGCCACCACCGGCGTGCAGGGCTCCGGTTGGGGCATCCTCTCCTGGGAGCCGCTCGGGCAGCGCCTGATCGTCGAGCAGGTCTACGACCACCACGGCAACGTGGGCCAGAACACCACCCCGCTGCTCGCCTTCGACGCCTGGGAGCACGCCTACTACCTGCAGTACCGCAACGTCCGCCCGGACTACGTCACCCGTCTGTGGGACGTCGTCAACTGGCAGGACGTCCAGGCCCGCTTCGCGGCTGTCAAGAGCGCCTGACCCGTTCCGGGTGACGGCGGGGCCCCGGACCGGTCGGGCGTTCCGGGGCCCCGCCCAGCTCACGGCGGGTGCGCGGGGCGGATCCGGGGCTGTCGGCACGCCCGGGCGCACCGAACCGAAGACTGGGCGCCATCCGCAGTTCTCCCGCGGGGAGCGTCCGGTCGGTACGCTCGGACCACCGCCGGCCACCGGCGGTCGGCGGCCGAACGGCCCGCCCGCTCCCGAGCGAAAGGCCTTCCATGGCGCCGCGCCTGTCCGTCGTCGTCCCGGTCTACAACGTCGAGCGCTACCTCGCGGAGTGCCTGGACTCGATCGCGGCGCAGACCTTCGAGGACTTCGAGTGCGTCGTGGTCGACGACGGCTCGACCGACGACGGCCCCGTCATCGCCAAGGCGTACGCCGCCAAGGACGGGCGCTTCCGGCTGGTCCAGCAGGAGAACAAGGGCCTCGGCGCGGCCCGCAACACCGGCTGGCGCCACCTCACCCCGGGCACCGAGTACCTGGCCTTCGTGGACAGCGACGACACCCTGCCACCGCAGGCCTACGAGCTGATGATCCGCACCCTGGACGGGACGGGGTCCGACTTCGCCGCGGGCAACGCGCTGCGGCTGCGCACCACCGGACTGACCCCCTCCCACGCGCACCGCCGCCCGTTCCGGGAGACCCGGCTGCGCACCCACGTCAGCGAACTGCCCGCCCTGGTCACCGACCGCACCGCCTGGAACAAGGTCTACCGCCGCTCCTTCTTCGACGCCGCGGGCCTCCTCTACCCGGAGGGCATCCTGTACGAGGACGCCCCGGTCAGCGTGCCCCTGCACTTCCTGGCCGAGCGGGTCGACGTGCTCGCCGACCCGATCTACCACTGGCGGGTGCGTGAGGACGGCGCGCTGTCCATCACCCAGAAGAAGACCGACCCGCGCGGCCTGATCGACCGCGTCCGCTCGATGGAACTCGTCCGGGAGTGGCTGCAGGGGCGCAGCGAGCCGGAGTTCGCCGAGTACCTGCGCGCCTACGACCTGAACTGCCTGGTCGAGGAGATCCCGATGTTCTTCTGGTCCGTCCCGGACGGCGACCGGCCGTACTGGGAGGTCTACCAGCGGCACGTCAGCCGGCTCCTGCACGCCATCGGCACGGAGCGGTTGGCCGGCCTCAACGCCCAGCTCCGGCTGAAGTACCGGCTCACCCTGGCCGATGCGATGAACCGCTTCGTGGCCGTCCAGCGGGTGCACCTGCTCGTCCGCCGCTCCCGCCAGGCCGCCGCCCGGCGGGCCGCGGCCGTCCGCCGGCCCGCCGGGGCCCGGGCCTGACCCTGCCCGGCCCGCCGGCCTGTCCGGTCGGGAGGCGCCGAAGAGTCAGGAGGCGCCGAAGAAGGTGTCCAGGATCCGCTGGGCGGCCAGCCCCGCGGGCAGGGTGCCGGCCCGGACCTCGGCTTCCAGCGACGGGGCGAGGCGCCGCACCTCGGGGTGCTCGTGCAGCCGGGCGTGGAGCTGGTCGTGGACCATGGACCAGGTCCACTCGACCTGCTGGTCACGGCGCCTGGCGGCCAGCGCACCCGTCGCGTCGAGGACCTTGCGGTGCTGCTGGAGGCGTTCCCACAGCACGTCCAGCCCGGCGCCGTCGCGGCCGCTGCAGGTCAGGACCGGCGGGGTCCACGCCGCGTCGGGAGCCTGCAACAGGCGCAGGGCGCCGGCCAGTTCGCGGGCGGCCGCCTTGGCGTCGCGCTCGTGGGGGCCGTCCGCCTTGTTGACGGCGATGACGTCCGCCAGTTCCAGGACGCCCTTCTTGATGCCCTGGAGCTGGTCGCCGGTGCGGGCCAGGCTGAGGAGCAGGAAGGTGTCGACCATCCCGGCCACCGCCGTCTCGGACTGGCCGACGCCGACGGTCTCGATCAGGACGACGTCGTACCCCGCCGCCTCCATCACCACCATCGACTCCCGGGTGGCCTTGGCGACCCCGCCGAGCGTCCCAGAGGTCGGCGACGGCCGGACGAAGGCGTTCGGGTCGACGGCGAGGCGCTCCATCCTGGTCTTGTCGCCCAGGATGGAGCCGCCCGTCCGGCTCGAGGTCGGGTCGACGGCGAGCACCGCGACCCGGTGGCCGAGGCCGGTGAGCATCGTCCCGAAGGAGTCGATGAAGGTCGACTTGCCGACACCGGGCACACCGGTGACGCCGACCCGGACCGCCCCGCCCGCGTGCGGCAGCAGCCGCTGGAGCAGCTGCTGCGCGAGGGCGCGGTGGTCGGGCCGGCTGGACTCGACGAGGGTGACGGCGCGCGCGATCCAGGCGCGCGAGCCGTCCAGGACCCCCGCCGCGTAGCTGTCGAGGTCGATCGTCCGCGGAGGCATCCGGGTCAGACCGTCACAGCTCGTGGCCGAGGTCGGCCGCCAGCGACTTCAGCAGGTCGTACGCGGCGTCCGGGATCACCGTGCCGGGCGGGAAGACCGCCGCCGCGCCCGCCTCGCGGAGCGCGTCGAAGTCCTGCGGGGGGATCACCCCGCCGACCACGATGGTGATGTCCTCCCGGCCCGCCGCGGCGAGTTCGGCGCGCAGCGCGGGCACCAGGGTGAGGTGCCCGGCGGCCAGCGAGGAGACCCCGACGATGTGCACGTCCGCCTCGACGGCCTGGCGGGCGACCTCGGCCGGGGTCTGGAACAGCGGGCCGACGTCCACCGTGAACCCGAGGTCGGCGAAGGCGGTGGCGATCACCTTCTGGCCGCGGTCGTGGCCGTCCTGGCCCATCTTGGCGACCAGGATGCGCGGGCGGCGCCCCTCGGCCTGCTCGAACCGCTCGACCAGGTCCCGGGTGCGCTGGAGGGGGGCCGACGGGCCCGCTTCGTCTCGGTACACACCGGAGATGGTACGGATCTGGCCGGAGTGACGGCCGTACACCTTCTCCAGGGCGTCCGAGATCTCGCCGACGGTCGCCTTGGCCCGGGCCGCGCCGACGGCCAGGTGCAGCAGGTTGCCGTCCAGGGAGCCGCCGCGCTGCGGACCGGCCTCGGCGGCGCGGGTCAGCGCGTGCAGCGCGTCCTGGCAGGCCGCCTCGTCCCGCTCCTCGCGCAGCCGGCGCAGCTTCTCGATCTGCCGGGCGCGGACCGCCGAGTTGTCGACCTTCAGCACGTCGATCTGCTCGTCGCTGTCGACCCGGTACTTGTTGACGCCGATCACCGGCTGGCGGCCGGAGTCGATGCGCGCCTGGGTGCGGGCGGCGGCCTCCTCCACGCGCATCTTGGGGATGCCCGCGTCGATGGCCTTGGCCATGCCGCCGGCCGCCTCGACCTCCTGGATGTGCTGCCAGGCGCGGGCCGCCAGGTCGTGGGTGAGCTTCTCCACGTACGCCGAGCCGCCCCAGGGGTCGATCACCCGGCAGGTGCCCGACTCCTGCTGCAGCAGCAGCTGGGTGTTGCGGGCGATGCGGGCGGAGAAGTCGGTGGGCAGCGCCAGCGCCTCGTCCAGGGCGTTGGTGTGCAGCGACTGGGTGTGCCCCTGGGTGGCGGCCATCGCCTCCACACAGGTCCGGGTCACGTTGTTGAACACGTCCTGGGCGGTGAGCGACCAGCCCGAGGTCTGCGAATGGGTGCGCAGCGAGAGGGACTTCGGGTTCTTCGGGTCGAACTGCCGGACCAGCTTGGCCCACAGCAGCCGGGCCGCGCGCAGCTTGGCGACCTCCATGAAGAAGTTCATGCCGATCGCCCAGAAGAACGACAGCCGCGGCGCGAAGGCGTCCACGTCCAGCCCCACGTCCAGGCCCGCGCGCAGGTACTCCACCCCGTCGGCCAGGGTGTAGGCCAGCTCCAGGTCGGCGGTGGCCCCGGCCTCCTGGATGTGGTAGCCGGAGATGGAGATCGAGTTGTACCGGGGCATCCGCTGCGAGGTGTACGCGAAGATGTCCGAGATGATCCGCATCGACGGCTGCGGCGGGTAGATGTAGGTGTTGCGGACCATGAACTCCTTGAGGATGTCGTTCTGGATGGTCCCCGCGAGCTTCTCGGGCGGTACGCCCTGCTCCTCGGCCGCGACGATGTACAGCGCCAGTACGGGCAGCACCGCGCCGTTCATGGTCATCGACACGGACATCCGGTCCAGCGGGATGCCGTCGAACAGCTGGCGCATGTCGTAGATCGAGTCGATGGCCACACCCGCCATGCCGACGTCGCCGGTGACCCGCGGGTGGTCGCTGTCGTAGCCGCGGTGGGTCGGCAGGTCGAAGGCGACCGACAGGCCCTTCTGGCCGGCGGCCAGGTTGCGGCGGTAGAAGGCGTTGGACTCCTCGGCGGTCGAGAAGCCGGCGTACTGGCGGACCGTCCAGGGCTGGTTGACGTACATGGTCGGGTACGGCCCGCGCAGGTACGGGGCGATGCCCGGGTAGGTGTCCAGGAAGTCCAGGCCGGTCAGGTCGGCGGCGGTGTACAGCGGCTTGACGCCGATGCCCTCGGGGGTGTCCCAGACCAGCTCGTCGACGTCCTTGCCGGTGGACCGGCGCCAGGCGGCCCGCCACTGGTCCTCGGTCACGCCGGCGGTGCCGGCGCCGTCGGCCCGGGTGGCGGCGTCGCCGTCCAGCCCGATTCCGGTGAAGTCGGGGATCATCGCGCCACCTCGTCCTCGTCGGCGCTGCGCGCACCGGTGATCTGGTCCAGCAGGGAGGTCAGGACGGCGACGGCGTCCCCGCCCGCGTGGATGAACTCGTCGACTCCGGCGGGCGCTTCGGCGAGCCGGCCGGCCAGCAGCACCCGCCGGGCACCGGCCGCGCGCAGCGCGGTGGCGACCGCCTCGGCGTGCTCGGCGTACAGGGCGTCACTGGAGCACAGGCAGGCGACGCTCGCGCCCGAGGCGCTGAACGCCTCGGCGAACACCGCCGGGTCGATGCCCTCGGCCGAGACGGTCGCGATGCCGCCGGCCTGGAACAGGTTGGCGGCGAAGGTGGTGCGCCCGGTGTGGGCGGCGGCGGTGCCGATCGAGGCCAGGAACAGCTTCGGCCGCTCGCCGGTGGCGGCGAGCACCGCGTCCGAGCGGTCGCGCAGCGCCTCGTACGCCTCGGCACGGCGCACCCGGGGCAGGCCGCCCGTGTGGCCGGCCGGGGCCGGCTCGCGGACCAGCGGCTGCTCGTCCAGGTGCGGGAACTCGCTGACGCCGGTGACCGGTTCGCGCCGTTTGGCGAGCCGCTCGGAGCGCTCGGCCCAGGTCGCGGCGATCCGGTCGCCGACCAGGCCGGAGGCGAGGGCGGCGCGCTGGCCGCCGGCCCGCTCGATCTCCTGGAACCAGGCCCAGGCGGCGCGGGCCAGCTCCTCGCCCAGCTGCTCGACGTACCAGGAACCGCCGGCCGGGTCGACCACCCGGGCCAGGTGGGACTCCTCCAGCAGGATCGACTGGGTGTTGCGGGCGATCCGGCGGGCGAAGGCGTCCGGCAGGCCGAGCGCGCTGTCGAAGGGCAGCACGGTGACGGCGTCGGCGCCGCCGACCCCGGCCGCGAGGCAGGCGACGGTGGTGCGCAGCATGTTCACCCACGGGTCGCGGGCGGTCATCATCACCCGGGAGGTGACGGCGTGCTGGCGCTGCGCCGAGGCCTCGGCGGACCCCCCGGACACCTCGGCGACGCGGGCCCAGAGGCGGCGCGCGGCCCGGAACTTGGCGATGGTGAGGAACTGGTCGGCGTCCGCGGCGTAGCGGAACTCCAGCTGCCCGAGGGCGGCGTCCACCGACAGCCCCGCGGCGGTCAGCGCGCGCAGGTAGGCGACGCCGGTGGCCAGCGAGCAGCCCAGCTCCTGGGCGGGGGAGGCGCCGGCCTCGTGGTAAGGGAGGGCGTCGACGGTCACCGCCCGGACGTTCGGGTACTCGGCGGCGCAGCGGCCGGCCAGTGCGGCGGCCGAGGCGAGCAGCGCGCCGGTCCGGGTGGCGTCTCCGGAGCGGGCCTGGAGGCCCAGCGGGTCGGCGCCGAGGTTGCCGGCGGCGGAGGCGGGGGAGACCTCGCGCTCCTCGTACAGCTTGAACAACCGCTCGGCGGCGTCGGCGAATTCGGGCCCGGCGTCGAGCGCGACCGCGGCCAGGTCCAGGTACACCCCGTTCAGCGCCTCCGGCAGGGCCGACACCGGCAGGCCGGCCCCGCCCAGCTCCAGCCAGAGCGAGCCGACCCCGTTCTCCAGGTCCGCGAGGACCGCCTCGTTGGTGCGCCGCCGGTCCGGGTCGGCGTGCCGCTGGCGGACGTCCCACCCGGCGACGGCGGAACCGTGCGGCCGCCCGCCGCGGACGAACGGCGGGAAGCCGGGGTAGCCGGCCTCGACCGGGCTGTCCTCGGCGGTGTACAGGGGGAGGGCTCGCAGGCCGTCCTGGAGGGGGGTGCTGAGCGCCCGCTCGGCGGCGGCGGCGTCCTCGGGCTGGGCACCGGACTTGCGCAGCACGCCCTCGACGAGCTGCTGCCACTGCTCACGGTGCGCGGCCGGGAACTCGGCGGCGAGGGGGAGCCCTTCGGGCGGGACCTTCATGCCCGCAGGTTAGCGCCCGTTCGCAGGACGGCAGGAGGGGCGTCGTGTGTGACCTTGTTCTCGATTTGGCGCAGTCGTAGCACTCCGCAGGTCAGGGAGTGTCTCGGGGGCGTGCACTCGGCCCGTCGGGGAGTGTCCCGAGGACTCGCGCGCCGGAAGCAACCCGGAGCCGTCCCTCGAACGTTCAACGGGTGTCACCACACCTCCCCGAAAGCCCCCGCACCCCCCGAAGGAGAACCCACCGCGATGGGAAAACGACGCAAGCCCAGCCCCCCGAGCCGGGCCCGCCTGGCGGTCCTCACCACGGCGGTGGCCGGGGGCGCGGTGCTCGCCTCCGGCACCGCCGACGCGGAGCCGCGCCCGGACCTCGCCACCGTCAGGGAGCGGGTGGACGCGCTCAACGAGGAGGCCGAGCAGGCCGTCGAGCAGTACAACGGCTTCCAGGCCCAGCAGCAGAAGCTCCAGGGCGATGCCAGTCGGATCCAGGAGAAGGTGGCCCGCGGCCAGGAGGCGATGAACGAACTCCGCACCCGGCTCGGCGGCGTGGCCGCCGAGCAGTACCGCAACAACGGCATCGACCCGTCCGTCCGGCTGATGCTCGACGCTGACCCGGCCGCCTACCTGGAGCGCGCCTCGGTGTGGAACCAGGTCGCCGACAGCCAGACGGCCCTGCTCAGGCAGGCCCGGGAGGAACAGCGCAAGCTCGACCAGGACCGCGCCGAGGCCACCGCCACCCTCGCCCGGCTCGACTCCGCCGGCACCGAACTGGCGGAGCGGAAGAAGCGGATCCAGGCCAAGCTCTCCGAGGCGCAGGCCACGCTCAACCAGCTCAGCGCCGAGGAGCGGGCCAAGGTCAACGCCCAGCAGTCGGCCGAGAAGGCCAAGGCCGAAGCCCAGAAGGCGGCCGCCGCCGACCGCGCCTCCCGCTCGGCCCAGCGTCCGGACCCGAACGCCCCCGCCCCGCCCGCCAGTGGCCGCGCCGCCGCCGTCGTCCGGTTCGCCTACGCCCAACTCGGCAAGCCCTACCGGTGGAGCGCCACCGGCCCCGACGACTTCGACTGCTCCGGCCTCACCGGGGCCGCCTACCGCGCGGCGGACGTCAAGCTCTCCCGGATGTCCCAGGACCAGTGGAACGACGGCCCGCGCGTCGCCCGCGCCGACCTCCAGCCCGGCGACCTGGTCTTCTTCTACGCCGACATCCACCACGTCGGCATCTACATCGGCGACGGCAAGATGATCCACGCGCCCCGCACCGGCAAGAACGTCGAGGTGCTGCCGATCGACGCCATGCCGTACATGGGCGCCGTCCGCCCCTAGAGCCCGTCTTCAAACCCCCGCCTGCGGGCCGACGCTCCCCCGGCCTTCGGCCGGGAGGTGCCCCCAGGGCACGCGCCTCGCCGCGTTGTCGTCGGTCGCCGATGGCCCCCAGCCTCCGGCCGGGAGGTGCCCCCACCGCATGGACTCTCCCCCAGCCTCCGGCCGGGAGGTGCCCCCACCCCAGCCTTCGGCCGGGAGGTGCCCCCATCCTCCGCCTTGCGAGGCACGCACCCCAACGCCGCCCCGCCCGCCCTTCGGGCGGACGACGGGGGTTTGAAGACGGGCCCTAGCCGCGCGTGCTCGGGCGGCCGCCCTGGCGGCCCTGGCTGCCCGCCCTGGCCGCCCTGGCCGCCCGCACTGACCTCGGCGCCCTTGCCGCCCGCAACCGTCCGTACGGAGCGGCCGGGGCGCCGGTGCGGCCGACGGCGGCGGGCGCCCGCCCCCGGGGTGACGGGGCGGGCGCCCTTGGTGGCGCGGGTGCTGTCCGGCCGCCGGCCGGTGCTCGAAGCCGGTGCTCAGCCCGTGCCCGTGCCCGTTTCCGCGCCCGCGCCCGAGCCCCTCCTCATGACAGCCGCCGAGCGAGCGGCACCCGGGAGCGGGTGAACAGCGCCGCCAGCAGCCCGGCGACCACCGGCAGCACCAGCACCACCAGCAGCAGTTCCCCCCAGGGCGCGGCGATCAGCGGCGAGGGCGAACCGGTCCCGCTCGCACGGGACTTCAGCAGCCCCACCGCCGGGACGAACCCGTTGGCCGCCCCGAGCACCGCCCCCAGCAGCGCGATCAGTGCGCACTGCAGCCCCGCCATGGTCCGCCGGATCCGCGGCGGCGCGCCGACGGCGGCGAGCGTCGCCTGGTCCTGCCGGGAGTCGGCGGCCGCGAGTCCGGTGGCGATCCCGGCCGCGCCGAGCACGACCAGCCCGGCGAAGCCGGTGAGGGCGAGGGTGAGGGCGTCGCCCTTCGGCTGGTAGCCGCGTTCGACGTCGAGGCGGGCGAACCGGTCCAGCCGGATCGCGACGGCCTCGGCGCGCTGCTGCGCGGTGCGGTCCGGTGGGGTGGCCGGCCGCCAGACGGCTCCGTCCGGCCGGGACGCGAGCCCTAGCAGGGCCGCCGCGGTGGTCGGCATCAGCCCCTGGGCGAAGCGGGCGGCGTCCGGGTCGTCGACCAGGACCGCGTCCACCGGGACCTCCTGGAGGTCGGGCTTGGGGATCTGCCCAGGCTGCACCGGGCCGCCGCCCCCGCGCAGCAGCATCACCGCCCTGCCGTCGGCGCCGATCAGCGAACGGTCGAAGACCACCAACTTCCCTGCGGCGAGCGCTCGTTCGGCCGCCGGGTCGTGGACGTCGAACAGGTTGTGCAGCAGGGTGGCGTCACCCGTGGCGACGTGCGGCTGGTCCGCCAGTCGGTGCCGGTCGACCGGGCCCTTGAGCTGGACGTCGCTGGAGCAGCCGGCGCAGAACTCGTAGGCCAGCCGCCCGATGTCGGCGCGCGGCCCTAGACGAGTAGTTCCGAAGTCGGTCAGTGGTCGTAGGCGATCAGTGAGCGGGTCGCGGGCTGGTCTGTGGTCCGGTTGTGCCAGATCGCGCAGG
>NZ_JBIDAK010000062.1:0-3072 GCF_043202455.1 Kitasatospora sp. NPDC048194
CCCGCGGAGCGGGTCCCTCGCGGCTGCGCCGCTCCGGTCGGCCACGCTCCGCGTGGCCGGGGACCGCGCGTCGCGCGGTCTGGACCACCGCTGCGCGGTGGTCAGTGGTCCAGACCGTTTGGTCTAGATCCTGGCTCTGATCAGGGGTTTTGCTGCTTCGCTGCGCTCCGCAGCGGCTGGCTGGGGGAGCGGGTGGCTCGGGCCGGTCCGGCGCTGATCTGACGCTGCCTCAGGTCTGCCTTTTCTCAATTCCTTTCGAAATGGCCTTGACTTTGCGCTGGGGCTCCGCCCCGATTTCTCGTGTCGCCGGTTTTCGCGTGATGCGTTCGGGCATTTTTCCGGGGCTTGTTGATGATTCATTGTGTAGTTCCCGGGATTCGGCCCCATCCCCTCCCCGCCCGCTTCTCAGGCGGGCGTTGACGATGTGTCGTGAATTTCGGGTAGAGGGCCCTACCCTCCTCCGGGCTCCGCCCGGTTGGCGGTGTATCAGTTTCGGCTGTCAGGGAATCCTGCCGCAGCTCCGGTGCCCCTTCCGGGCGGGGCCGGTAATGGGCCCTGTGAGGCGTTGACAGAGACGCGGCGGCCCCTCTCCCCATTGCGAGGGAGAGGGGCCGTCTGAGGGGCGCTCAGGGCTTTGTCAGCCCTGGCCTTCGGTGGCCGCCCACCAGGTGGTGATTTCCTCCGCAGTCCACTTGGTGACGCCTTCCACGGTGATGCCTTCGGGGAGTTCCACACCCCGCTTGGCGGCCCGGGACTTCCGCTTGCGGGCGGTCTCGTAGCTGGCCGGGATAACGGCCTTCTCGCACGCCTCGCGCATGGTGAACATCGCGGGTCCGTCCTCGGGCGTCGGGGTGCCGGCCTCGCCCTTGGTGAGGGTCACAGGGGCTGTCCCATCGGGTGTGACCGGGCCGGTGGTCACGGCCTCTGACCTGGGGCCAGGCAGGCCACGGGCCCCGTTCTTCGGGAGTGTCCCACCGTGGGACACCTTGTTGTACTGCCCCCCGGGCAGGAAGCCGGGCACGGCCAGGGCGGCGGCCTCGATCAGGTCTTCCTCGGTGATCCACGGGGCCATCTCGCCCCGGTCGAACCACTCGGGCGCCTTGGGGCAGTCCTTCAGGAATTCCTCCACGTGCGGGGTGATGAAGGGGAACTGGATTTCCTCCACGGGCCCGTTCGCGGCACTCTGGATGACGCCCCGTCCGACCACGCTGGTGTCATAGTCGATGCGCTCGGCTTTCTGCCCGAACGCCACCACCCATGACGGGTCCGTGGTCGGCCCGACGATCATTTTCGTGCCGACCTGATCGCGGACCATGGTCTGACCGCCGAACATCTCCAGCGAGAATTGCTGAGTGCCGATGATGACGCGGTGATCCGAGCTGCGGCCCTGGAGAAGAATCGTGGCGAACCACGCCAGGAATGGCGGCTTTCCCTTGCCCTTGATTCCGTGCTGCCACCAGCTGAGAGCGGCCAGGTAGAACGTCGGCCACTCATCGCAGATGAGGACGCGCGGCACCGGTCGCGGCATGTCGCCTGTGTAATCCCGGAAGGCCCGTCCGTTCCATTCCTCGGCGGCCTGCATGGAGACCAGAAATTCGCCGAGCGCGGCCACGCCGGAGCGGGCCGTCTTGTGCACCCGGACGCCGGTGTGTCCCTCGGCGAGCGCGAGGCTGTTCTTTTTGGTGTCGATGATGTCGACCAGTTCGCCGTGAAGCCGGTGGTGCACCACGGCCATGTAGAGGGTCGTGGACTTGCCCGCGCCGGTGCCACCGGCCACGCCCCAGTGCGGGGTGGCGGTCTGGGTCTGGATGAGCTTCATCCCGGCGTGGACCTGGCCGACCATGACCTCACGCACGTTGTCGGAGGGCACCCACTCGACCATCTCCGGCAGCTTCGGCTTGGGCTTCGGCTTGGGCTTCTTGGTGAATTCCACCCTGGGCTTTTCAATGTCGTAGAGCAGCCAATTCACGACCCATTCCCCGAATTGCGGGGGCATTCGTGAAATGACGGCGTCCTGAATCGCGGTCTGGTGCTGGGCCCCGCCGGACCACGTCCGGGGGATGGTGAGGGTGATACAGGCGTCCTGATCTTGCAAATCGGTGGAGAGGGTCAGGTAGGTCTCCCAGTAGGCCTCGTCGGGCAGGCGCAGCGCGGGGCGCAGCACGAGCCAGAGGGCCGGGCCGTACACCTCGTCATGGCCCGGGACGCGGTAGTGCCACTTGCCGAGCCCGGCCGGACCGGTGCCAGCGATACCCAGCACCGTAAGTGCCAGTGCACCCCCGAGGACGTAGGCCCAGCCGGGGGAGAACCACCACAGGGCCACGGCCCCGAAGAGGGCCAGACGGGCCGCCAGGCGGGCGCTGTAGGGCCACAGGGCCCAGTCCCCCAGCAAGCGCCCGCAGGCCCGCAGAACCCCCGCCACGCCCCGCAGGAAGCGCCCCACGGCCACGGCCCCGTGCCGGACGGTGGCACCGATGCGCACGGCCCACAGCCCCGCACGGAGCTGCCAGCCCGGAGCGGCGCCGGCCTTTCCCGCCAGCCAGCCCTCCCACTCGGCCAGCACCTCGCGCAGCGGGCGCATCGGCACGGCCATCGGCGCGGCCACCGACCCGTGCGCAGCGGCCGGGGCGGCCAGCTCCTCGGCCGTCACGGGGCGCCGGCCGCGCTTGAGGAAGGTGGCGCCGGTGCCCGGCTTGGCCCCCTCCTCCCCTTCGGCCTTGGGCTTGACCAGCTCGCGGCCGGTGCACAGCCGCCACACGAACCCGGCGAGGGTCCGGAGCAGCTCGCCAGTGTTCTTGGACAGCTCGCGGGCCCACTCGCCCTTCTGGCCGGGCTGTGAGGCGCTGTGGGCCACCCACACGACGATGGCGACCACGCCGACGATCCACGGCCACCAGGTGGCGGGCACGTTGGTCTTGAGCCACTCCACGACGGCCCCGACCGCCTTGGTGAACCCGTTCTCCTGCCCGGCCTGGCCGGGCGCGGGGGTGCCGGTGGGCATCGGGGTGGACGTGGCCGAGAGGCCGGTTAGTGCGCTGTGCACGGTTCTTGCTGCTGCCAGGATTGCCACCT
>NZ_JBIDAK010000062.1:3164-12521 GCF_043202455.1 Kitasatospora sp. NPDC048194
GCCTGGCCGGGCGCGGGGGTGCCGGTGGGCATCGGGGTGGACGTGGCCGAGAGGCCGGTTAGTGCGCTGTGCACGGTTCTTGCTGCTGCCAGGATTGCCACCGCGGCTTCCCTTTCGTGAGGTGGGGGAGCCGCTGCGCGGCGGACCGGTGCATGGTCCGCCGCGCGCTCCCCCCGTGATCAGTGATCAGCAGAGCGTGAGTCAGTCAGTGTGCGCGCCGCCCCCGACAGGCGGCCAGTGCTTTCGCCGGTCAGCCGCCGTGCCAGGGGCACGGGGCGTCGTCGGGGCAGGGGTCCGCGCACCCGGGCGGCACGGTGAGCCAGTGCCGGTACTCCTGGCGGACGTAGGCGCGCGGGCCGCCCTCGGCGTCCCACTCGATCGAGTCCGGCCCGTACGGTCCGGCCACCTCGTCACCGTGCTGGCGGTCGTGCTCCATGAGCGCCCACGCGGCCCGTACGGCGGCGTGCAGCGCCTCGTCGGTCCGGGTGGACCACCACCGCCGGTCCGCGACCGCAGCGGCCCGCAGACGGACCTCGCGCAGCTCGGGCACCGAGACGTCCGGGTGGAAGGCGGACCGGTTCTCGGCGGCCAGCTCGCGGCGCAGCAGGGTCACCGCGGCTTCCTCCTGGGCCAGGTCCGGCGCCTGGGCGTACGCCTCGTTCGCGGACGGGGCGTCGAAGGCGATGTAGCGCATGGTCAGCCCACCTTGCGGATCTCGTAGGAGTGGCAGAGCGCCGATCCGGCGAACCAGCCGTCGAGCTTGACGGTCCACTTCCCGCCGGTCAGGTCGCTGGGGATCAGCTGGTCGTCGCGCAGGTCGTCCAAGACCTTGCCGGTCTTGCCGACCGCCCAGGGGTCGGTGACGCACTCCAGGATCTCGACGTGGTCACCGGCGCGGAACTCGGGCATCAGATCTTCTCCTCGGTGTCGAAGTGCGGGTAGAGCTGGCGGACCAGGCCGAGCACGTACGCGGGGTCGGCGCCGAGAAGGCCGGCCTTCTCCATCGCGGCGTTGGCCTCCCACGCGACCGCGCTCAGCCGCTGTTCGGTGTCCGGCTGGGCCAGGGCGGCCGGGTCCTTGGCGACGGACAGCAGCGCCTGCTGCAGCCGGTAGTACGCCTGGACGCCCTCGCGGGTGACGTCGTCCATGGGGTTCCTCTCGTAGTGGCGGGGCGGGCCCGGGTGGGCCCGCCCCGGCGTGCGGGTCGGTCAGGACAGGGCGGCGATCAGCAGCGCAGCGGGCAGGACGCCCAGCGCCACGTGCGCCGTCTGGTCTACATGCGCGGCGCCCCCGTGGGCGGCGAATCCGGCCTGGCGGGCCCAGGTCATCCAGCGGGTCACGGGCCAGCGGCGGTCGATCGCGGCGTGGCTCAGGCCGAGCCACAGCGGCGCGAGGACGGCCGGCACCGCGCCGACGTGGAAGCCGAGCACCGCCTCACCGACCATCAGCAGCACGAGCGAGACGGTCACGTGGGTGACGGCGTGGGCGGCCAGCGCCCGGCGGCTGATGGAGCCGTGTCCGGCCTTGTGGGCCGCCTGGTGGTCGGTCTGGAACGGGTAGTCGGCGAGCAGGTGGGCGACGTGGAGCAGGACGAAGACGGCGGCGAACAGGCCGGTGGTGGCGTTCATCGGGGGTTCCCTCCCTGGTCGGGGTGGGGCGGGCCCGGTCGGGCCCGCCCCGTGGTGGTCGGTCAGAACCAGCTGTTGGCGCGCTTCGCGGCCTTGGCCTTGGCCTCGGCGGCCAGGCGCTCGGCCTCGGCCGCCTCGCGGGCGGCCTTGTCGGCCTCCTCGCGGGCCACGGCCTTCGCCTGGAGGCGGTCGATCGCGGCGTCGACCTTGCCGATGTCCTTGCCGCGCACCGTGCGGACCACGGCGCGGCCGATCAGGAAGGCGGAGGCGAGGATCTCGCCGGTGGTGTAGTGCTCGGGCTCCTGGGCCATGGCGATCGCCTCTCTCAGAGGTAGGGGGACGGGGCGGGGGCGGTCTTGCTCGCGGCGGCCCGGGTCTCGCGGATCACCCGCGCCACCGTGGCCGGGGTGCCCTTCGTGGCGGGGCGCCCGGTCAGCTCCGGCACCCGCCGCGTGATCTCCGCCGGATCGGTCTCCCCCTGGGCCAGCAGGGAGCGCACCGCCGCTGCCGTGGAGACCGGCACCCCGGCGGGCGCCGGGCCACCAGCGGCGGCGAAAGGGCCGCTGACCTGCGCGGCGGTTTCCGCCGCGCCCTCCGCCGCACGGGCGCCGGAGGCGACGCGCTCCACGAGCGCGGCCGTGGTGGAGGGCCGCACCGCCGCGAGGGGGACGAACTCCGGCAGCTCCCAGCGCGGGGCGGTGACCGCCGTCAGCGCGGCGTTCTGCCCGTCGTCCGTCTGGGCGGTGTTCTCCAGCGCGGCGCGGGCCCCGGCCAGCACCCGGGCGGCCTTCGTCTGGGCCTTGGCCATCTGGGCCCCGGCCGACGAGACGGCCCGGGTGCGGACCACGTCCATGCCGACCTGGGCGGCGAGGCGGGCGCGGGCGACCGCCGCGTCGTCGCGGGCGCTCTGGCGCACGGCGGCGATCTCCGCGAGCGCCCTCGGGCTGACCTCGGTGGCCTCCCACAGGCCGTGCAGCCACCAGAGGAGCTTGGCGGCGATCGGCAGCCAGCTCACGGCCAGCCAGGCCGCCGTGCCCGCTCCGGCGGTCAGCCCGTGAACCACCAGGAGACCGGTGGCGGCGAGGCCGAACAGCCAGCCCACCAGGGTGACGCGCCAGTCGTGCTCGCCCTGGGCGCTCAGGCGGCGTTCGTAGGCGAGCGCGGCGAGCCACGCTCCGTCGAAGCCCAGGCCGATCAGCAGGCCGAGCCAGATGCCGAGCAGGGGGCCGAGCCACAGGGCGACCACGGCGACCGTGAGGACCATGGACGCGGCGGTCCCGGCCAGCGCGGGGGCCGCGAGGACGGCGCGGCGCCGGGCGTGTGCGAGGTTCGCGTTCACAGGGCACCGCCCTCGGTCTCGGCGGCCATCTCCAGCGCGTCGTTCCAGGCGTCGCAGTCGGCGAGCATCACCCCGGCCGCGCAGCCGCAGGTACCGGCCCAGTGCGCGGTGATCGCGGCGTCCTGGATCGCGTACAGGGTCTTGGCGTCGATGCGGCGCAGCAGGGCGCCCAGCGCCTCGAAGGCTCCGAGCATCACGCCGACCGCGACCAGCTCGGCGACGGCCAGCTCCGCCCAGAACGGGGCGTCGTAGTGCTCCATGAACGCCCCGGCCCCACCAGCGGCGGCCATGCCGAACAGCAGGGCCGTCAGCACGGTCAGGAACTGCGGGGTGGTGATCAGGTGCCGGGTCCGCTCGGCGAGGCCGGCCTTCGGGGCCGGGGCCGGGGGCGTGGGCTGCGGCTGGGGGACGGGGGTTCCACCGGCGTGGCTCATCGGGCACCCCCGTCCTGGGGCCAGACCACGCTGATGCCGGAGCCGCGCTCGACGATCACCGGCTCAGGGGCCGGGGTCGGCTCGGGCGCCGGGGCGGGAACGGGGGTGGGGTCGGGCGTCTGGGCACGCCCGTGATCGGTACGATCCATCACGGATCGCCCTCCTTCTTGTGCAAGGGGGGTGGTCAAGGCCCTGACCAGGCGTTACAGCGCCCGGTCGGGGCCGCACCGTTTGGTGCTGAGGAAGACACTACGGGAATGAATCTCGCGATACAAGTAGTTCTCTCGATGCTTCTTTTCAGGTAGCCTGACGTGCATGGTTGAGATTCCAGAAGAGCGGCAGGCCGAAGCGCTGCGCGCCGTGGCCGTGGCCGCGACCGAGCGCGCCGTAGCGGAAGAGTGGATGACCGACAGGGTCCGGGCCGCCGCCGTGGCTGCCGCCCAAGCGGGCGCCCAGCGCAACCGCATCAAGGACCTGGCCGGGGTCTCCCCGAACACCCTGGCCGCGTGGCTCAGGGCCGCCGGCCTTGAGGTCCGCGCCAAGCGCCCGGCGAAGGCCACCCCGGAGAGGAAGAGCGCGTGAGCGGTCTGCCGTCCCCCGAGGACATGTCCCACGCGATGCTGATCGCCGTGCTGATGGACCAGGGCGGCTCCTACGAGATGCCCGGCGACGCGCTCAGCACCGATGCGCTCGGCACCGCCGACGGCACGTTCCACGCCGTGGAACTCCTGCCGCTGGCCAACGGCCGCGTTCGACTGTCCGTAGTGCCCCGCCCGTCCGGGGACGCCGGGGGCATCACCCTCCGCTGATCAGAAGGAAGGCGAAGCTGTGCCCGTCAGCAAAGGCCGGAAGAAGCCCGGCAAGCACCCCGCCCGCGCCGCGCAGTTGCGCAGGAGGCTGCGCGAAAGTCCGCTGTTCGCCAGCCCGCCCCCGTTCGAGGGCTACGAGGAATGGATCATCCCGGGGCCCGATGGCCGACCGGTGTTGCAGGAGACAGCTCCGCAGGACACCCGGGACTGGGCGGAGCACATGGCGCTGCTCTCGCCCCTCTACGGCGGGCGCATCCCCTGGGCCGCAACGCAGCTTGACGAGATGATCCGCACCAAAACGCTCGTCCGGGCCAGCGCCACCACCCCCGGCGAGGTCGAGACGATCGGCCTGCACGACTTCGCCGAGCAGGCCGGCCTTCCCGACGAAGACCACCACTGCCACGGGGACGAAGACGTGTGCCCCGGGATCAGCTGCACGGACGCCGGACACGACCAGGCCGAACACGCCGTGTGGCTGCACTTCCACCACCTGCACGCAGACGGCCTGATCGTGGTGGACGAACGGGGCGCCTTCCACCTCTCGAAGCCGCCCACACGGCCGGGCGACGGCTGGCAGCTCTTCGACCAGCCCGGCATCCGACTCCCCGGCCTGGTCCGCTCAGGGCGCACCACCCGCTGATGATCACGAAAGGCGCCAGCGCCCACCGCAACAGCGAGTAGTCTCAGCGCCACCCAAGACGATCAACAGAAGCACCCAGAGACGACGAAACCCCCCGCCTCTACCGGGTCATAGCGTTGGAGCGCTACCGGCGAGGGCGAGGGGCCTCACGACAGGCCCGAGTGTAGGGGAGAGATCCCCCTCCCGCGAAGCGGGACCGGGCCGGATAGGACCCGTTGGTGTCACAACACGCCGATGTTCGCCCCGGCGACTGCGCCTCGTGCTCCACTCTGTTCACCCAGCTCAGCCGACACACCGACCCCGCCCGCCTGACCATCGCCCGCCTCGGCGAGCTGGCCAAGCTTGGCCGACGGGCGACCTTCCTCCACCTCGCACACCTGGAGACGCGCGGGCTGATCGGGGAGGACCGGCGGACCCCCGTCGAAGGCGCCACGCTGGAAAGGCCGGCCTTCAAGCCGCGTCCGGCCGCCACTGCCCTGGACTGGGCCACGAGCGTCAAAACCCCGCACCGCGCGTGCGGCAAGCTCCTGTGCGCCTACGCCGCCCACGGCTGGCGCGGCCAGCTCAAGGACGCCGTCCTCGCGAAGGCCGCCGGGCTCTCAGTGCGCACCATCGAGCGGCACCGGCCGTGCCTCGGCGAGAGCGGCGCCAAGCTGATCTACTTCACCCGCGACCAGATCAACGACGCGAACGGCCGGCTGCGCAACCCCGACCGGTACACCCTGAACCCCGGGCTGGCCCGGGTGGAGATGCCCAAGGCACCGACGCACCACGCCCGCGACGACAAGTGGTTCCACGACATTGCTGAGGCCCTGCTGCTGCGCATGCCGTGGTTCGCCTCGGCCCCGTGGGAGTCGGGCTGGGAGACCACGCGCCAGCGCGGGATCGGGGCGCTCGCCCGCGCCTACAAGGCCCACGCGGGCACCTGGGGTGAAGCCGACTGGTACGCCCACCTGCACCGGGACACCCCGGTGAACCGGCCGCTGTTCCACCTGCGCCAGCTCATCGCCACCGCCGACCCCACCCGCCCGCCGGTCTCCGGCAGCCCCGAGTACACCGCCACCGGCACCACGGCGCCCCTGCTACCGGTCACCTGCGAGCGCTGCGAGAAGCGGGCGTTCCGCCCGACCGAGCCCGGCCGGACCGTGTGCGGCCCCTGCCGTGAGGAAGCCGAGCGGGCCAACGACCCGCGCGCGGCCCACGCGGCCTTCGAACGGCTCCTGGGCCCGATCTCCAACCCGCTCGGAAAGGCGGTCTGACCATGGGCAAGATCCTCGACGGCTTCCGGGCCGCGATCCACACCCGCAAGGCGCCACAGAGCTGGGGCGCGCAGTTCAAGTTCCTCATGAAGGGCGCCAAGGGCTCCACCAAGGCGCTGGCCGAACAGCTCGGCGTCTCCCAGCGCACCGTGCAGCGCTGGGCCAAGGGCACCGCCCAGCCGAGCAAGAAGGCCGCCGAGTCCATGAAGGCCGCCACCGACACGGCGTGGCAGCCCCGGGTGAAGGAGCGCGCCAAGCAGCGCGCGGCCAGCCGCGGATTCTCGGTGAACGTGGCCGGGACCTTCGGGTTCCGCGCGGCCAAGGGCAGCACCGACGACGCCCGCTTCCGCCAGCTCACCCAGGAGATGCCCTCCCACCTGGTGGGCCCGATGTGGGACGCCATGGAGGCCGGAGACGAGAACGCCCTGAACGATCTGGTGGCCGCCGGACTCGGCGAGGCGTACTTCACCGACCACGGCCGCCGCGCGGACGGCTTGGACGTGGAACTCAGGGACGTGTACTCGCTGGACCTGGACATCTGGGGGGACGAGGACGATGAGTGACCTGCTGCTGATGGACACCACCCCGAGCGGCGAGCTGGTGACCGGCCCGGCCCTGCCCTGCACCCAGTGCGGGCGCCCGACCCCGTTCCGGGTGGGCGGCCAGCCCCGCCACGGCGGAGGCTTCTGCGCCCCCACCACCCCGGCCCCGGTCGCTCCGGTCGCTCCGGCCCCCGCGCCGGCACCCCGCCGGACGCCCGCCCGCCCGGCCACCCGGCCCGCGCGTCCGGTCCGCCAGGCCCGCCCCGCCCCGGCCCCCGAACCGCAGCCGACGAAGTACCCCGCCGGTCCGCTCGCCGTCCTCGACGCCGCCAAGACCGGACTGACCGCGCACCTGGTCGACGGCCGCACCCTCCCCGTCACCGCCAAGACGCTGCCCGACGTGGCCGAGTGGGCCCTCGAAACCGGGCTCGGCGCCGAACGGCTCCACCAGCACGGCCGGGACGCCGATCCGCTGGTGGTGCTGACCGACACCGCGTGCAAGCGGCTCGGCCTGCCCGCCCCCGGCACCACCAAGACCGCCTACGACCTCAAGGCCGGACGGCTCCCCGAGACGCACAAGGCCGTCAAGCAGGTCGCCGACGCCGGGTGGCAGCTCACCCGGCGCGGGCTCGGCGCGTGGGCCCGCCTCTACCGCACCCCGGACGGCGCCCGCCGCCAGTGCGTGCAGCTCTGCGTACCGCTGTGGGGCGCCCTGTCCGACCGGGGCGGCTGGCGGGCGCCCGAAGGCCTCGCCCCCGGCGAGCTGGCCCGCCTCCTCGGCACCTACGCCACCCGCGCCATCACCCCGTGCGGCTCCACCGCCGTGACCGGCATGGAGCTGATGACCGCGCTGCGCCCGCCCACCCGCGCCGTGCGCACGGGCAACACGTGGTCCTCGGGTCTGGTGGAGGGCTCCCTGCACCACGCCGTGCAGGCCGCCCCGCCCGAGGTCCCGGCCGAGCACCCGGCCGCCCAGGGCCGCACCGGCCCCGCCCTCGATGAGGAGGCGTGGGCCTGGACCCGCCCGGCCACCGCCGAAGAGGCCGGCCTTCCGTTCGCGGTCGGCATCGACGTGAACGTGATGTTCCTGGCCGCCGCCAACCGCCTCTCCGTGGGGCTCGGCGAGCCGGTGCACACGGACGGACCGGCCTTCGACAAGAAGATCCCCGGGTCCTGGCTGGTCGACCTCTCCGGCGTCGAGACCGATCCGCGGTTGCCCTCGCCGTTCACCCCGGACGGCACCCGCCCGACCGGGCCCGCCTGGTACGCCACCCCGACCGTGGCCTACGCCGAAGAGCTCGGCGCCCAGGTCCGCCCCCTCGAAGCCTGGCTACGCCCGGACCACGGCCCGTACCTGACCCCCTGGTACACCCGGCTGCGGGACGCCTACATGGCCACCATGGCCGCCCTCGGCATCACGCCCGAGCTGGCCGAAGACCCGGCAGCCTTCCAGGCCGCCATGGCCACCGTGAAGGCGGGCGACCGGGTGGAGCTGGCCGTCCTGGCCGCCATCAAGGCCAGCGCCAAGGGCGCGCTGGGCAAGCTGCGCGAGCGGCCCAGCCACATCGGCTACCGGCCCGGCCAACCCTGGCCCGCCTTGGAGCGGCCCACGTGGCGCCCGGACATCCGGGCCGCCGTGATCGCCACGGCCCGGGTCGGCCTGCACCGCAAACTGGCCAAGACCGCCGCCGCCACCGGCGCCTACCCGCTCGCCGTGGCCACGGACTGCGTGGTCTACCCGGCCCCGACCGCCGACCCGCTCTCCGTGCTCCCGTACAACCCGGACGGCACGCCGATGCTCGGGACCACCGGCCGCCCCGTGGCCGGGCTGCGCCTCGGGGTCAGCCCCGGCCACGCCAAGGTGGAGGGCGTCCGCCCCCTGCCCGAGGTGCTGACCGAGCTGGCGGACGGCGTGAACCCGGCCCGCCACATGAAGCCGAGCGCGCCCGGCAGCGAGTAACGGCCAGCGCTGGCCCCACCCCCGGGTGTCCATGGACTGTCCATGGACACCCGGCCCGTTTTCCCAGGCCACAGCCACCCACCACCCAAGGGGGACACATGACCGACCGGCCCGACACCCAGCCGTGCGACCGGCCCGAGAACCGGCCGAACCCCACCGACAGCGAAAGCATCGCGGCCACCGAAAGCTGCCGGAACTGCGACGGCTGGGTGTGCTCCCAGTGCGGCGAGGACCACGTGGACGAACCTCTCCAGTGGTGCGCCCAGTGCTGCAAGGACTCGTACGAGGAAGACATGCGGTACCCGGACGAGGACCAGGAGGACCAGGACCACGACCCGGCCGCCGGCCTTTCCCCGGACGTGGCCTACGGCCTCGCTCCGGCCCTGGCCTACGAGCTGTACCACCTGCTTGAGCGCGTGGCCGAGCAGCACAAGCCGGACGGCGAGGACCAGGACGAGCGCCTCCTTCTGGTCCGTCAGGCCGCCCTCGCCGACCGGTGCCGACTGGCCGACCCGCACAACCTCGACCTCGGCCGCGCCGAGTGGCTCGCCTGGCGACTGCGCTCCCACGACGAACGCCACGGCACCACCGAAGGCCCCGTCCCCGCCGAAGACGAGCGCTGGGACCGGCACCCCTTCGGCTACGTCCGGCAGGAGTACCACCAGTGGGTCCGCTACGCCCCCGAACCGGACCCCTTCGCGACGGACCCTCAGGAACAGCCCCGAGAAAGCGCCTGAACACCCCTC
>NZ_JBIDAK010000063.1:0-11258 GCF_043202455.1 Kitasatospora sp. NPDC048194
TTTTTGGAGTTGTGGGCGAGGACGCCGTCGGTGCCCAGCGCGAAGATCTCGGCGGTCCTGGTGTCGGGGTTGTAGACGGAGTTCACGACCGCGGAGGAGTAGTCGACCTTGACGTTCCACGCGGCAACGGTGTTCTGGATCCATCCGGCCAGATCGTCGATGCGCGTGCTGTAGGCGCCAGTGCGAGTTTCGGTGGTGGGGGTCCCGAGGCAGCCGCCCTGCCAGGAACGTGAGGCCACAGCGACGAGCTCCGCCCTTCCGTTCGTATCGCGGACGGCGGGGGCGCCGGTGTCGCCCATGCAGACCGCGGCGCCTCCAGTGCCGGTGATGCCGATCCCACCGGCGCTCACAGTGTCGAGGGTGAAGGCGCCGGTGTGGGGCTTGTCCGGCACCCACTCGTCCTTGGTGCGCCCGTAGCCGTTCACCCGCAGACTCTGTCCGGCGCTGGGTGCGGTGGTGGCGACGGGAAGGGGCGTGATGTTGGTGACGGGGGTGGCCAGGCGGGCCATGACGAGGTCGCGGTCCTGGCGGGCCACCAGCTCGGCGATGTCGGCGGCCTTGCCGCCGACGGTGGCGGTGGTCTTCCACTTCGGAGCACCGGTGGCCAGCGTCTGGGGCTGGGCGGGGTCGTCGGTGAAGCAGGACGCCGCAGTCAGCACCCAGTACCGGTCCACGAGGGCACCGGTACAGGCGCGGAGGTTGTCTCCGATGACCAGACGCACGGTGGCGGTGTAGGCGGCGTCGGACGACGGCTCGCCGGCCACGGCACCGGCCGGAGTGGCAGTGAGCGTGGTCAACGCGCCGGTGGCCGTGGCGACGGCGAGCAGACCGGTACGCCAGGAGCGGGACAAAAACTGGTGGGCCATTGCTCGGAATTCCTGTCGGATGAGAAGGATATGGGGTCAGCCAGCCAGGTGATGCGCAGGCCGACACCGTGGGCGGGGCCATGGCCCCGGGCTTCGCGGATGTCAGCCGGTGACGCGGAGTTCCACCAGCGTTGAGCGGGCGCCGCCTATGGTTCCCTCGCCGACGCTCTTGTAGCCGCCCTTGTCCACGCTAACGGTCTGGGTGGACCCGGGAACGCTCAAATTGGCGCTGATGGGACGGTCGGCGGCCTCCAGCCCGAAGACCCGAGCGATCTCCAAGGTCAAATATCCGCCGGGGCCAGTGGCGCGGAAGCAGACGTCGCCGTTGCGACTCAAGACCTTGATCTGCGGGGTCGCAGGATCGCAATCGGCCAACATGAGACGGCCGTCGCCCTTGATGAGCTTGATGTTGCGCTCCTGCTGGATTTCTGCGGCGCCCGGGTAGGAGAAGTCCTCGATGGCGGCAGGGGGCAGGCTCGGGTCCGTTGCCGCGACGGGGGCGGAGTCGGGGCCCGGAGAGGCGGCTAGTGCCAGCGCCGGGACGGTGGCGGCCGCCAGGAGCGCGCCGAAGGCCGACGCCATGAGAAACCTGCGGAAGCGAAACGTCACGGATTCATCCTCTTCATGCTGCCCTGGAATCAGGGGTGGGGTCGATGGCCTATCTCGCTGTCAAAGCACAGGTAAGGCTGAGGTGTGCTGTGTGAAGGTACTGGACGGCAGTGATACGCAGTCAAATCATTAGGTTCGCTCATGCCTGCTGGACTCCATTGCTTCATGATTTGTCGGATTTGAGCCGGTAGGTGATGAAATGTTGTATACGTGCATATTGCGTATCGTTTCTTGCCTTTATCTCAGACATATACATGGGCCACTTGACTGGCGAGTTGGTCTGAGGGCATGTTAAAGATCTTGCCAAGTGTCGAGATGCGACACTGCAGCAGTGCGCTGCGAAATTAAGACGGGTGTTACCTTGACGCAAGGATTGCGCGCGAAGGGTGGCTGGGGGTGGGGGGTCGGTGCAATACGTGCGCTGTGTCTGGCCATGCTTCCAACTGCCCTCCTGGCGGGGCTGATTGCCTCACCTCCACAAGCGCTCGCGGAGGGCGGAGCACCTTCGCTGGGAAATGCGGGAACATTCCCGCAAACCGATCGTGGTCGAGTGGTGCAACTGTGGATCGACGGTGGGCCCGGTGTGCGGGCCGCTGCTGAGGTCGCGCTGATGGGCAGTGACGACGACGTGCGGCGGTTTCTGACGCAAGCATCCGCAGAGCAGTTCCAGGACGACCGGGTCGCTGTGGCGCAGCTCGCCACTATCGCGGGAACGGGGCTCCAGGAGGCCGCCCGTCAGGCCCTCGGTGGCACGCCTGAGCAGCTGAAAACCTTTCTGAAGGACGGTTGGAAGGCGCCGCTGTATCAGGACCAGCGGGTACGCGTCGCCCAGATCATCAGCGTCGGCGGCCCGGGGGTCCAAGAGGCCGGTCGAGCCGCGTTGAATGGCACACCTGAGGCCATCAAGCTGTTTCTTGAACAGGGCCAGTACGAGCAAAGCGACCAGGACGAGCGGGTCCAGGTCGCACAGATTCTGAGTGTTGGCGGGCCTTCCGTGATCGCGGCCGGCCGGATCGCTCTGAACGGCACCCCGGACGACGTCCATGAGTTCCTTGAGGTCGGCCAGTACGTCGCCCGCAACCGCGACCAGGAGACACTGACGGTCGCCCAACTGGCCGAGCAGGCGAAGGCCGCTGGCGTCCAGGCTGCCGCGCAGACCCAGGCAGCCAAGGAAGCGTCCGCTCGCGCGGTCAACGCCGCCAAACTGGCGAAGGAGGCGGCCGCCACTGCCGCGACCGAGACCCAGGCCGCTCAGAACGACTCCCAACATGCGGCGTCCTCTGCTGAGCGCGCAGCCAAGGCCGCCGAGCAGGCCTCAGGCGCAGCCCAGCAGGCGATCACCGCAGCCCGGGCGGCGAACAACTCGGCCCGGGTGGCGGCGAGTGCGGCTTCCCAGGCCGCGTCCGCCGCGGCGGGAGCCGCACGCGCGGCTTCCAACGCGCAGTCGGCAGCAGCCGGTGCGGCCACAGACGCGAGTCACGCTCGTGCGGCCCGTCAGGCAGCGGAGGACGCGCGCACTGCAGCCAACGGTGCCGAAGAAGCGGCAGGTGCGGCAGAGCAGGCTGGCACTGCCGCGCTGGCTGCGGGCCAAGCGGCCAAGGACGCGTTGAGCGCCGGCCAGAACGCCAGTGCCGCCGCCGATTCGGTCGATCAGGCAGGCACCTACGCGGCGCAGGCGGGCGTACAGTCGACTGCGGCCTCCCAGGCCGCCGCCGCCACCCGGCGCCAGGCGCAGGAGGCTACCCGGGCCGCCAGCGCTGCCCAGGCCCTCGCCGCCAAGTCGGCTGCCGCGGCCAATGAGGCACGTGATTCGGCTCGTGCAGCTGCCGCGCATGCCCGCGCGGCAGCGCAGGCGGCTGATGACGCGGCCGCCCACGCCGGCGAGGCATCCAACGCGGCGGAGCAGGCGACCAACCATGCCGTTGCCGCCAAGCAGTTCGCCGACGAGGCGACCAATGCCGTGGCCAAGGCCAAGGCCACGCACGACCTCGTCCAGCAGGTGGAGGCGGAGGGCTTGACCGCCCGGACCAACGCCGGTGTCGAGAAGGCGAAAGACCTCAAGTGGCAGGAGGACCAGCGCAACGCCAAGCTGGCTTCCATCTCTCAGCAGGTCAAGGACGTGGAAACCCAAGCCCGGGGCCTGACGGCTGAGGCCACCCGACCGGACGCCAACACGACGGACATCGCTGCCAGGGCCAGGAGAGTTGCGGTCCTGACCCTCAAGACGGGTGGAGCCTGGAGCCGGTCCGCGGCCGGGATCGCCCTGGCTGGTGACGACAAGAAACTCGTCGAGTACGCCCGCACCGGGTGGACGGAGGCTGCTCAGCACGATGAGCGTCAGTCCGTCGAGCGGCTGGCCGCCACGAGCCGCTCCGACGCGATCGCTGCCGCAGCACGGAGCGCTTTGGACGGGAACGACCCCGGCAAAGTGACGGAGTTCCTGGCGAACGGCCAATACCAGGCTGCCGTGCAGGACCTGCGTGTCCACATTGCGAAGATCATCTCCGCTGGCGGGCCCGGCGTGCAGGAAGCGGGCAGGGCCACCCTAGACTCAGGCTCAGTTGCCAAGTACCGAGAGTTCATAACCACCGGGCAGTATACGGCGGCTTACCAGGACGACCGAGTGCGCGCCGCTCAACTCGTCGACAGCGGTACCCCGGAGGTCGCCTCCGCCGCCCGGATCGCGCTCGAGGGCCCGGCCCGACAGTTGCGCTCATTCCTCCAGACCGGCCAGTACCAGGCCCAGCGCGAGGACCAGCTGGCCGCTACCCACGCCGCACAGATCGATCAGATGGTTGCGGAGGCCTCCGTCGTGGCAGCCACGGCCCAGCAGAACGCCGCGGAAGCGGGACAGGCTGCTGCCACGGCACGAGGCGCAGCCGCAGAGGCAGCCCAGTACAGCCAGCAGGCCCAGAGCTCGGCTGCGGAGGCCCAGAAATACTCCGCGCAGGCAGCACAGTCAGTCAAGACCGCTGACGCTTCCGCAGCACGTGCCGCCCAGTCGGCGACGACTGCACGCAAGGCCCAGTCCGACGCCGTCGCCGCGACGAGCCGTGCGATCAACTCCGCAGCCAGCGCCCAGTACTCGGCGAACTGGGCCAATGAGTCCGCCAGTGCCGCTCGCACCGCAGCGAAGAGCGCGTGGGACTCCAGCATCTCCGCTCAGCAGGACCGGGACGCTGCCGACAAGGCCTACCGGGACGCATTCGCCACAGCGGTCGAGCTGGACAAGCGGGACATGGCCGACTGGCTACGGGAACAGGACAATCTTCGCAAGGTCGCTGCTCAGGCCAAGGCACAGCAAGGTCAACAGCAGGACCAGCAGGACGATAGCTGGATCCCGTCCTGGCTCTCCGGAGCAGCTGACTCGGCCTGGGACCTGGCCAAGCCGTTTCTCAACCCGGACATCTGGATCGGCGCAGGCGAAACCGCCATTGGGGTGTCCGCCATGGGCGCCGGTGTGACCGAGGACGTCGCCGGCGGCGTCGTCTGCCTCACCGGGGTGGGTTGTCTGGTCGGCGCCCCAGCCATCGTTATGGGAACCACACTCGTCGTCGGCGGAGCGGCCGTCACGGTGGACGGGATGGACCGCTTCAGTAACGGGATCAAGACTGCCCTGCGGGAAGCCCAGGAAAGCGGAGGCGCCAGCCGTGGGGCCTCGCATCCCATCGACGAATCGGCAAAGACTTTCGACTCGGAAGAGCGCAAGGTAGCCGATCTGCTCGCTGGAGAAGGGCGTCATGTCAAGGCTGTCCTCGAGTCGAGGAAGGACGGACAAAGGACGTATGACGCCCTGGTCGACGGGGTGCCTACCGAGTTCAAGAGCCTTCGCCCCGGCGCCACTTCGGGCACTGTCAAGAACCAGCTCAACAGTGCGAAGGGGCAGGCGATGGATGCGATCGTTGACGCGCGTGGCAGCGGACTAGATGAGGCTGCAGCTCGTGAAGGAGTGGTGAAATTCCTGAAGGCGAATCCTCCTGGGAGAATGAACTCGATCCGTGTCGTCGGCGATAACTTCGACGTCACATGGCCATAAGGGGAAGACAACATGAGTTCCCGACACTATATTTTCGTTCAGCCAGCTGACCTGGGCTCAGACATCGTTGCCGACCTCTCCGCTGCTTGCGGCGAGGAGCTTCGACGGGTCGGCGCGGAGCACGTCGACTACGTCGCAACGATCGGCGGTACGACACGTGCTGAACTGAACCTCTCGCATCCTTTCGAAGAAGACCAGGGCATCCCCTTCGAACGGTTCCGAGCCGTGATGGAAGTGCGAGATATCGACAGGGACGCGGACCGGCAGCTGGCCGTCGCGCGCAGGATCGTCCGCCGACTGGCGGATACCAGGCGGTATTGGGTAGTCCTGGTTTACGAACTGCAGTCCTACATCGAGTCGGCTGCGCCCGGGGCCGCGGGATCACAACTCTGGCCCCCAGCGATGGGAGCGTAGTTGGTTGAGAGGCTGTCCGTGAGTGCAGGTTTGTTATCCCGTCAGCGCGCTCGCTGATGGCAAGGTGGGGCTGTCACGCTGAGCGTTTGTGACGGCCCCACCAGCCGGTGGGTGGGGCCTCGGCTGGGGGGAGCGAGCCCACGCGGCCTCGCTGCGCTGCCCCAGGGACCGTACGCATGGATTGCTGTGGCCCACCGTCTACCTGCCGACCGCCGGTCGGCCCTGGTCCGGCCGGCCGCAAGCGCGACCGACCCGGAGCATCCTCGCCGACATCGGCCACACCCGATCGACCGGCGGCTGCTTCACCGGCCCGGGCCGGCTCTGGCTCGCCGAACTGCCACTGCCGGACGCCTCCCGCCACGTGGTGGACGGCCTCTTCGCGGTCCTGGCCGCTCTGCAACCGCAGATAAACGCCGCTTGATCGGAGTCTGGCCGCCTGCGCCCGCGGCGATCCCCGCGTCGCCGCGCTCAGGGAGCTGCCCGGCGTCGGCTTCCTCACCGTGCTGGCCGTTGTCGCCGAGGTCGGAGACAACACGCGCTTCCCCTTCGCCCGCAAGCTCGCCTCCTGGGCCGGACTGGCCCCTACCGCGCAACTCCGGTCCGCACCGTCCACCGCGGGCGCATCTCCAAGCAGGGCTCCCCCTGGCTGCGCTGGATCATGTGCGAGGCCGCCCAGACAGCCAAGCGCCACCCTCCTGCGCCTCTGCCTACCAGGAGCCCGCCGCCGGGGCAAGAAGATCGTCACCACTGCGATGGCCCGCAAGCTCCTCACCCACGCCCCACGCCCCGCGCGACCTCCACGAACGGCACGCCGCATGCCGCAGGCCCACACCTGCACACCGACCGACAACGACAGTCCCGCACTTCGGGTGAGCTCCCATCTCCTGCATGAGACGGCCGACCGCACGGTGTACTGGTGGCGCCGCACCTGGCCCGCTCACACCTGCGCCGGGTGCCCGCCGGTCGCGCTGGCCGTCACCGACGCCGGACACCTCGCGCGGGCCCCATCAGGTCTTCGCGGACGTATCCGCCGACTGCTGGCGCGGCCGGTGGTGCAAGGAGGTCCGCAACGACAACGACGACGGCTGGCGCGAGCACCACGACGTCGTGCCCATCGTCGCGACGACCCTGGACCTGCTGGCCGAGTGCGGTCCCCTCGGGCCGGTGTGATGCGCTTCGGCCGGGGGCGTCCTGAACCCGCGGCGACAGGGACCGGGTCAGCGGCCGTCGAGGGCGTAGATGCGGACCGGGTCCTTCCCGCTGATCAGCCGGTACCGGGCCGGGTCGGACTCGACCAATTTGATCATCTCGCTGTCTCGCACGCCGCCCGAGTCGAGCGCGAGGTACTGCGCACCACTGCGGCTCAGGTCGGCCCCGAACGCCTTGAGGTCGTCACGGTCTGGTTCCCGATGCCTGGCGGAGTATGGAAGTGCAAGGGTTATGGAACCCATAAGGGGCGGTGTTCCGACTGATATGAAGAAAATTGCCGAAGTCCGGTTCAGGTCGGACCACATGGAGAATCCCGGCTATCTCAATTCTGCCGATGATGTCGACGTTCTGATCGAAGAACTTCTCACCGGCTCGGCATACGAGAATCTGGCCCAGATCATTCACCTTTCCAGAGATGGCGTCAAGCCAAGGATTCCGGGCTACGATCTTCCCGAGCTACCGGATCATGACTTCCAGGTAGGAGTGGATAAGGATCTGCAAGTCGGGGTTCTGCTCTTCATTGATGAAACTGGAAACTTTGTATCGGCAGGGCCCTCGGAATCAAGGAATTCGCCCGTGTACTTCATTGCGGGGCATCGGACCGAGTTCCGCGATCAGGTCGAGATCCCCATCGACCTTGTGCGAGAGGCCGTGAAGGAGTTCCTGCTCTCCGGAGGCCAGCGCCCTACTTGCATCAGCTGGAAGAATCAGTATCCGGAGGATGACCTGGATACAGCTTGATAGCGTTGTCGCCTCGCCGATATCAGCGGCGAGGCGACAACAGGTCGAGCGAGAAGCATGGAACTGTCGTAAGCCTTATAGGTTGCCCACTGGCCCTGCGGGTCAGGATGGCTGGCTCGCTGAGAAAGCCGATGGTCGAACCCGGCCAACCAGGTGAGGTGAAGCCAGGAGGCCGCCACAGGGCGGCGGTCTTCTAATGCTTTCTCAGGGCCTCGGCAGCGTATCGCCGGGCACGGAACACCGGCCGGAGCGGGCCCGGGCCTACCAGGCCACCCCGAGGGCTTCCAGCTGTCCGCGCTGTTCGGCGGACAGCTTGTCCCGGCGGGCCTTGGTGTTGTTGAGCCACGCGCCCAGCGACAGCCCTTCGCTGGTCTTGTGCGAGCGTGGAACGCGGGCGTGGCCCTCTCGCTCGACGAACTGGGCGAGGGCTGCCAGGTGGAGCTGGAAGCGGTCCGCACGGGACAGCTTCGGCTTTGCCTCGACGGCCTGCTTCGCGGCGACCAGCTCCTGGTCCTCCTGGATGCCGATCGCCGACAGCAGGTCCCGCTGGTCCTCGACCAGGTCGGGCCAGCCGGCCCGCTGTGCCTTCACCCAGCGTCCGAGCTGTTCGCCCTCGAACACGGTGTCCACGGGCAGCGTGGTCCAGTCGACGCGGCCGTCGCTCTCCAGCCACCACTGCCGCGCGGTGGCGTAGGTGCGCTGCCAGGTGATCGGCCAAGTGGGGCACCACCACGGGTCGATCTCCTCCAACGCGGCCCGCCGTTCCGGCGCGAGCGCGCCGGGCTGGTCGGCCGGCACCTGCGCGGCGGCGCGCAGCTCGGCGAGCCAGGTGCCGATCGCGTACCCGCCGATGGAGGCCCGGGCCGGCGCGGCCAGCGAGCCGCCGTGGCCCTTCGCCCAGACCCGCGCCCAGTCGAGCCCGGCCTCGAAGCGGGCGTCGGAGACGGACCAGATCATCCCGAGGGCATCCAGCATGTCCACACGGTGGCGCGCCAATTCCCCTGCGGCGTGCTCCGTCCGCCGGTCGGAAAGCCATTTCCCGAGCGGGAAATTTCCCTCCTCGCCGACCATCGCGGAATAGGGGACGTCGAGGCCGCCGGTCTCCTCGTGCCACCGCCTAGCGTGGTTGATCCCCTCCCGCCAGAACTGGTTCTCACCTGTCAGCACCCGCGAGGCGATGAACAGCGCGAGCACGTTCTCGTCCACCGGCGTCTGGAACCGCACCGGCAGCGTGAACGCCCCCGCCCCGTCCTCACCGAGACCGCTGCCACCTGGCCCGGAAGCCGCCTCGGCGCTGCGCCCCTTGGTGCGCTTGCCGGACTTCTGCGGTACCGCGAGGGCCTCGACGACCTTGGCGTCGTGGCTGCGCAGCGCGGTCAGGATCTTGACCAGGGGGCCGTAGGAGTCGGACTCCAGGATGTCCCCCGGCTCCTCTCCTGCTTTGAGGAAGACGGGGACGATCAGGCTGGCGGTCTTTCCTTCTCCGGGCTGCATGCGCAGGGCACGGCCGATGGCCTGGACGATATCCACCATGCTGCCTCGGCCCTGGAGCATGACCGAGTCCGCATTCGGCATGTCGACGCCCTCGCCCAGGACCTTGCAGTTGCTGAAAATTCGGTGCTTGAGTCCGTCGTCTTCCTCGCTCTTCCCGAAGTCGCCGATCAGCTCCTTTCGGTAGTCGATGTCGTGCTCGCCGGAGAGCCACTGTGCCCAGAACTCTGGCGGATATTTTTGCGGGTTCTCGAAGTGCAGCTTCTCCACGGTCTGGTTCAGCGTCTCGGAGAAATAGCGGGCCTCGATCGTGCGGTTGTGGAACGTGATGCACCGCTCCAAGTCGCGCTCCACGACGGTCTTGACCAGCCCGGCCTGGATGGCGGCGATCCGCTCGGCCGGCACCTCGTCCTCGCTGCCGTCCTCGGCCTCACCGACACCCGGCCCCCACGGCACGCCCTGCCGTTCGGTGGCCTGGCGGTCGCCGAACGGGTCGCGCAGCTCCAGGACCACGATCTCGAACGGCGCCAGCAGCTTGCGGTCGATCGCCTCCGCCAGGCCCAGGGAGTACACGTGCGGGCCGTAGATCCGCTGGTCGTCCATGGACACCGCCAGCTCCTCCGGCAGCGGTTGGTGGGCGTCCTCGCGCCGCCGCATGGCACTGCTGGGCGGCGCCCAGATCCTGGGGGTGGCGGTCATGTACAGCCGGCGCTCCGCCGGGATCTCCGCCTGGTCGTGCACCACCGTCCACGTCTTCTCGACGCTGCCCGACGAGCGGTGTGCCTCGTCGCAGACCATCAGCGCCAGCGGCGGCAGCCGCTCACCCTGGGGGAGCTGGGCCCAGTGGGCGTAGGCGTCCGCGACGGCGCCCACCGAGGTGTAGGTGGCGAACAGGGTGGTCGGCCGGCGGTGCCTCGCGGCATGGGCCAGCCACATGCCGATCCTCAGCGGGCTCGTGGTCGCCATGACGCCGTAGGGCAGCTCGGAGTCGACCAGGGAACACACCGCGTGCATGTCCCCGGAGCGGCCGGCGGCCCGCCACGAGCCGATCATCTGCACCAGCAGGTCGAGCGTGGGCACCACGACCAGGGCCACACCGCGGGGCGCGAGCTTCTGTCCGGCCGCAGCCCCCACATAGCTCTTGCCCGACCCGGTGGCCATCTGCACCGTCACCCGCAGCCCGTTGGACGGGACCGCCTGCCCCGGACGGGGCGTCAGGCCCCGCACGATCGCCTCCAGGGCCTCCTCCTGGTGCCCGCGCAGCGAGACGCCGGCGGCGGACTGAGCGGCCATCAGGCCCGGCTTCACGACGTTCACGAAGACGTGTCTCCCCTCACCATTCCCCGGTCCACACCACAGACCGCGCGGGAAATTCTGACAGTGCCTTACTGATACATTCGACGGACCGGCACAGAAAATCAGCAGACCGGAATACGAACCCGATGGAAGCGACTATCCGGAAGAATATCAGAGCCCGGCCACGATGTCCGACAAATACCCGAAACATGAGGGTCAGCACCCCGGTTCCGGCGGGTTCACCTGACGGGTCAAGACTGATACACTGGGGACCGTTGCTCACCCTGCCAGGGTAGCGCACCCCGCCCCGCCGAGGAGAACGAAACCCGATCCAGACCGTGGACTAGACCAATCCGGCGGGAGTAAAACCTACCCGCACACGCCCCCGACACGCCACCCCTGCCCCCAGTCAGCCAACACCAGATCAGCCAAAGTCCCAGCTTAACGACTTGAACAGACATCAGCCCACCGGCACCATGGAGCGAAGCGGAGTGGTGCCGACCCGGACGCGAAGCGCCGGGCCCACCCGGGCGAAGCCCGGGTGCGGACACGCGGAGCGGGTCCGCCGATCGCCCGAAGGGCGATCGCGAACGGAG
>NZ_JBIDAK010000064.1:0-7752 GCF_043202455.1 Kitasatospora sp. NPDC048194
CCCCGAAGGTGATGGCTGCAGAACTCTCCGCGCACCCAATCACATACGGCCGACAACACTCGCTGTTATCGCACCACAGAAGTTGAACCAGAACCCGTTCGCATGAGCAAAGCCAATTCCCGCAGTCTGGTTGAGAGCCGTGTGGGCGCGGGGCGGGCGGGCCGCGGTAGGCAGGTGGGCGGATTGTGACGCTGTGCTGGCGTTCGTCACCTCGCTGGAGTGGCTGGGGGAGGGCCGGCACGGTGCCGACGGCACCGGCCGCGGGGTCGCCCGCGTCGTGCCTGTCCGGGCGCTGGCTACCGCGCCCGTTCCCTCACGGCCGCCGACTGGGCCCTGTCCGGTGATGCCGAGCGCGGCCTGGTTGACCTCGTGGGCTTCGGCTTGGGGATCTTTTCGGGCAAGTTCCACCCGCGGCTGCGCGGGTTCGTTCAGGTGCTCTCGGTGGGTGGACGGTCGCAGGCGTTCGTGTTCGCCACCAGCGGCCTTCCCGAGCTGGGGTTGCGGCGCTTCACCCGCTTCCTGGTTCGACTCCCGGGCCAGCCAGAAGGGCTTCAGGGTGCGCGGCACCTTCTTGTGCCGCGGCTTCGACACCTGGCTCCCCTTCAAGCTCGTCGGCGGTATCAACAAGACCCGCCCCGACGCCGGCGGCCTTGCCGCCGCGCAGGCCTTCGCCGAAGGCCTGCCGGTCGGTGAGCCCTCAGAACGAAGGCTCCCGGGCGAACAGGTGATACCCGCAGGCCACGGCGACCGAGGCGATGGCTCCGGTCTCCGTGCGCCCCAGCCATACCACTGAGGATCCTTCGGCACCGAACGTCACGAGGTCGGCCCCGTGCTCGTCGTCGGCTACGCGCTCGAACGCGCCGTCGAAGAGGCTCTCCGTGCGTCGGGGCTGCCGGTTACCGGCCCGGAACCCGCGCCAGAACTCCAGGAACGGGTCCGTCAGCACCGTCCAGGCCATGGCGTCGGCGAAACTCCCCATGTTCGTCTCGGTCTCGAACCCGATCCGCTTCCCAGAGCGGATCCGCGAGATGTCATCGCCCACGCCGAGGGCCATCTCCCAGCGGGTTACGGGGGCCTCGGTGATGCGGAGACGGACGGCGGCGAGCTCCCGGCCGTCGAAGCGCTCGCCCATGAACTCATACGGGGCTTCCGTCCAGGCGGCCTCCATCCGGAAGACGCCGGCCGGGATCCGCTCCGCGAGTTCCCGGCCGACCCGCGTCCGCAGGCCCGGTCCGTCCTCCTGTGGCCACGGCGCGTCGACGACGAGCCGACCGCTGGGAATGCGGATCGTGGCCACCTTCCGCACCTCGACGACCCGGACGGGCGTCGCCGGATCTCCGTGCCGCGTGCCGAGTCTGGTCCCGGGCGTGAAGACCGCATCCAAGTACCAGCTCTCCTCGGGACCGGCCGCCGACCAGGCATCTGCTGCAAAATCCATGGGCCGACGATAGGCGGTCACGCCGACATGGCCCGTGCAGGAACGCGAGGAACGGTTCGTGCGGGAGGCCGAAGAACAACCGGAGGCCGCCCGCACGGCCCACGCCGCGCTGCGCCCATGCTGGACGTGCCGGGGCTCGATCGGGGGGCAAGGAGGGCTCGGAGCTGGAGCTGCGGGGCAAGGCCCGGCCGGACCGGCTGGAGCGCCCCGAGTGCGTACAGGGCCGCGCCGCAAAAGACTTGGGCCCGCTGATGCTGCCGGTACCGACCAAGCGCGAGCTGGTGGCCGCCCTGGTCCCGGCGCCGGACGATCCGTGGTGGGAGGAGCGGGTGTTGCACGCGAAGCTCTACCCGGCGAGGGGCCGCCGGGTGTGACCCGGCGGGGTGCGGGCTGGCCCGTGTCTGGTGGGCCTGGCCCCGAACACTGGGGCCAGGCGAAGTCTGGCTGGTCAGCCGGGGATGAGGCCGTCGTCGCTGAGCATGTCTTTGACCTCGTCCATGGTCGCGTCGGGTGCGGGCAGGATCAGCTCGGAGGGCTCCAGCGCGTCGTCGGGCAGGGGAGTGCCCAGGCGGCGTACGGCGTCGAGAAGGGCGCCAAGACTCCTGCGGAAGCCAGCTTCGTCGCCGCTCTCCATCTCTTCCAACAGCTCGTCGTCGAGCATGTTAAGTTCGGTGAAGTGCGAGTCGGCCAGCTTCCATTGGCCCTCGCCCATGATGCGCGCGATCACTGCGCTCTCCCATCTTATAGGTGGGCTCCCGCCGGGAGTGGCTGGAGCCGCTGCCCATCCCATCGCTCTTCCACCGCGGGAACTGGCGTCTACGGCGCGTGGCGGACGCCGTTCACCCGACCGAGCAGTGGTGTGACCTGTTGGTGGTTGTGGGCGTGGTTTGGCCTTGGATCGCTGATTGTCTGGACCTTTGGTTGGACCTGTTGGGGTGGTGGCCGGGGGTTGGTGTCGGGCTGGTGTGGTGACTGTTTGTGGTGGTGGGTGGGGTCGGAGGTGTTGTCGGGGGTGCTCGGCCGGTGGGCGGGTGTTTCGCCCGGTGGTTTGGGCTTGAATTTCTCCAGCGGGCAGTTGGTCCAGCTCGGCAACTAGTGAGGAGCAAGGAATGGCGAGCAGCATCGGCCGGCTCATGGAGATCATGGGCGACCCTGGCCATGAGCCCTTGGACGTGCACTGGGCGGGCTCCGTCGAGCGGCTCGGCGTCGAGCTGCCCTCCGACTATCGTGCGTTCGTGGAACGGTACGGACACGTCCAATACCACGGCGACCTCGCGGTGGTGGCACCGGCGCTGGGGCCCGGTATCCCGGAGGAGGAGAGGTTCGAGGGCCTCTACCAGTTCAACAAGGACGTCGGGGACATGTTGGAGGGGTGGTACGAGTGGAACCCCGAGTTCGGCCGTCCGTACGAGCCCTTCCCGGCTAAGGGCTGCTTGCTTGCCTGGGCAAACAACACGATCTCCGACTACTTCTGCTGGGACACCTCGGCCGGCAGTTCGGACGAGTGGCCGGTCGTGGTGTGGCGCTTCGACATCAGCGAGATGTACCGGTTCGACGGGGGCATGACTGACTTCCTCACCGCTGTCCTGACGGGCGAATTCCCCGATGCCGAGGAGATGATCGACCGTACCCTGGCGCCTGACTTGTGGTGCTAGAAGACCGCTGAAGATTTTGTTGGTGGAGGGGCTGTCCCGGTTGTGGACAGCCCCTCCTGCGTTATGTGGTTGAGGGGGCGAGGGTCCGGGTGAGGCCGAGGCTGATGAGGCGGCGAAGTGCTCCGGGGTGGCTCCTTTGACAGTGGTGGCGGCTAACTGGGCGTTTCGTCCGTGAGGGAGCTGTTTGATGCTGGTTTCCGAGCCGTTTGATCGAGCCGCTTGAATAGGCTTCCGGGGCGTTGGGACAGCAGCGCCACCACTGCACGAATGCCCGTCGGATCTGCGCCGTTACTCCTCTCTCATCCCAGGAAGCCAGGTCGAGCCGTACTTGTCCGCCGAGTGTCGCGGCCTATCCAATCGCGCGGTATGCCGTCACCATGACGGATCGCCGACCGTATCCGAGCGACGTGTTCGACGCCCGCTGGGCGCTGGTCGAACCCACCCTCACCGCATGGCGGAAAGCCCGCACCGAACGCGCCCTGGCGTTCGGCCGGCCACCCGAGCACAACCTGCGCGACCTGCTGGACGCGATCCTCTACGTCGACCGCACCGGCGACGACGACCGCAGCTCCTACCTTCCTAGCTCCGCCTGGCCCCTCGGCGACGGAGATCCCGACAACCCGCCCTTCTGACCATCAGCGCAGGAGCAGGTGGCCGCGTTGGTCTCCGTTCCGGACGACCCGTCGCGGGAAGATTGACTGTGCACGCCAAGCTCTACCGGCTCTGGCGGGTCGGTGGTCTGCTGAGCAACCGTCGTCGTGGAGCTGCGGGAGAAGGCCCGGCCGGACCGGCTGGAGTGCCCGCAGTACGCCGTCACCCCGGGCCGTGCCGCCGTGCTGCTTCGCCGGGCCAATGTCCGGGCGTCCGCCGCCTGCCTTCGGCCCGGCTGCCGTTCGGCCGTCGCCGGCTGCCGTCTGCCGCCTGCTCTGCCTGTCCCGGTCGTGGTTCAGCTACTGTGTCGCCGACCCGCCGCCTGCCGTCGGCCGCCGTTCGCTGCTGCGTCTGGCCGCGTCCCGGCCGCTGCGCGGGGCCGTGCCGCTGTCCAGCCGGCCCGCTCGTAGCCGGGCCCCTGCCGTTCCGCCCGCCGTCCGGCCCGAAACTGCCGTTCGGGCCGCGGCCCGGGCCGCTGCCGTGCTGTTGCGTGGAATGGCCCGGCGCAGCGGCACGGCCGGAACGGCGGCGACCCGGGTAGCAGCGCCCGCTGGAGATGGCAGCACGACGGCCGCTGGCCGACGGACGGAGGGCGACCGGGGACGGCTGCCGGCAGCAACCGGGGGCGGACGGCGGCCGGAACAGCGGCGACCCGTCAGGTCCCCGCCGAGCGGAGCGACACGGCAGCGGCGCGGCCAGGTCGCCAGCCTGCCGGCCGCCGCCGCCGCCGTCGGCCGCCGTCCGGCCCCGGCCGTTGTGCCGCTGCGCCGGCCGGGCCGCTGTCCGGCAGTGGTCTGGTTGTCGTGGCGGTCCGCTGGCCGCCGTCCTGTGGTTGTCCGGCTGGCCCGCCGTGCCGGGCCGCCGTCGGGCCCCCGCCGCCCGCTGCCGACTGCCGTCCGGCCCGTCTGCGACCGCTGTGCCGGCCTCGGTTCGGTGGTGCTGGGCGGCAGGGCCGCCGTCCGTCCGGCCTGCTGCCGGTTGCTGCTGGCTGCCCTGGCCGTTCAGTCCGTTGTCGGTCGCCGTCCGGCCCGCCTCCGTCTGGCCGCGGCCGGGGCCGCTGGCGTGCTGTTGCGCGAACGGCCCGGCGCAGCGGCCCGGCCGGAACGGCGGCGACCCGTCAGGTCCCCGCCGAGCGCAGCGACACGGCAACGGCGCGGCCAGGTCGCCAGTCGTTCGGCCGCCGTCGGCCCGGCCGTTGTGCCGCTGCGCCCGGCCGTACCCGGCCGCTGATGCCCGGCCGTGCCGTTGCGTTCGGCCGGGTCCTGACGGGTCGTTGCGGTTTCGTCCGCCGGCCCGTCTGTTGTTCGGCCGTCGTCGCGGCCCGTCGCTGCTGCCTGCCGGCTGCAGCCCGCCTCCACTGGCCGTCCGGCCGCCGTCGGCCCCGGCCGTTTTGCCGCTGCGCCCGGCTGTACCCCGGCCGCCGTCCGGCCGCGCCCCGGCAGCTGCGTCTGGCCGCTGCGCCGGGCCGTTCCGCTAGGCCGTGCCGCTGCGTCCGGCCTCCGCCGGGTTTCCCCGCCGCCTGCGGTTTTCCGTCGGCCGTCCGTGGTGCGCGGTCCACCGCTGCGTCCGGCCGTGCTGCTGTCCGGCGGTGGTCTGGCTGTTGTCGCGGCCTGCCAGCCGCCGCTGTGCCGCCGTCGTTGTGCCGGCCGCTTTTGTGTCGCTGTCCGGCCGTGCCTCGGCCGCTGTCGTGCAGCTGCGTTCGGTCGGGCCCTGACGGGACGCCGCTGCTGTCTGTCTGTCTGCCTGCCCGGCCGGGCGCAGGCTCCGGCCGCGCGGAGGTCGGGGGTACCTCCGGCGGTTGTGCCGCCTCGGTCGGGGCGGTGCTGGACCGCCGCTGGCCCGCCGTCCGGCCGTGCGCAGCGGCCGGCGCCCCGGCTGCCGCGCACGGCCGCTGCTGCCCGCCGGGTCGCCGCCTACCGGCGTCGGCCGCCTGCCGTTGCTGTCCGTTCGCCGTCCCGCCCGCCCGCCCGCCCGCCCGCCCGCCCGCCTGCCGTCTGTCGGCTGCCGTTGTGCCGCCCCGGTCCGGGCGCGCCCTGGCCGCTGCGTCCAGCCTCCGCCGGGTTTCCCGCCGCCGGGCCCGGCCGTTGTGCCGCTGCGCCTGGCCGTGCCGTTGCTTGGCTGTGGTCTGGCTGTTGTCGCGGCCTGCCAGCCGTCGCTGTGCCGCTGGTCGTCGGCCGCCCGCTTTGCCTGCCCCGGCCGTGGCCTGGCTGTCGGTGCTGTCCGCGGTGGCGCGTCTGGCTGCCCCTGGCGAGTGCCCGGCTGGGCGGGGTTCCCGGGGTGGGCGGTGCCTGGGGCAGGTGGAGACACAGGGGTGTGACCTGTCGGAGGTTGTGAGCCTTTTCGGGTGCCGCGTCGACGAGCGGCCCCCAGGCCAGCCGCCGGCGAGACCGTCCACCCCGGTGGTCCTGGCCGTGCTGGTCGACGCCCGTCCGGCCCGCGGCGGCTTTTCGCTGTCCGGTGCTCACGGCTGTGGGCGTGGTCCGGGGGATGGCTCGCGCGTCGCATCATGCTGATGTCCGTGTCGCGTCTGTCCTTGCTGGCGCGGGGGTCGCTTGGGTCGCTGCTCCTGGTCGTGGACGTCGGCCGGGCCGTCCCGGCCGCTGTCGTGCTGCTGGGTGCCACTGCGGTCTGTCGGCCTGGTGAGGATGGCTCGCGTGAGTCATCAAGGGGCGCCCGGTGGCGTGGCCGCGGTCCTGGCGCCGTCCTCGGCGACGTCGTGCTGCGCCCCGCTGCGCCCGTCCGGCCTTTGGTACCGGCTGCCTCGGGGCCGTCCTGGCGGACGTCGCCGGGGGATGCCTCGCGCGTCGAATGGAGCCCGGGGTGGGTGGCTGCGCCTCTGTCCGTCTTGTGGTCGGTCAGCGTCATCCAAAGTACTTCTTAACGAGCGCCGTCTTGTCTGCTGGACCTGCTCCCGTGAAGAGATTGCAGCCAGCTTGCCACGCAATAGCCAAGGCCAATTTGTTCCGGGCTTCTTCCGAATGGCATTCGATGGAAAAGAAGTTGCCGGCATCGACCACGATGAAGCGATCTCTCTCATGATGGACCGCGCCAACAGTAGTCAGGGGTGTTCTCTCGCGCCGGGCGCCGGGGATGATCAACTCCTTCTCAGTTACGACGCACACCTGCCCGTAGCAGTCACCGTGAATCTGCCCCGGATGGGATCGGTAGCCGATAATTCGCTGCTCGTAACGCTCAGACATGGCATTTACACTCTCCCACTAATGCAATCCGTCGTTCGAACTGTCCTGGATGCTTCTGGGCCCCCTTTCGACGCTATCCAACCTCCTTGGCTCCGCGCGACTGCTGCGTGCGAGAGCGCAATCTGTTGGCGCTGTCCTGCGCGATCCGCCGTAACGTGCTGATCTTCCTAGCCCGCGGCGGTGCGGAGTGGTGTCGGTGACAGCTCTTGCATCTTCGAGGTCCAGTCCCGCACCTCGCCCCCAGTACGGAGCGACAGGCCTTGGGAGGCCTGCCCGGTAGGCTACGTGCCGGGGCGGGTGGGGGCCGCTGGGCGGGCGGGTGGTGCAGGCCCCGCCAGGGGCCCCCGAGCCGGGGGAGACGCTACGTCCGGGGATTTACGCCATATCGTCAACGGGTGCTCCGCCGGATATCCCCTCCCCGTCAGGGGAGGGCCCTTTACCGGGAATTCGCGTCACATCGTGAACGGTGCCCGACCGTAGGGAGGGGTGGGGTGCTACCGGATTTTTGCGTCACATCGTCAACGCTGGGGGCGGCCCCGAGGGAGGGGGCGTCTACCCGAAATTCGCGTCACATCGTCAACGTACCTGAGGGCCGGGCCGCAGGTCCGTGCCGACCGCGCCTCAGTTGCTGCCCCGTCAGGGGCCCAAGCCTGCCCGCGAATTCGCCGTAGGCGAATGGGCCCCAGCCGTCCCGCCCGGCGTAGCGGGACGCCACGCACGGTGACGGCGCAGCCGGCACCCCCGCACCTGGCGGTGCGTCAGCACCGCCCAACGGGCCGTCAGGCCCGTTGTAAGCCGCAGGCTTCCG
>NZ_JBIDAK010000065.1:0-7023 GCF_043202455.1 Kitasatospora sp. NPDC048194
CCTCACAGCGCCGATGGTACTGCAGGGGGGACCCTGTGGGAGAGTAGGACGCCGCCGAACAATTCTTCTGAGAAGGCCCTGCCCGGGTTCCCGGGTAGGGCCTTTTCGCGTTCCCGAGCCGATATCAGACCTTCAGCTTGAACCCGAGGTGCGACGGCACGAAACCGAGCCGCTGGTAGAAGCGGTGCGCGTCCGTCCTGCTTGCGTCCGAGGTCAGTTGGACGAGGTCGGCGCCGAGTTCCCGGGAGCGTTCTACGGCCCACTGGATCAGTTCGGTGCCGAGTCCGCTGCCGCGCTCGTCGGTGTGGATGCGGACGGCCTCGATGATCACGCGGGTGGCGCCCTTCCGGGAGAGGCCGGGGACGAGGGTGAGCTGCAGGGTGCCGATGACGCGGCCGGCGCGTTCGGCGACCACCAGGTGCTGGTTCGGGTCGCCGTCCACGCGGGTGAAGGCGGGGCGGTAGGCGGTGAGGTCGTCGGGGCTCTCGCGGCCGGCGCCCAGTGGGTCGTCGGCGAGCATGGCCACGATCGCCGACAGGTCGTCCTCACGGGCCCGCCGGATCGTCAGTACAGCCGTCTCAGTCATGATCAGAGACTAGACCCTGCCCTTCTGCGTCGCCCACCGCCCCGTCTACGCCCGTAGCACCCCTTCACAGCCCTTCTAAGGGCCCCTGGGCACCGGCCCGGAGTCAGTTCCCGGGCGGCACGCTCGTGATGACCGCGAAGGCGGCGTCCTGAGGGTCGATCAGTTGGGCGAGGCGGCCGACGCCGTGGACGTCCGTGGCCGGGATCCGCACCTTCGCGCCGAGGCGGTCGGCGATGGCGAGGCTGGCGTCCACGTTGGGGACCTCGAAGTAGGGGAGCCAGTGCGAGCCGGTGCCGCGCGCGGTGTTTTCGGGAGCGAGCTGCATGATGCCGCCGTGAGAGTCCTCGCTGCCGCCGCCGGCCGGGGTGAGGACGGTGTAGGTCGATTCGCCGAACGGGACGTCCTGCTCCTGCCAGCCGAAGACGGTGCGGTAGAAGGCCTTGGCCCGCTCGGCGTCGACGCTGTAGCACTCGGCCCAGCAGAGGCTGCCCTCGTCGTTGACGAGGTCCAGACCGCGGGTGTCGTGCGGCTGCCAGACGGCGAAGTCGGCACCGGTCGGGTCGGTGTAGCCGGCCATCCGTCCGGCGGTGAAGACGTCGAAGGGCGGGAACCGTACGCGCCCGCCGGCCTGTTCGACGAGTTCGGTGGTGCGGTCGGCGTCGGCGGTGGCGAAGTACAGGGTCCAGCCCGGGCCGGAGTCCTCGTCGGCGAGCGGTCCGAGGGCGGCGACCGTGCGGCCTTCGAGTTGGAAGAAGCCGTAGCCGCCGGCCTCGGGGCCGGCCGAGTCGAAGGTCCAGCCGAACAGGGCGGCGTAGAAGTCGACGGAGGCGTCGGTGTCGGGGCTGCTGAGGTCGAGCCAGACCGGGGAACCGGGACGGAAGGCGGTGTTGAGCATGGCGGCACTGCTCCTCGGACGGGGCCCGTGCGGGGGCGGGCGTGGTCGGCACCCCCTCTGGACCTTCCAGCCTGGCACCGGTGCAGGGGCGGCGCACGGCAGGTCGGTCCCTCCGGGGCCCCGGCGCCTTCCCGTCGTCCCGGGCGCCTTCCGACGTCCCGGGCGCTTCCCCGTCGTCCCGGCGGTTTCCGCGCGTTCCGGGTTGTCGGTCCGGAGCGGTACGGTGCGTGACGGAACAGTCCACCCGTACCGGTCGAAGAGGGGGCTCCGGTGGGCAAGCAGCCGTCGTCGGGGCAGCAGACGCAGCAGGTGCCGCGCCAGTTGGCGCAGGTCGAGGGCGTGCTGGAGCGGATCACGTACGCCAACGAGGAGACCGGCTACACCGTGGCCCGGGTGGACACCGGCCGGGGCGGGAACGACCTGCTCACCGTCGTGGGGGCGCTGCTGGGGGCGCAGGTCGGGGAGTCGCTGCGGTTGCACGGCCGTTGGGGTTCGCACCCGCAGTACGGGCGGCAGTTCACGGTGGAGAACTACACGACGGTGCTGCCGGCCACCGTGCAGGGGATCCAGCGGTACCTCGGGTCGGGGCTGATCAAGGGGATCGGACCGCGGTTCGCCGAGCGGATCGTGGAGCGCTTCGGGGTGGACACCCTGGAGGTGATCGAGAACGAGCCGGGCCGGCTGATCGAGGTGCCGGGGCTGGGCCCGAAGCGGACGAAGAAGATCGCGGCGGCCTGGGAGGAGCAGAAGGCCATCAAGGAGGTGATGGTCTTCCTGCAGGGGGTCGGCGTGTCGACCTCGCTGGCGGTGCGGATCTACAAGAAGTACGGCGACGCCTCGATCGGTGTGGTCAGGAACGAGCCGTACCGGCTGGCCGCGGACGTGTGGGGCATCGGCTTCCTGACGGCGGACCGGATCGCCCAGGCGGTGGGCATCCCGCACGACAGCCCGGAGCGGGTGAAGGCCGGGTTGCAGTACGCGCTGTCGCAGAGCAGCGACCAGGGCCACTGCTACCTGCCGGAGGAGCGGCTGATCGCGGACGGCGTGAAGCTGCTGCAGGTGGACGTGGGGCTGGTGATCGACTGCCTGGCCGAGCTGGTCGCCGCGGAGGGGGTGGTGCGCGAGACGGTGCCGGGGGAGGCGGGCGAGCCGATCACCGCGGTGTACCTGGTGCCGTTCCACCGGGCGGAGATCTCGCTGGCCAACCAGTTGCTGCGGCTGCTGCGTTCGGATGCCGACCGGATGCCGTGGTTCGCGGGGGTGGACTGGCCGGTGGCGCTGGAGTGGCTGGCGAAGCGGACGGGGGCGGAGCTGGCGCCGGAGCAGGAGCAGTCGGTGCGGCTGGCGCTGACGCAGAAGGTCGCGGTGCTGACGGGCGGGCCGGGCTGCGGGAAGTCGTTCACGGTGAAGTCGATCGTGACGCTGGCGCTGGCCAAGCGGGCCAAGGTGGTGCTGGCGGCGCCGACCGGCCGGGCGGCGAAGCGGCTGTCGGAGCTGACCGGGGTGGAGGCCTCGACGGTGCACCGGCTGCTGGAGCTCAAGCCGGGCGGGGACGCCGCGTACGACCGGGACCGTCCGCTGGACGCGGACCTGGTGGTGGTGGACGAGGCCTCGATGCTGGACCTGATCCTGGCGAACAAGCTGGTCAAGGCGGTGCCGCCGGGTGCTCACCTGCTGTTCGTGGGGGACGTGGACCAGCTGCCCTCGGTCGGTGCGGGGGAGGTGCTGCGGGACCTGCTGGCCGAGGGCGGGCCGATCCCCTCGGTGCGGCTGACCAGGATCTTCCGGCAGGCGCAGCAGTCGGGCGTGGTGACGAACGCGCACCGGATCAACGAGGGCAAACCGCCCCTGACGGAGGGTCTGACGGACTTCTTCCTGTTCGTCGAGGACGACGCGGAGCGGGCGGCCGGGTTGACGGTGGACGTGGTGGCGCGTCGGATCCCGCAGAAGTTCGGCTTCGATCCGCGCCGGGACGTCCAGGTGCTGGCGCCGATGCACCGGGGCCCGGCCGGCGCGGGGAACCTGAACACGCTGCTGCAGGCGGCGGTGACGCCGGCCCGGGAGGGGTTGGCGGAGCGGCGGTTCGGCGGGCGGACGTTCCGGGTGGGGGACAAGGTCACCCAGGTGCGCAACAACTACGACAAGGGGCGGAACGGCGTCTTCAACGGCACAGTGGGAGTGGTGACGGCCCTCAGCCTGGACGACCAGCGGTTGACGGTGGTCACCGACGAGGACGAGGAGGTGGTGTACGACTTCGACGAACTGGACGAGCTGGCCCACGCGTACGCGGTGACGATCCACCGCTCGCAGGGCAGCGAGTATCCGGTGGTGGTGATTCCGGTCACCATGTCCGCTTGGACGATGCTCCAGCGAAACCTGCTCTACACCGCGGTGACCAGGGCACGAAAACTCGTGGTGCTGGTCGGGTCACGGAAGGCGATCGCGCAGGCCGTACGGGCCGTCAGTGCAGGTCGGCGGCATGCGGCGCTCGATCATCGGCTTGCTTCTGGATGATTATCCGACAGGATGGTTGCCTCTAAGGTTCTCTTGACGTGAAGAGATTTACGGCAGAGCCTAGGGTGGTGCCGATCTTGTCCGGTTCGTACCGGCTGCGGCAGCAGGTTTTGTAGGGGCGGGCCCTTCCGGGCCACCCCGGGTGCGCGGCTGTCCCTCGGATGGGGGATGGTAGAGACAGTCAGGGCACCTTGGAAGAGGATTCATTTCGTCGGTGAGGAAGACGTGAGCGACAACTCGGTAGTACTGCGGTACCAGGACGGCGAGTACGAGTACCCCGTCGTCGAGAGCACTGCGGGCAACTCCGGCTTCGACATCTCGAAGCTGCTCCCGCAGACCGGCCTGGTCACCCTGGACAACGGCTTCGGTAACACCGCCGCGTACAAGTCCGCGATCACCTTCGTGGACGGTGACAACGGCATCCTTCGGTACCGCGGCTACCCGATCGAGCAGCTCGCAGCGCAGGGCGGCTTCATCGAGACCGCGTACCTCCTGATCAACGGCGAGCTGCCGACCGCGGACCAGCTGGCGGAGTTCAACCGCGAGATCACCCAGCACACGCTGCTTCACGAGGACGTCAAGCGCTTCTTCCAGGGCTTCCCCCGGGACGCCCACCCGATGGCCATGCTGTCCTCGGTGGTCGGCGCGCTCTCCACGTTCTACCCGGAGAGCCACAACCCGTTCGACGCGGCCCAGCGCCACCTGTCGACCGTCCGACTGCTGGCCAAGCTGCCGACGATCGCCGCGTACGCGTACAAGAAGGCGATGGGCCAGCCCTTCGTCTACCCGCGCAACGACCTGAGCTACGTCGAGAACTTCCTGCGGATGACCTTCGCCGTCCCCGCCGAGGACTACGAGCTCAACCCGGTCATCGTCAACGCCCTGGACAAGCTGCTCATCCTGCACGCGGACCACGAGCAGAACTGCTCGACCTCCACCGTGCGCCTGGTCGGTTCGAGCCACGCCAACCTCTTCGCCTCGATCTCGGCCGGCATCTCGGCCCTGTGGGGCCCGCTGCACGGCGGCGCCAACCAGGCCGTGCTGGAGATGCTGGAGGGCATCCAGAAGGACGGCGGCGACGTCGACTCCTTCATCGCGAAGGTCAAGAACCGCGAGGCCGGCGTCAAGCTGATGGGCTTCGGCCACCGCGTCTACAAGGCCTTCGACCCGCGCGCCGCGCAGGTCAAGCTGCTCGCGCACGAGGTCCTCGGCCAGCTCGGCAAGAGCGACGAGCTGCTGGACATCGCGCTCAAGCTGGAGGAGCACGCCCTCAAGGACGACTTCTTCATCTCGCGCAAGCTGTACCCGAACGTGGACTTCTACACCGGCCTGATCTACCGCGCCATGGGCTTCCCGACCAGCATGTTCACCGTGCTGTTCGCCCTCGGCCGGCTGCCCGGCTGGATCGCCCACTGGCACGAGATGATCAACGACCCGACCAGCCGGATCGGCCGTCCGCGCCAGATCTACACCGGCACCGCGATCCGCGACTACGTGGAGCTCGACCAGCGCTGACGCGCCCCGGACGAACGAGGAGGGGCCCGGCCGCTGCTGAGCGGACGGGCCCCTCCGGCGTCCCCACGGCCCGGACCCGGAAGGGCCCGCACGGGGACGGAACCGTACGGCGCACGACTCCGGGGGCGGCCGCAGCCGGGGACGGCCGCTCAAAGCGTCCCTGACCCGCCGCAACCCCGGCGCCGTGCGCGAAGGCCGCCGAGAAACCGACGACCGTTCCCGGGGCCCGCCGGAGCCCCGTCGGCAACAGCTTTCGGATGAGGGGCGCGTTGCCGTTGATCGCGCCCCGGCCCGTCGGAAAACTGCCGCACTACCAACCTAAGACGTACCAGGGGGCGAGAAGTTACGCCCGGGGGGTGTGAGCTGCCTCTCGCCACGCTCCGTAGGCGCCTCGTTCCGCGCCCATACCACACCTTCCCGCGCGCCCGACGTCACCCTCCCCGCAGTCACGGCAACCGAGCGTGATAGGAATCGTGGCATTCCGGTACGGACCGTCGCGCACCCTTGCCGCGCGGCGGCAGAACTGGGGAGGGAGTGCGCAGATGGCCAGGAACGTCGTCGTCACCGGCGGTGGCACGGGAATCGGGTACGAAGTCGCGCGGCGGTTCGCCGAGGCGGGCGAGCACGTGGTGATCGTCGGTCGGCGCCGTGAGGTCCTGGAGAAGGCCGCGGCCGACCTCGGACCGAACGTCACTCCGCTGGTGTGCGACCTCGCGGACCCGGACGCGGTCGAGGCGGCGCTCGACGAACTGCCCGAGCGGATCGACGTGCTGGTGAACAACGCCGGCAGCCGGGAGACCGTCGCCGGCGGCGGACCGCACGCCCTGCTGGCCCGGTGGCGCGGTGACTTCGAGCGCAACGTGCTGACCGTGGTGCTGCTCACCGAGTCGATCCGGGACCGGCTCACCCCCGGCTCCGGCCGGGTGGTCACCGTCAGCTCCATCGCCGCCCTGCGCGGGGCCGGCTCGTACGGTGCCGCGAAGGCCTCGCTGCACGCGTGGAACCACTTCCTGGCGGCCCAGTTGGGCACCTCGGGGATCACCGCCAACATCGTCGCGCCGGGGACGGTCAGTGGCACCGAGTTCTTCGGTCCGCGGCTGGACGAGGCCGAGGTGGCCCGCCGGGCGGCGCGCACGCTGCTCGGCCGGATCGGCGAGAGCGGCGAGGTCGCGGCGGCGGTGCACTTCCTGGCCTCGCCGGAGGCCGGGTTCATCACCGGCGAGATCCTGCACTGCAACGGCGGCGAGCTGCTGGGGCGTTGAGGCGCGGCGAGGGGCCGGGACCGCTGGCTACCGCGGTTCCGGCCCCTCGTGCTTGCCCCGGTCCGGGGGCCGCCCAGGTGCGGGGCGCTCCGGATCCGGGGTGGGTGGTCAGGCGCTCGCTGCGGGTCGGAAGCGGCGGAGCCGGAGGCTGTTGGTGACCACGAAGACCGAGGAGAAGGCCATGGCGGCGCCGGCGATCATCGGGTTGAGCATTCCGGCCGCGGCCAGCGGCAGGGCGGCGACGTTGTAGC
>NZ_JBIDAK010000066.1:0-6533 GCF_043202455.1 Kitasatospora sp. NPDC048194
GCCGTCGCCGGCCATTTCCGGACGATCTCGGAAGACGCTCCGGAGAGATCAACCGTTACAGGGAGTAGGCACACCACAGAAGTTGGACCAGAACCACAACTCGTGAGCAAAGCCCCCCCGCACACCGTGCATGTTAACGGCGGGGCTTCAGCCTGAAGGCTGAAGCCCCGCCGTGTTGGCTTCGCAATGGTGCTAGTAGCCGGGCGGGAGGTCTCCCGCTTCACCGTGCGCTAGCAAGACTCCCAAAAGTGATTCTGCTCGGGTAGATGTCTCGCTTTTGGGGTCTAGGTCGTACTGCCCTTCGGCACGTTCGCCACCGATGCGCCCCTTGACCCACTGAATGCAGACCGGCCTGTCGCCGGTCTTGGCGTGGCAGAACTCCTCAATGACGCTCTGCAGGTCTGCCAGGGTAATGACACTGGCTGGTGCCATGAATACCGGGACGTGCACATCTGAGAGGACCTTGGGGTCGATGTCCGGTGGTGACGGGTTGTCGGAAACCCATACGGAGTCATAGATCCCGCCTTGCTTCGGGTAGTTCTCGCCGACATGCCAGACGGCGCCGCCGAACCCGGTCGACCTGTTGATCGACACCGTGAGCGTGCTGTCGGGATAGGAGGACTCGCCGGCTCGACCGGTATCGAGGATGAACGACGCGTTGTCTCCGTACTCCAGTTCCTCCATCACCTTTCTGATCAGTCGGTTTTCTTCCTCTCGGCTCTCCGGGTGATACCGGTTTCGGTCGATCCAGACGGTCAGGATCACTAGTCCTCCAGCCTGCCAACTCCGTTGATCACTGTCGGAATCATTTTATCGGTCACCGGATCCTTGGACCACACCCTGAGGAAGCTTCCGGCGGGAAGGATCGAACTCACGGCTTGGTAGCAGCCAGCCAATCCCATATCCGACGATTTGCACACGCCCTCGGTATTGTTGATCACCAAATCCAGGCCCAGGGTTCCCTTGTGCTCCTTGAGGTGAAGTCGCATCATCCACGCAACCATCGTCTCGACATGGTCAACCGCCGTGCTGGGCTTCTGAAACCTCCGGAGGAGGTATTCGTCGATGTCTCCCCGGAATTTCGTCCGGCCGCTCTCGATGAGGTTTCCCAGATTCTGGAGTCCGTCCTTTCCTGCGGTGATCAGCTGCCCGACCGTCTTCTCACCCTTAGCCCATGTGGGAAGTTTGTCGAAGACGGACTTGATGTTGATGCAGGTGACGTTGTGGACGAGAAGGGGGGTGTCGCCTGCAAGCACGTAGTACGTGTGCAGGTCGTTGACAGTGAGGTTGTAAGCCGGCTCGAGGCCGGTCCAGTGGCGGACGGACGCGACCTGGGCGGTGGCGCCGGTGTCGGTGCGCAGGTCATCGCCGGAGCGGATGTCGACGGCGTCGGTCCACTGGCTGGTGTTGGGGAGCCAGTAGGGGTGGTGGTTGGTGGAGGTGACGACGGAGGTCTTGCCGTCCGGGGTGGTGACGGTGAGTTCGGTGAAGTCGGTGTCGTTCGGGGTGTAGATGGTGTCGTCGACGATGCGGGGCCCGGATGTGCCGGTGACGGGGTCGGTGGCGGTGACGGTGTCGCCGGTGCGTATCTGTTCGATGGCGCGGGGCGTCCCGTCGCCCATGAGGACGCGGGTGCCGGCGGGGAAGCTGTTGGTGCAGGTGTCGGGCAGGCCGAGGAGCCTGCGGAGGAACGGGGAGTCGCCGGCCTTGCCGTTGATCCACCTGAGGACGGCGTTGTCGGACTCGGCGAGCTTTTCGCCCCACTTGAAGTACTTGGCGACGCCGCGGGCGATACGGAAGCCGGGGATGATGCTGAGGCATGAGAGGGCGAATTCCTCTCCGCTGCCGTAGTCGGCAAAGTATTCCCCGCCGTACCAGACGCAGTTGGCTCCGGCCGCGATCGAGCCCATTCCGGGGAGGAAGCTGGCGATGTCGAGTTCGGTGTGGCCGATGAGGGAGAACTGGTCGTACCAGCTCGGACCGTTGTCACCGCTGCTCAGAAGGGATGCCTTGAGGGCCTCCATCTGCGCATCCCGCTGCGCCTGTTCGCGGGCTTCCTTCGCCTGTTGCTGGGCGATGGCTTCCTTCTGGGCGGTGTCGGCGATGGCGCGGGCCTGGTCGCGGCTTGTGCCGGCGTTCTCGGCGGACTGGCGGGCCTCGGCGACCGCCGCGTAGGCGATGGCCGCAGAGGCGCGTGCGGCGGCTGCGCTGGCTTCGGCGTAGTTCGCTGATTGCTGTGCGGATGCCGCTGCGTTGTTGGCCCGGCTCTGGGCAGTGCGTGCGGTGGCGGCGTAGCCCACAGCCTTGGTGGCCGAGGCCTGGGCGTTGTCGGCCGAGGTCTTAGCTTGCTGGGCGTAGGTGGCGGCTTGGGCGGCTGCTGCGTTGGCCTGGGCTGCAGCGTTGTTGGCGTCGTTGGCCGCGCCAGCGGCGATGGCTGCTGCCTGGGCGGCCTGGGCCGCGTTCTGCTGGGCAAGCGCCGCCACCTGGGATGCACCATTGATCGCATTGTCGATGGTGGCGAGGTGGGCCGCGGTGAGCTGGTCCTGCTGCTGGGCCTGGTACTGGCCGGTTGTCAGGAAGTCGGTGAGGACAGGGTAGGGGCCTTCGAGGGCAATCTGGGCAGCGGACTTGACCTCGTCGCCGCCGGTCTCAATGAGCTGGGAGACCTTGACGCGGTCGTCGCTGGCCTTCGCGGTGTACTGGCCTTGGGTGAGGAAGGCGACGAGGGCGTCGGGGGTGTTGGTTTCCAGGGCTGCTTTGGCGGCTTCCTGGAGGCGGGGGCCGCCGGTCTCGATGAGCTGGGAGACCTTGATCCGGTATTGGCTGAGGGCTGCGGTGTGGCGGCCGGTCTGCAGGAAGGCGTGGACCTGGGCGCCGTCGCCCTCGAGCGCGGCGGTGGCAGCGGCGCGGACGGTGTCGTACTCGCTCTTTTCGGCGATGTAGTGGGCTTCGACACGTTCGTCCTGCTCGGTGGCGGTCTGCCAGGCGGTGCGAACGTAGTCGATGACGGCTTCGTCGCTGCCGGCGAGTGCGTACTCGGCGGCGGACTTGGCCCAGGGGCCTCGGACCTTGAGGGCGGTGAGTGCCATCTTGCGGCCGGCGGCCGCGATGGTGGCGGTGTCGGTGCCGGGCTGGGCTGCCTGGGCCGCGAGTTGGACGGACTCCTGGTCCAGGCGCAGGGCCTGGGCCTTGGCGTTGTCGGCCTCGCGCTGGCTGGCGTCGGCGGCGGCCTTCATGTTCTGGGCCTGGACGATGCCGTTGGCCTTGCGGGAGGTGCGCTCCTCGGCCTCGGCGGCCTGGGCCTGCTGGTGGACCTGGCGGGCCTTGGCGACGGCTGTGTCGGCGTCGGCGGCGGCCTGCCGGGCGCTCTCGGCGTGAGCGGCGGACTGCTGGGCCGCGTTGGTGGCGTTGCCCGCGTTGACGGAGGCGTTGCGCGCGGAGGCGGCGGCCTTGGTGGCGCGATCGGCGGCGGAATTGGCGGCGTCGCGGGCCTCGGCCGCGTACTGGCCGGCGGCGCCGGCGAGCTGGGCGGCGGCCTTGGCCGAGCGGGTGGCCTCGCCGGCGTTGCGGCGCGCCTGGGCGGCGGCCTGCCTGGCCCTGGTGGAGGAGGCACCAGCCTGGTCGGCGAAGCCGCCGGCCTGGTCCGCGCTGTCCGCGGCAGCGTTCACGTTGGCGGTCGCGGAATCGGCCTTCTCAGCCGCGATCTTCGCATCGAAGGCGGCGCTGGCGGCGCGGTCGGCGGCCTTGGCGGCGTAGCCGGTCAGGACGGCGGCCTGCGCGGCGGAGGCGGCGGCGTCCTCGTCAACCTTGGCCTGGGCGGCGGAGGCGAGGGCGCGGGTGGTGGCCTGAGCGGCTCCGGCGGCCGCAGCGGCGGCGCGGCCGGCGGCGGTGGAGGCGGTCTTGGCGGCCTGGACGGCGGCCTGGGCGGCGGCAATCGAGGCCCGGGCTGCGTCGGAGGCGCGCTGGGTGGCCTCGGCGGCGCGGTTGGCTGCGGCCGTGGCCCGCTGGGCGTCGTTCTTGGCGGCGAGGGTCTCGGCGGTGGCGTCGGCGGTGGCCTGCTTGGCGAGCTGGGCGGCCTCCACGGCCCGATCGGAGGCCTCGACAGCAGCGTCCTTCTTGCGTACCGCCTCATCACCGGCCGCCTGCGCCTGCTGGACGAGCTGGTCGATGCTCGCGTGTTCCTGATCGCGGGCGGCGGCTATGTTCTGGCCGGTTTCCAGGAAGGTGCGGATCTCCTCCGCGCTGCCCTCCAGCGCGATTCGGGCGGCCTGCTTGGTCGCCTCCCCGCCGGTCTCCGCGAGCTGTGAGACCTTGATGCGGTTGTCGCTGTCGCGCAGCGTGAACTGGGTCTGGTCGAGGAAGGCCTGGACGTCTGCGATGGGCTTGTCCAGGGCGGCGAGGGCCGCGGCCTTCGTGTGAGGTCCGCCGGCCTCGGCGATCTGGGACACCAGGACGCGCTGGTCCTGTTCCATCGGCGTCTTCCAGCCGGTGGTGACGAACGTGGCGACGTCCTGGTCGGTGCCCGCGAGCGCGGTCTCGGCGGCCTTGCGAAGCCGGGGGCCGCCGACGGCGACCATCTGCAGGGCGGCGCCGCGGTTGTCTTTGGCCTCGGCTTTGGCCAGTTCGCCGTCCTGCGGGCTTTGCGGTGTGCCGAGGAAGAGGCGGACTTGGTCGGCTGTGCCGGTCAGGGCGATCTCGGCCGCGGCCTTGACGCTCGGTCCGCCGCTCTTCCACGCCTGCAGGACCCGGCCGCGGTCGCTGAGCTGCGGTGCCGGGGCCACCGGCGGCGGTGTCTCGTCCGCCGCGACCGGGGAGGCGGAGAGCGTGGACGCCAGCAGCGTTATCGGCAGCACCGTGCGGCACAGCAGCCTGAGCCCAGCCCTCCTTCCCCGGAATCCGAAGTTCTTCAATGAACCCATGAATACCTCACTCAAAATCGATATAAATTGATTTCGGGCAGCGCAAATCCAGGCCTTGGAAATTGGTTACAACAAGGCCTCGGAGGTGGGATTGAACGCGGCTGACCAGCCAGCTTCTCCCCCGGCACCCTACTTGACGCGCTCTCAAACATGTGGATCGATGCAGTTGGTGAGCTTACATTAGAATCTGCTCCCGACAGTGAATCAAGCCATCGCAAACTAACGGCAAATGTCCAATTTTGCCGCGTTCTGCAGGTGCTTGACTTGCCCCTCAATCTGATAAGGCGTCATGAGAAACCACTCACGCATACGCGGCATCGCCGCCGCGTCAACCGCTCTCGTCCTGGCCACGGTCGCGGGCTGGACCACCGCCGGGGCCGCCACCGGCGACTCCACCGCCCCGGCCACCGCCGACACCCCCAAGACCGCCGCCGAGACCTTCGCCTACCCCGGCGCCGACCAGATCCTCGCCACCCGCGGCATCACCCTGACCCGCGGCGACGGCGGCATCACGGTCACCGACTGCGGCAAGGCCGGCAGCTTCCAGATCAAGGTCAACGCCGTCACCACCCCGGCGAACAACGACGACATGATCTGCTTCGCCGCCCCCGGCGCCTCCGGCTACCTGGCCCTGAGCATCCCGCAGGCCTACCGCATCACCACCTACGGCCGCTCCGTCCAGGCCAGCCTGTCCACCGACCAGAAGCCCACCGAAACCGTCAACGTCGCCGCCGACACCACCAAGGGCATCGGCGAGTCCGTCGACCCCAACAGCAGGTCGGTTGTCCTCGAGCTGCGGGTCACCGGCTCCAACGCCACCCCACCCGCGCCGCAGCCCATCGACCCCGCCCTCGCCTTCGCCGTCAAGCTCAACATCGGAGGCGGCAAGCGCGCCTGCACCGCCACCCTCGTCGACCGCTACTGGCTGCTCACCGCCGCCAGCTGCTTCACCGACACTCCCGACGACCTGACCACCGTGACCGCCGGCGCACCCAAGGACAAGACCACCGCCACCATCTGGCGCACGGATCTCACCAACACCACCACCGGCGCGATCATCGACGTCGTCGAGCTCACCCCGCGCACCGACCGCGACCTGGTCATGGCCCGCCTCGCTGTTCCAGTCAACGGCGTCACCCCCGCCATCGTCGGCGCCACCGCACCGGCGACGGGCGACAGCCTGCGCATCCCGGGCTACGGCCGCACCGCCACCGACTGGGTCCCCACCAAGATCCACACCACAAGCCACACGGTCGGCGCCGTCGCCGCCACCACTATCGACACCACCCCCTCCACCAGCCAGGCACCCGTCTGCCAAGGCGACGCTGGCGCACCGCTGCTGCGCGACACAAGCCGGACGCCTGAGATCGTCGCGGTGGCCTCACGTTCGTGGCAGGGCGGCTGCCTCGGGACCCCTGCCACCGAGACCCGGACCGGGGCCTCCAGCACACGCGTCGACGATCTGGCCGGATGGGTGCAGCAGACCGTTGCCGCGTGGGGTGTCAAGGTCGACTACTCGTCCGCGGTCGTGAACTCCGTCTACAACCCCGACACCAGGACCGCCGAGATCTTCGCGCTGGGCACCGACGGCGTCCTCGCCCACAACTCCAAGAA
>NZ_JBIDAK010000067.1:0-5226 GCF_043202455.1 Kitasatospora sp. NPDC048194
GACGATCTTCGCGGAGGTGGTGGCGCGGGTGGGGGCGGCCGCGTTAGAGCTTGCGAAGTCCACTGAGGACCCTTTCGAGCAGCGTGACGTCGGGCTGGTTTCCGGATTCGCCGCCGGAAGCGGGCTGGTGGATGGCGACCAGGCCGGCCTCGGCCAGGTCGGCCACGAGGATGCGGGCCACTCCCAGGGGAAGGGAGAGCAGCGCCGACACCTCCGCGACGGATTTGACCTCCGTGCACAGCGTGCAGATCCGCTGGTGCTCGGGGAGCAGGGTGGCCAGGCGCTGCGGGTCGACGTCGGCGGAGACCAGGGCCTCCAGCGCGAGCTCGTAGCGCGGCCGGGTGCGACCACCGGTCATCGCGAACGGCCGGATCAGCGGGCCGGAGTCGGGCTCGTCCTCCGCCTCCTCGACGTGCCCGGGCTCCTGGGCCGGCTGGTAGCCGGGTGCCTGACCGGGCCCCTGGCCGGGTGCCTGGTGCGGAGCCTGACCGGGCACCTGCCCGGACGCCTGGGCGGGGTAGCCGGGCGGCCGGCCGTCGAAGGCGGGCTGCTGCCGGGCGTACTGGTCGAACTGGCCGTACTGCTCCTCGGCCCCGGGGTACGGGTGCTGCTGGTGCTGCCCGTACTGGGGCCGGCCGTATTGCTGACCGTGGCCGACGCCGGGTGCTCCGAAGGCGTCATGGCCTGTGCCGGGGTACGGAACGCCGTACTGGCCGCTACGGTCGTCGGGCGGTGTCACGGTTCCTCTCCTCACAGGGTGCGGCGGTGCGGTGCGAGCTTCGGTACGAGTCCGGAGCCTGTGGTGCGAAGGCCGTACAACGTCCGAACCCGAGCCCGCCGAAGCGGGCCCGGGAAGGACGCGGAGGTACTTCGAATACCTGGACGGTATCCGACGAACCGTCAGTGCAGGAGACTGCCCTGGAGTTCCGCGCGGAGTGCGGGGGTGAGGACGGCGCCGGCCCGGTCGACGAGCAGCGCCATCTCGTAGCCGACGAGGCCGATGTCGGAGTCGGGGGCGGCCAGGACGGCGAGGGCGGAGCCGTCGCTGATGGCCATGAGGAACAGGAAGCCGCGCTCCATCTCGACGACGGTCTGGTTGACCTCGCCGCCCTCGAAGATCCGGCTGGCGCCGGAGGTGAGGGAGGTGAGGCCGGAGGCGACGGCGGCGAGCTGGTCGGCGCGGTCCCGGGGGAAGCCCTCCGACATGCACAGCAGGAGGCCGTCCGCGGAGACCACCACGGTGTGGGACACCCCGGGGGTGTTGTCCACGAAATTGGTGATCAGCCAGTTCAGGTTCTGTGCGGCCTGGCTCATCTGAGTCAACTCAACGCTCCTGGTGGTTCGAGCCGCCGAAGAGATCGGTGCTCCGGTTCTGTCCGTTGCCGGACTGGTCTACCTGATCGGGGTCGATCCGGAAGCTTCCGGTGTTGCCGGCGCTGCGGCCCTGCTCGACACCGCGGCGCAGGTTGGTGAGGCGGCCACGGACCTCCTCGGGGCTGCGGGAGACCTGCGGCCCCTCCTGCGGGGTGGGCTTGGCGTTGCCGGGCACCAGGTTCTGCCGCGGCACCCGCCGGGGCAGACCGGCACCGGTGGTGCCGCTGGTCGAGGGCTCGCGCACCTGCTCGGCGCGCTGCCAGTTGCCGTCGTTCGGCGACTGCCAGGCGCTGTTGGCGGTCGGGCCGGTCGGGCCGTACCCGCCGAGTGCGGACACGTCGTGGCCGCGCGGTTCCTGGGGCGAGGAGGTGTCCTTGGCACCGGCGAACCAGTTGGGGCTCTCGCCCGGCGAGGCGGCGGCCGGGGTGGTGCCGAGGCCGCCGGCCGCCAGCTGCTGGCCGGGGCGGCGCTGGGGCAGCCCGGACGGCAGGGTGGCGGAGGAGTCCGCGGCGGGCAGCGCCGGCGGCTCCGGGGCGTACGGGTGGCCGGCCGGGGCCTCGTCGGCCTGGCGGCCGTAGCCGTCCCGGCCGTACTCGTCCTGCTGGTAGCCGCCCTGGTCGTAGCCGTACCGGTCGTCGGCGCCGTACTGGCCGTCGGAGTAGCCGCCCTGCTGGTCGTAGCCCTGCTGGGGGTACTGGCCGTAGCCGTCCTGGGCGTACTCGTCCTGCTGGTAGCCGCCCTGGTCGTAGCCGTACCGGTCGTCGGCGCCGTACTGGTCGTCGGCGCCGTACTGGTCGTCGGGGTAGCCGCCCTGCTGGTCGTAGCCCTGCTGGGGGTACTGGCCGTAGCCGTCCTGGTAGTCCTCCTCGACCTCGGCGTCGACGACCGGCGCCTGCGGGCCGCCCTCCAGGGCCGCACGGCGGACCTGGTCGAGGCGCTGCGAGCGCTGGACGGCCTCCAGGGCCGGGCTGAAGCCGGAGGAGCCGGAGTTGCCGATGCCGGTGAGGTGGTCGTCGAAGCCCAGCTCGGCGGCGCTGCGGGAGCGCTCCTCGGGGGCCCACTCGGAGGTCGGCTCCTGGTCCGCGAAGATCCGGGAGACGGTGAACTGCTCCTCCGGCTCCGGCGCGGCGCCGGCCTGGGTGACGAACGGCGGGAGCATGACCAGCGAGGTGGTGCCGGCCGACTCGCCCGACGGGCGGAGCTGGACGCGGATGTCGTGCCGCTGGGAGAGCCGACCGACCACGAAGAGGCCCATGCGGCGGGAGATGGTGGCGTCGACCGTGGGCGGCTCGGCCAGCTTCTCGTTGATCTCGGCGAAGTCGTCGGCGGTGAGGCCGATGCCCTTGTCGTGGATCTCGACCAGGACGCGGCCGTCCGGCAGGCGGGTCGCGTTGACCAGGACCCGGGTCTGCGGGCTGGAGAACGAGGTGGCGTTCTCCAGCAGCTCGGCGAGCAGGTGGACGAGGTCGGTCACGGCGGCGCCGACGACCTCGACCTCGGGGATGCCGGACAGCTCGACGCGCTCGTACTGCTCCACCTCGGACGCGGCGGCGCGGAGCACGTCGACCAGCGGGACCGGGGTGTTCCAGCGGCGGCCGGCCTCCTCGCCCGCGAGGACGAGCAGGTTCTCACCGTTGCGGCGCATGCGGGTCGCCAGGTGGTCCAGCTTGAAGAGGTTCTCCAGCTGGTCCGGGTCGGCCTCGTTGTTCTCGAGGTCGGTGATCAGCGCCAGCTGGCGCTGGATCAGGCCCTGGCTGCGACGCGACAGGTTGGTGAAGATCGCGTTGACGTTCCCTCGCAGCAGCGCCTGCTCGGCGGCGAGCGCCACGGCCTGCTGGTGGACCTGGTCGAAGGCCCGGGCGACCTCGCCGATCTCGTCCTTGCCGTGCAGCGGGATCGCGGTGACCGAGGTGTCGACCCGGTCCGGGTCGGTCTTGGAGAGCTTCTCGACCAGGTCCGGCAGGCGGTGGTCGGCGATCTCCAGGGCGGCGCTGCGCAGGGTGCGCATGCCGAGGATCATCGAGCGGGCGACGTAGCCGGTCAGCAGGCCGGCCAGGATCAGCGCGGCGACGACGATGACCGTGTTGAGGATCGCGTCGTAGAGCGCGTTGTCCTTGAGGTTGCGGGAGTCGGTGAGGACGTCGTCCAGCAGCACGACTTCGGTGTTCCGCAGGGCCTGGATGTGGGTGCCGGCGGCCTGGTTCCAGTTGTCCGGGGTCAGACCGGCGTTCTTGGCCTCGGCGTACGCGGCGTCGGCGGCGGCCTTGCCCTTGGCCTGGCCCGCGGCGGCGGCCTCGGCGTAGTTGCCGGCGAGCGCCAGCAGGCCCTGCATGGTGGGCGCGGTGCCGTTGGGCATCTTGTAGGCCGAGCGGTCCTGGGCGGAGGCCAGGGCGACCTGCGCGTCGGCGTACTTCTTGACGTCCTCGGGGGCGCTACCGGTGGTGAACTCGCTGAGCGAGACCTGCTCGAGCTTCTCGGACACCAGGATCGCCTGGGTCATGTCCTGGTTCTCGTAGCGCGTCGTCGCGCCCTGGGAGATGCCGACCAGCAGGCTCAGCATCAGCGAGCGCTGGGTCGAGGCGGAGGCCTTCGCCAGCGACATCGCGTAGATCGCGCGGCCCTTGCTCGTGGCGTTGGACGAGCCCATGCCGACCGAGTTGTCGTACGCCAGCAGCGGCGCGAACATCGTCGAGTAGGCGTTGGCGGTGGCGCTCGCGAACAGCTCCTTGCCGTACGCGGCGGCGCGCAGGTGCGGCAGGTCCACCACGAGGGTCTGGAAGGCCTCGTGGCGGCGGGGGAGCTCACCGCTCTTGTCGGAGGCCTCGTACGCGGCGTTGTAGGCCTTCAGCGCGGCGTCGGTGTCCGCGCGGCGCTTGGCGACCTCGTTGTTCGGGTCCTGCCCGGTCATCAGGGGTATCAGGGTCTTGTCGCGCTCGTTCTCGAGCGCCTCGGCGAGTTCGGTCGCCGCCTTGGCGAGCTCGGCCGTCTTCTCGGCGCGGGACGCCTTGATGTAGCCGTCCACCGAGGTGTTAACGCGCAGACCGCCGAAGACGAGACTGATGATCACGGGGATCAGCAGGATCGCGATCAGGCGGGTCGGCACGCGCCAGTTGCGCGGGCGGAGGAAGTCGTACCGGCTGGAGCCGCCGTCGCCGGGTGAGCCGGCTCCGCCGCGCGGCTCGCCGGCCGTCGTCAGCGGTTTGGTTGCCGGGGCGGTCTGGGAGCGCTCCTCGGCGGGAGTGAACGCGGAGAATCCGGCCTGGTCCGCGGCGGTACCGTGCGGCTCGCTCTGGCGGGGCTCGGAGCGCCGCTGCGGGGCGGGTTGCTGCTTACGCCTCACTCGACAACTACCTCTCGGCCGACTTGCCGGCCATGGATCAATCCAGCGCTACCCCCGGGGCCCTGGCCCGGCACCGGACGGACCGGCGACGGGATGTTCAGGGGTAGCTGGAATTTCAGCACGTGCAGGGATGGGGGACAAACAGACCCGGTGCAGCACCCGCGTCGGCACAATCCGGACAATCGGTGACATGGCGGAGCAAAACCGTGGTCACCTGGCGCTGAGTGACGCTATTTCGCCACGCTGCGTCATTGTTGATCACAAAATGCCTACCGAACTGTTATCCACCGCTTATACACGGGCCTTGCGGGGGGCGCCCGGAGGACACCGGCCGGTAAGCGTCACCGCCCCGGCGGCCCGTCAGTGTGACGGTCCGCCGGGGCTGGTCGGTTCCCTCCCGGCCCGGACCCGCGTCAGCGGAGTCGGGCGAGGAGGGCGTGTTCGACGAGGGTGATGAGGGCGCTCTTGGCGCTGTCGCGGCGGCGGGCGTCGAGGGTGATGATGGGGGTGGT
>NZ_JBIDAK010000068.1:0-5149 GCF_043202455.1 Kitasatospora sp. NPDC048194
TCGCACTGCCCACCGTCGGCATCGACGACAACTTCTTCGACCTCGGCGGCCACTCCCTCCTCGCCACCAAACTCACCAGCCGCATCCGCACCACCGTCGGCGCGGAGCTGCCGATCCGCACGCTCTTCGACCACCCGACGGTGGCTGCTCTGGCCGCCGCCCTGCCCGTCACCGGCGCGGCCCGCCCGGCCCTGCGGCCCGGCGACCGGCCCGAGCGGATCCCGCTCTCCTCCGCCCAGCAACGCCTCTGGTTCATCGAGCAGTTCGAGGGCTCCAGCGCGCTCTACAACACGCCCGTCGCGGTCCGGCTGACCGGTGAGATCGACACCGCCGCCCTCGCCGAGGCCCTGCGCGACGTCGTGGACCGGCACGAGGTGCTGCGCACCACCTTCCCCAGCACCGACGGCCGGCCGCACCAAGTGGTCTCCTCCGCCGCCGGCTCGGCCCTGCGGACGGTCGCCGTCGGCACTCCGGAGGAGCTCGGCACGGCCCTGGCCGAGGCCGGGCGGGAGGTCTTCGACCTCGCCCGCGACCTCCCCGTCCGCGCCACGCTGTTCTCGCTCCCCGGCGGCGAGCACGTGCTGCTGGTCCTGCTGCACCACATCGCCGCCGACGGCTGGTCCGTCGCCCCGCTCTTCCGCGACCTCGCCGCCGCCTACCAGGCCCGCCGCACCGGCTCGGCACCCGAGTGGCAGCCGCTGCCCGTCCAGTACGCCGACTACACCCTCTGGCAGCGCGAACTCCTCGGCACCGAGGCCGGTCCCACCGCCCTGCTGACCGACCAACTCTCCCACTGGCGAACCGCCCTGGCCGACGCGCCCGAGGAGCTGGCCCTCCCCTACGACCGGCCGCGCCCGGCCGTGCCGACCCACCGGGGCGGCCTGGTCGAAGTCACCGTCGACCGCGAACTTCGCTCTGCCCTGGCCGAGGTGGCGGCGCAGCAGCAGGCCAGTCTGTTCATGGCCCTGCAGGCCGCCGTCGCCGCCCTCTACACCCGGCTCGGCGCCGGCACCGACCTGCCCCTCGGCACCCCCGTCGCCGGACGCACCGATGCGGCCCTCGACGACCTGGTCGGCTTCTTCGTCAACACCCTGCTGCTGCGCACCGACACCTCCGGCAACCCCACCTTCCGGGAGCTGCTGGACCGCGTCCGCCGCACCGACCTCGACGCCTACGACCACCAGGACGTCCCCTTCGAGCGCCTGGTCGAACACCTCAACCCCACCCGCACCCCCGGCCGCCACCCCCTCTTCCAGACCCTGGTCGCCCTGGAGGGCCGCGCCGCGGTGCCCACCGCCTTCGGGGACCTCGCCTGTGCCGAGCACCCCTTCGAGCTGGACGTGGCCAAGTTCGACCTGTCCTTCCGCTTCACCGAGCAGGGCCCCCAGGACGGGCTCACGGTGGCGGTCGAGTACGCGACGGACCTGTTCGACCGGAGCACCGCCGCCACCCTCGCCGACCGGCTGGTGCGCGTCCTGCACGCCGCCGCGGCCGACCCGGACGCCCCGATCGGAAGCTTCGGGATCCTCGCCCCGGCCGAACGCGAGCAGCTGCTCACCGACTGGAACGACACCGCCTCGCCCGTCCCCGACGCCACCCTGCCCGAGCTGTTCGAGGCCCGGGCCGCCGCCACCCCCGACGCTCCGGCCGTGGTCGCCGCCGACGGAACGCTCAGCTACGCCGAGTTGGACTCCCGGGCCGAGCACCTGGCCGCCCACCTCGCCGACGCGGGGGTCGGCGCGGACACCCCGGTGGTCCTGCTGATGGACCGCTCGGCCGACCTGGTCACGGCGATCCTCGCGGTCACCAAGGCCGGCGGCACCTACGTCCCGCTGGACGACCGGCACCCGGCCGAGCGGCTGCGGCGGATCACCGCCGACACCGGCGCGGCGCTGGTGCTGGTCGACGCGGCGCACCGGGGCCACCCGCTGGCCGCCGCGGCCCCCTGCCCCGTACTGCCGCTCACCGGCGACCGGTTCGACGCCCCGCGCCGCCGCCTCGCCCGCCGCATGCCCCTGCACCCGGAACAGCTCGCGTACGTGATGTTCACCTCCGGCTCCACCGGGGAGCCCAAGGGCATCGCCATCACCCACCGGGACGTGGTCCAGCTCGCCTCGGACCCGTGCTGGCGGCACCCGGACGGCCTGCGGGTGCTCTTCCACGCGCCGCACGCCTTCGACGCGTCGACGTACGAGCTGTGGGCGCCGCTGCTCTCCGGCGGCCAGGTGGTCGTCGCGCCGCACGGCGAGCTGGACGCGGCCGCGATCGGGGCGCTGGTCCGGGCCCACCGGCTGACCCATGTGCACGTCACCGCCGGGCTGTTCCGGGTCATCGCGGAGGAGGATCCCGGTGTCTTCACCGGCGTTCGCGAGGTGCTCACGGGCGGCGACGTGGTCTCCTCGGCCGCGGTCCGCAGGGTGCTGGAGGCCGTCCCGGGGGCCGGAGTGCGGGTGCTCTACGGCCCCACGGAGATCACCCTCTGTGCCACCCAACTCGCCATCGCCTCGGCGGAGTCGGTGCCGGACGTGGTGCCGATCGGCCGCCCGCTCGCCAACACCCGCGCCTACGTCCTCGACGACACCCTCCGACCCGTCCCGGCCGGAGTCCCCGGCGAGCTCTACCTCGCCGGCGCCGGCCTCGCCCGCGGCTACCTCGGCCGCCCCACCCTCACCGCCGAACGCTTCGTCGCCTGCCCCTACGGCAACGGCAAGGGCGAACGCATGTACCGCACCGGCGACCTCGCCCGCTGGACCACCACCGGCCAACTCGAATTCCTCGGCCGCACCGACGACCAGGTCAAGATCCGCGGCTTCCGCATCGAACTCGCCGAGGTCGAGACCGCCTTCACCACCCACCCCACCGTGGGCCACGCCGTAGCCCTCGTCCGCGAGGACCAACCCGGCGACAAACGACTCGTCGTCTACATCACCCGGTCGGCGACAACCGCCAGCGACACCACCACCCCCGACCCCGCCACCCCCGCCGAACTCCGCGCCCACGCCGCCGAACGCCTCCCCGCCTACATGCTCCCCGCCGCCATCGTCACTCTCGACACCCTCCCCGTCACCGCCAACGGCAAAGTCGACCGCCGCGCCCTCCCCGCCCCCGACTACCGCACCACACCCCAAGGCCGCGAACCCCGCACCGAGCGGGAACGGAGCCTGTGCGAGCTGTTCGCCCAGGTGCTCGGCGTGGCCACGGTCGGCATCGACGACGACTTCTTCGACCTCGGCGGCCACTCCCTCCTCGCCACCAAACTGGTCAGCCGCATCCGCACCACCCTGGGCGTCGAGATGTCGATCCGCACCCTCTTCGACCACCCCACGGTCGGTGAGCTCGCCACCGCGCTGCCGGCGGCCCGCAAGGCCCGTCCCGCCCTCAGGCCGATGCGCCGGCCGGGCAGCCCGTCGTAGGTCGCTCCCCGCCGTCCGGCACCGCCGGCCGGCACGACCGTCACGTCCACCCTGCACGTCACCGCCCGGAGGCAGACCTTGATCCCGTTGTCGTTCGCGCAGCAGCGGCTGTGGTTCGTCGAACAGCTCGAAGGCCCCAGCGCGCTCTACAACACCCCGTTCGCCGTCCGGCTCACCGGCGAGGTCGACCCCGCCGTCCTCTCCCGCGCGCTGCGGGACGTGCTCGTCCGGCACGAGGTGCTGCGCACCACCTTCCCGGCGGTCGACGGCCGGCCGCACCAGGTGATCGCCGACCCGGACGGCTCCGCCGTCGAGTCCGTCGAGGTGACCGCCGTGCCGGTGGCCGACGAGGCCGAGCTGACCGCACGGCTGGACGAGTCCGTGCGGCACGTCTTCGACCTGGCAACCGAACTCCCGCTGCTGTGCCGTCTGTTCTCCCTGCCGCACGGTGAACACGTGCTGCTGGTGCTGATGCACCACATCGCCAGCGACGGCTGGTCCGTCGGCCCGCTCTTCCGCGACCTCGACACCGCCTACCGCGCCCGCCGCGCGGGCACCCGCCCGGCGTGGGAAGCACTGCCCGTCCAGTACGCCGACTACACGCTCTGGCAGCAGGAGTTCCTCGGCGCCGAGGACGACCCGGACAGCGTGCTCGCCACCCAACTCGGCTACTGGCAGGCGGCGCTGGCCGACTCCCCGGAGGAACTGGCCCTCCCCTACGACCGGCCCCGCCCGGCCGAACCCACCCGGCGCGGCGGCGCGGCCGACCTCGCACTCGGCGGCGAACTGCACGCCGCGCTCGTCGAGTTGGCGGCGCAGGAACGGGCCAGCCTGTTCATGGTCCTCCAGGCCGCCGTGGCCGTGCTGTACACCCGGGTCGGCGCGGGCACCGACCTCCCGCTGGGCACCGTGGTCGCCGGGCGCACCGACGAGGCCCTGGACGACCTGGTCGGCTTCTTCGTCAACACCCTGGTGCTGCGCACCGACACCTCCGGCGACCCCACCTTCCGGGAGCTGCTGGAGCGCGTCCGGCGGCTCGACCTCGACGCCTTCGACCACCAGGACGTGCCCTTCGACCGCCTGGTCGAACACCTCAACCCGGCCCGCACCCCGGCCCGTCACCCGCTCTTCCAGACGATGCTGACGCTGGACAGCGACCAGGACCTGCCGTCTGACTTCGCCGGGCTGACCTGCCGCGCGCAGGACCTGGACCAGCACATGGCCAAGTTCGACCTGACCTTCGCCTTCGTGGAGCAGCACGACGACAGCGGAGCCGCCAACGGCCTCACCGGTGCCGTGGAGTACGCCGAGGAGTTGTTCGACCACGCCACCGCCGCGACGCTGGGCGAGCGCCTGGTCCGGGTGCTCCGGGCCGTCGTGGCCGCCCCGGACACCCCGATCGGCGGGATCGAGGTGCTCAGCCCGGCGGAGCGGGAGCGGCTGTTCGCGGACGGCAGGGGCCCGGTGGCGGCGCTGCCGGGGGGCGGACTGCCCGCGGTGTTCGAGGCCCAGGCCGCCACGACTCCCGACGCCGTCGCCCTGGTGGCGGTGGACGGCGAGCTGACCTATGCCGAACTCAACGCGCGCGCCAACGGTCTGGCGCGTCGGCTGGTCTCGGCCGGCGTGGGCATGGAGACGCCGGTCGCCCTGCTCATGGACCGCTCGGCCGCCCTCGTGGTGGCGATCCTGGCCGTCCTCAAGGCCGGCGGCACCTACGTGCCCCTGGACGACGCCCA
>NZ_JBIDAK010000069.1:0-4255 GCF_043202455.1 Kitasatospora sp. NPDC048194
TCCGACAGGAGGCCGTCCACGCCCTCCCGGTCGGTGGTGTGGTCGTCCGCGAAACGACGGTCACCCGTCGCATCCGGCACGTACTTCACACAGACAACGATCCTCAAGCTCACGGCCTGTCTCCTGTACTGGTCTCGTCCGGCGGCTGCGGTTGTGCAAGCGGGTGCGACCTGCCACGCACCCGCTCCGGGCAGCGGGTTTCCCGTGCCGGTCCGGAACTTCCTGGCAGCATACTCGCCGGTAGCCCAGCGGTCACTACTGGCCAGTAGCTTAGGCCGGGACGGCTGCACCACCGCTCGCGCCCATCCTGCCCCAGCCGAGCGGCGACTCCACCCACGGGGCGGCCCCGACCGGCCCGCGATCGGGGCGCGACCGGGGCGCGGGCACCGCCATCCCGCCGTCCCGGTCGACGGTTCCGGCCGACGGATCCCAGGCACCCGCGAGCGGCTTTCAGCCGACCGCCCGCCCCAGCGCCGCGATCACGTCCGCCCTCCGCGGCATCCCCGCCGCCCGGCGCACCACCCGACCGCCCGCGTCCAGCACCAGGACCGTCGGCGTCCGCGCGATCCCCAGACGGCGGACCAGCTCCAGCCGCGCCTCGGCGTCCACGTCCAGGTGCGCGACCCCCTCGACCATCCCCGCCACCTCGGCGAGCACCCGCCGGGTGGCCCGGCAGGGCTGGCAGAAGGCGGTGGAGAACTGCACCAGGGTCGCCCGCTCGCCGAGCGGTCCACCCAGGTCGGCCTCCGACAGCCGTATCGCCCCGTCCTCGCTGCGCGCCCCGTCCTCGCTCCGCACCCTCAGCCTTCCGTCGTACCCGATCCGCGTCGTCCCTCCAGTCTGGGGCAGCCCGCGCGCGGGCCGAAAACGGTGCCGAAAAGAGAGGTCGACCGCTGACACCGCCCCCGCGTACGATCGGCCGGTGGCCTCCGAACGCACCGCACCGCCGTTGCTGACCTCCCGTCGCATCGTCGACCTGGGCCGCGCCACCACCTCCCGCTGACGCCGGTCACGCCTCCTCCGCAGCCGCCCGTCGCGACCCTCCCGGAGCCCCTGTGCAGACCGATCCCCGCGGTCCCCGCTTCACCTCCGCGCTCGCCGCCGCCGTCCTGGCGGCCGTCCTGGTCAGCGGCAACGGCCTCCTCCTCGCCGCCCAGGCCCTGGTCTTCGCGCTCAGCGCCTTCAGCGGACTGCGACTCTCCCCGTACGGCCTGCTGTTCCAGGCCTTCGTCCTCCCCCGGCTGGAGCCGCCCACCGAGACCGTCGACGAGCGGCCGCTGAGCTTCGCCCAGGGCGTCGGCCTCGTCCTCACCTCCGTGGGCACCCTCGGCTACCTCACCCAGGTGACCTGGCTCGGCGTGCTCACCACCGTGTTCGCGCTGATCGCGACCTTCCTGAACGCCGCCTTCGGCTACTGCCTGGGCTGCGAGATGTACCCGATCGTCCGGCGCGCCCAGGGCCGCCTCGGCGCCGGGGCCTGACCGACCCCTCCCACGCCGTACGCCTCTCCCACGCCGTCCGCCCCTACCCCGGTGGGGAACCGGGCCGACGTGCCGGAAGTTCCGGTCGAACTCATCACGGAGATCACACCGCGAATATCCGCTTGACCGCACGCCTCAGGTGACAGCAGGCACCCGTTCGGGGGATCATCTCCCTGTATCACCCGTGACCGCCGCGGCGTGCCGTGCTCCGGTCGGCTCCCTCGCAACGGCGCGGGTACCGCCGTACCGGGCTCCGGCCCGTGGAAGTCAGGACTGACCGTGGCCGAGTTCGTGTACCCGCCGGTGATCGGCGCCGCACTCACCGCCTTCCGCGCGCTCGACGTGCGGATAAAGATCGTGGGCGCCGAGCACATCCCCGCCGAGGGCGGGGCGGTGCTGGTCAGCAATCACATCAGCTACCTCGACTTCCTCTTCGCCGGTCTCGGCGCCTACCGCGGCGGTAAGCGCAAGACCCGTTTCATGGCCAAGGACGACGTCTTCAAGCACCGCGTCTCCGGCCCGCTGATGCGCGGCATGAAGCACATCCCGGTCGACCGCACCGACGGCCAGCCCGCCTACGAGGCCGCCGTGCGCGCCCTCAAGGCCGGCGAGGTCGTCGGGGTCTTCCCCGAGGCGACCATCAGCCGCTCGTTCATGCTGAAGAAGTTCAAGACCGGCGCCGCCCGGATGGCCGCCGACTCCGGCGCCCCGCTGCTGCCCGTCGTGCTGTGGGGCACCCAGCAGCTCTGGACCAAGGGCCGGCCGAAGACCCTCACCAAGCGCCACGTCCCGGTGACGATCATGATCGGCGAACCGATTCACCTGGGCCCCGGCGACAAGCCGGTCATGGTCACCAGGAAGCTGCGCGCCGCCATGGGCGAGATGCTCGACCGCGCCCAGCGGGAGTACCCCGGCAAGCCCTCCGGCCCGGACGACACCTGGTGGCTGCCCTCCCACCTCGGCGGCACCGCACCGACGCTGGAGGTCGCCGAGGCCGAGGACGAGGCGGAGGCCCTCGCCAAGGCCGAGCGCCGCGCCGCCGGCACCGACCCCGCCCGGAGCTGACCGCCCGGACCCGGTCCGGGGCCTTCTCCGGCCCCGTCTACTCCTTGCGACCGAGCGGGCGCGCTCCGTCGCGTGTCGCCCCGCCCCGGGCGCTCCCTTCTGACAGAGTGACAGCTCCTTCCAGGGGCCTCCGTCCCGGGCCCGCTCGCGGTCCGGGGCTCCGAGGCGGAGCACACGTCGCAGCGGTCGGAAAGGTCGAAGACGGAGATGGCACGGATCACCGGCACACGGCAGTCACCCACGAACAAGGCCCGCACCCGCGCAACCGCCGGTGCGGGCCTGCTGCTTCTGGGCACCCTGCTCACCGGCTGCGGGGCCGAGCCGGGGGAGATCCCGCTGTCCCAGATCCGCCCCGAGTCCCCCACCGCCACCCCCCAGCCGACCTCGACCGGCGGCGCGGTCGGCGCGGCGGCCGCCACCCCCGCGGCACCGGCACGCAACGGACTGATCGTCAGCCGGGCCTACACCGACGCCTCGCGCACCACCAGCGCCATCGTCACACTCACACCCGACGGCACGGCCCAGCAGCAGGTCACCCAACCGCCCGACCACGTCAGGGACGACCGGCCCGACTGGTCCCCCGACGGCAGCGCCATCGCCTTCGACCGGACCGACGCCCAGAGCGGCGCCGCCCGCCTCTGGACGGTCGCACCGAGCGGCGACAACGCCCACCAGATCAGCCAGCTCTGCGAGACCGGCAGCGCCACCGCCGACTGCGCCAACGAGGACGAACGCGCCCCCGCCTACTCCCCCGACGGCAAGCAGCTCGCCTTCAGCCGGTCCTGGGGCGCACTCGACGCCGCCCACGCCAACCAGATCCAGTACTCGGACCTCTACCTGATGAGCCCGGACGGCACCAACGTGCAGCGGCTCACCTTCCTGACCAACGACAAGCCCTACACGGGCATCGTCAGCAACCCCAGCTGGTCCCCCGACGGCAAGCAGCTCACCTTCGAGTACCGCACCAGCGCGACCGGACAGCCCGCCGACGGCCGGGCCATCTACGTCGTCAACGTGGACGGCACCGGGCTCCGCCAGCTCACGCCCTGGGAACTGCGCGCCGGCGACCGCGCGAGCTGGTCCCCCGACGGCACCCGGATCCTCTTCACCACCTACCCCGCCGGCGCCGACGACGCCCCCGGCGGCGGCATCTACACCGTGCACCCCGACGGCAGTGCCATCGGCGCCCTCACCCCCTCCCCCTCCGACGCCGCCTACGGAAGCGCGGCCTACGCGCCGGACGGCAAGTCCATCGTCTTCACCCAGGCCTCCGCGGGAGCCGGCAGCGACCTCTACAGCATGCGCCCGGACGGCACCGGCGTCGCCCGGCTCACCAACAGCGCCGCCCGGTGGCTCGGCCGACCGGTCTGGGGAACAGCGGCCGTGCCCGCGCGCGCGTCCGAGTCGCCCCAGGCCTCCCCGACCCCCGGCGCTCCTGGAGTTCCTGGAGCTCCCGGGGCGACGCAGAGCGCTCAGGCGACGCTGACGCCGCAGCCCGGCGCCCCGACGGGTTCGGCGGAGCCGACTCCTGCTCAGGCACAGGGGCAGCCGAACGACGACGAGAACGACCTCCAGGACAACTGAGCCGCCGACGTGCCGCTCCGAAAACGGGAAAAGGCCCTGCCCGGGAACCCGGGCAGGGCCTTCTCAGAAGAATTGTTCGGCGGCGTCCTACTCTCCCACAGGGTCCCCCCTGCAGTACCATCGGC
>NZ_JBIDAK010000070.1:0-4170 GCF_043202455.1 Kitasatospora sp. NPDC048194
ATGACCCAGGGCACGACGGGCGAGGGCGCCGTGAACGCGGCCTGCTCAGGCTGCTCGGTCTCGACCGGTGGCGCCTCCTCCAGGATCACGTGCGCGTTCGTCCCGCTGATCCCGAAGGAGGACACGGCGGCCCGGCGGGTCCGCTCGCCGGCCGGCCACTCCCGGGCCTCGGTGAGCAGTTCCACCGCCCCGGAGGACCAGTCGACGTGCGGGGTGGGTTCGTCCACGTGCAGGGTGGGCGGCAGCACGCCGTGCCGCATCGCCATCACCATCTTGATGACGCCGCCGACCCCGGCCGCCGCCTGGCTGTGGCCGATGTTGGACTTCAACGAGCCCAGCAGCAGCGGCCGTTCGGCAGGCCGCTCCTGCCCGTACGTCGCCAGCAGGGCCTGCGCCTCGATCGGATCGCCCAGTCGGGTGCCCGTCCCGTGCGCCTCCACCGCGTCCACGTCGGCGGGGGTGAGCCGGGCGTTCTTCAACGCGTCCCGGATCGCCCGCTGCTGGGCCGGCCCGTTGGGAGCGGAGAAGCCGCTGCTGCTCCCGTCCTGGTTGACGGCCGAGCCGCGCACCACCGCCAGGACCCGGTGCCCGTTGCGGCGGGCGTCGGAGAGCCGCTCCAGCAGCAGGACACCGACGCCCTCCGCCCAGCCGGTGCCGTCCGCGCCGGCGGCGAACGCCCGGCAGCGTCCGTCGGGCGACAACGCCCGCTGACGGCTGAACTCGACGAAGCCACCCGGCCCGGTCATCACGGTGACGCCGCCGACGAGCGCCATCGTGCACTCCCCGTTGCGCAGCGCCTGTCCCGCGAGGTGCAGGGCGACCAGCGAGGAGGAGCACGCCGTGTCCACCGTGATCGCCGGGCCCTCCAGGCCCAGGGTGTAGGCCACGCGCCCGGACACCACGCTGCCCAGGCTGCCCGTCATCAGGTAGCCCTCGAGGTCGTCGGGGGTCTCGCGCAGTCGCGCGGCGTAGTCCTGGTGCATCACGCCGGCGAAGACGCCGGTCCGGCTGCCGCGGACGGACGCCGGGTCGATGCCGGCCCGCTCGAAGGCCTCCCAGGAGGTCTCCAGCAGCAGGCGCTGCTGCGGGTGCATGGCGAGCGCCTCGCGCGGGCTGATCCCGAAGAAGTCCGGGTCGAACAGTGCGGCCTCGTGCAGGAAGCCGCCCGCCCGGGCGTACGTCTTTCCGACCGCCTCGGGGTCGGGGTCGTACAGCGCGTCCAGGTCCCAGCCGCGGTCCTCCGGGAAGGCGGAGATCGCGTCGCCGCCGCCGACGACCAGCTCCCAGAGGCCCTCGGGCGACGTGACGCCCCCGGGGTAGCGGCAGGCCATGCCGACGATGGCGATCGGGTCGGAGGCGGCAGCGGTCAGCTTCCGGTTCTGCTGCCGCAGCAGCTCGGCCTCCTTGAGGGAGGCTCGTAGCGCCTTGACGACTTCTTCACTGGATGCGGTCATCGCGAACTCCGAAACTCCGTGCCGTAGAGGGGCGTTGCGAGGGGCGGTGTGTCGTGGTCAGTGGTCACCGAGGGCGACCCGGATGAGGCTGTCCAGGTCCATCGTGTCGAGCGCGCTGCCGTGCTCCTGCTCGTCGGTGCCGGCCGGTTCCTCCGTCGGGTCCGCGAGACCGAGGAGGGTGCGGACCAGCCCGGCCTCCTGGAAGCGGGCCAGCGGGACCGTTGCCAGGACCCGCCGGAACTCGGCCTCGTCGACGCCTTCGACGCCTTGGACGCCGTCGGTGCCGTGGTCCTCGCCGCTCCGCACCCCGGCCGGCGCCGGCTCCGCCGGGAACACCTCGCTCGCCAGGTGGCGGGCGACGGCGGCCGGGGTCGGGTGGTCGAAGATCAGGGTGGCGGACAACCGGGTGCCGCTCTCCCGGCCGAGCCGGTTGCGCAGTTCCAGCGCGGTGAGGGAATCGAGCCCGAGGTCGAGGAAGCCGCGGTCGGGTTCGACCCGCTCCGGCGAGGCGTAGCCCAGGACGGCTGCCACCTGGGCCCGGACCAGGTCGAGCAGGGCGCGGCCGCGCTCCGCCGCCTCCAGTGCGGCGAACCGCTGGCGGAACGTCTCGGCCTGCGTCGCCGTCTGCGGCGCGGAGGCCTCGCGGCGCCTCGGGGCCCGGAGCAGGCCGCGGAACACCGGCGGCACGTCCGACTGGGCCCGCAGGGCCGCGGTGTCCAGCCGGGCCGGGACGAGCACCGCGTGATCCGTCCGCAGCGCCGCGTCGAAGAGCGCGAGCCCCTGCTCGGAGGGCATGCCGGCGAGGCCGGTCCGGCTCAGGCGGCGGAGGTCGGCCTCGGCGAGGTGGCGGGTCATCCCGCTGGACTCCGCCCACAGGCCCCAGGCCAGGGAGTGCGCGGGCAGGCCCTCGGCCCGGCGGTGCAGGGCAAGGGCGTCCAGGAAGGCGTTGGCCGCCGAGTAGCTCGACTGGCCGGCCTGCCCCAGGACACCGGCGGCCGACGAGAAGAGGACGAACGCGGTCAGGCCGGCGTCCCGGGTCAGCTCGTGGAGGTGCCACGCCGCGTCGACCTTGGGGCGCAGGACGGCCGCCACCCGGTCGGGGGTCAGCGCCGTGAGCACGCCGTCGTCCAGCACGCCCGCCGTGTGGATCACTCCCACCAGCGGGTGCTCGGCGGGCACCTGGGCCAACACGGCGGCGAGGGCGTCCCGGTCGGCGGCGTCGCACGCGGCGACCGTCACGGTGGCGCCCGATGCCGCCAGCTCGTCCCGCAGTTCGGCCGCACCGTCGGCGGCGAGCCCCCGCCGGCTGAGGAGCAGCAGGTGCCGCACGCCGTGCCGGTCCACCAGGTGACGGGCGAACAGGCCGCCGAGCAGGCCGGTGCCACCGGTCACCAGCACGGTGCCGCTCGGGTCGAACGAGGGCGGGGCCTCCGCCGCACCGGGCGTGACGGTCGCCAGCCGGGCGGCCGAGACGCAGCCCGCCCGCACGGCCAGCTGGGGTTCCGCCGAGGGGAGCGCCCGGACCAGTGCCGGGTAGGAGTCGGGGTGGTCGTCCAGGTCGGCGAGGACGAGCCGGCCGGGGTTCTCCGACTGGGCGGACCGGACCAGGCCCCACAGCGGCGCGTGGACGAGGTCCGTGACGTCCTCGGCCGGGCCGACGGCCACGGCGCCGCGGGTGAGCAGGACGATCCGGGAGTCGGCGAAGCGCTCCTCGGCGAGCCAGGCCTGGACCAGGGCCAGCGCGCGCTCGGCCGCCGCGTGGACGTGCTCCACGGCCGCTCCGGTGGCGGGCGGGAACGCCGCCACCACCGTGGCCGGCCGGGAGGCCCGGAGGGCGAGCAGGTCGGCGGGCCGGGCGTATCCGGAGTCGTCGGCGTCGAGCATCGACGGCGGTGCTGCGTCGGGCGTGCCCGCGCCGAGCGGCAGCGGGACCCACTCCACCTGGTACAGCGAGCCGTGGTGGCCCCGGGTGGCGGCACTGAACTGCTCGGGCGTCACCGGGCGCAGCGTCAGCGACCCGACCGAGACGACCGGGCGGTCGGCTTCGTCGGTCGCGGTGAGGGCGACGGTGTCCGCGCCCGTCGGGGTGAGCCGGACGCGCAGCGAGGCGGCCGCCGTGGCGTGGACGACGACGTCGGACCAGGCGAACGGCAGGCGGACGCCGTCGGAGCCTTCCAGCAGGCAGGCGTGCAGGGCCGCGTCCAGGAGCGCCGGGTGCAGCCCGAAGCCGTCGCCGTGCCGCTCGGGCGGGAGCGCGACCTCGGCGAGGATCTCGTCGCCGTGCCGGCCGACGGCCCGCAGGCCCTGGAAGGCCGGACCGTAGTCGAAGCCGACCGCGGCCAGCCGGTCGTAGACCGCCTCGGCGGAAGCGAGCGCGGACGTCCAGGGCCGGGGCGTGTCCACGGACGGTGCGGGGCCTTCGGCGGCCAGGACGCCGGTCGCGTGCCGGGTCCAGCCGGTGCCGTCCTCGGCCGCGGAGTGGACGGTGACGGCACGGCGGCCGGTCTCGTCGGGGGTGCCGACCCGGACCTGGAGCCGGACGGGCTGGTGCTCGGGGAGGACGAGCGGGGCTTCCAGCGTCAGTTCGTCGAGGTGTGCACAGTCCGCCTGACGGCCGGCGAGGAGGGCGAGTTCGACGAGCGCGGTGCCGGGGGCGAGGACGGTGTCCCAGACGGCGTGGTCGGCGAGCCAGGGGTGGGTGGTGAGGGAGATCGAG
>NZ_JBIDAK010000071.1:0-3616 GCF_043202455.1 Kitasatospora sp. NPDC048194
ACCTTGGCCCACAGGTGGTTCATCATCCCCGAGCGCTGGACCATCGCGCCCTTCGGCCGGCCCGTCGAACCCGAGGTGAACATCACGTACGCCAGGTCCAGCGGTCGCCCCACCGGCTGGGGCAGAGCCCGTCCGGCGAGCGACTGCTCGAGCCCGAGGACGGTCGCCGCGCCGTCGGCGACGAGTGCGGCGGCCTGCTCGCCGTACCCGGCGCCGGCCAGCAGGTGGGAGGCCCCGCTGTCGGCCAGCAGGGCGGCGTTGCGGGCGGCGGGCGCCGCCGGGTCCAACGGCAGGTACGCGGCGCCGGCGCCGAGGACGCCGAGCACGCCGGCGACGAAGGACACGCCGGGTTCCGCGAGCATCGCCACGACCGAACCGGTGCCCACCCCGGCCGCGGCGAGGGACGCGGACAGGCCGCCGGCCGACTCGACCAGCTCCCGGTAGTCCAGGGCTCCGCTGCCGTCCCGGACGGCGACGGCCTCGGGGGTGCGCTCGGCGACCGTACGGACCCGCTCGACCACGCCGAGGCTCTCCTCGGCGACGGACGGTTCCCAGCTGCCGAGCAGTCCGCCCAGCTCGCCGGGCGTGCCGGCACCGGTGAGGTCGGTCGGCGCGGTGACGTCGATCCGGCCGAGCGGCAGCCCGGGCCGTTCGGCGACGGTGCGCAGCAGGTGCAGCAGGATCCGGGCGACGCGCTCGACCTCGGCGGGGGTGAACAGCGCCGGGTGGTAGTCCAGGCGCAGGCTGAGCGCCTCCCCGGGGTGGACGACCAGGCTGAGCGGGTGGTGCCGGGCGTCCCGGGCCTCGGCACGGACCACCCGGGGCCCGTCGCCGCCGGCGAGGGCCTGCTCGTCCAGCGGGAAGTTCTCGAACAGCACCACGGTGTCGAAGGCCTCGCCGGAGAGGCCGGCGGCCTGGTGGATCGCGGCGAGCCCGAGGTGCTCGTGCGGGAGCAGCGCGGACTGCTGCTCCTGGAGGGCGTGCAGCAGTTCGGCGAGGGTGGCGCCGGGGTGCAGCCGGGCCCGGACCGGCACGGTGGTGAGGAACATGCCGATCATGGCCTCGACGTCCGGTACCTCGGCGGGGCGGCCGGAGGTGACGGCGCCGAAGACGACGTCCTGGCGGCCGGTGAGCCGGCCGAGCAGCAGGGCCCAGCAGCCCTGGACAACGGTGTTGAGGGTCAGGCCCCGGCCGCGGGCCCAGTCGGCGAGGGCGGCGGTCAGCTCGCGCGGGACCTCGGTGCGGACGGCCTCCGGCAGCGCCGGGCGCCTGGCCGGGTCCGCCGGGACCAGCAGGGTGGGCTCCGGCAGGTCGGCCAGCGCCTCCCGCCAGGCGCCCCGCGCCGCCTCGCGGTCCTGGGCGGCCAGCCAGGCGAGGTAGCTGCGGTACGGCGCCGGGTCGGCCAGCGGGGTGCCGGCGGTGCCCGGCGCGGCGCCCGGCCCGGTGCGCCGGACGGACCCGAGCGCGAACAGCTCGCGGACCAGCAGCGGCATCGACCAGCCGTCGACCAGGATGTGGTGGCTGGTCCAGATGAACCGGTGCCGGCCCTCCCCGTGGGTGACCAGGGCGAAGCGCAGCAGCGGCGGCGCGGCGAGGTCGAAGCGGCGGGTGCGTTCGGCCTCGGTGATCCGGGCCAGTTCCTCGGCCCGGGCGGGCTCCGGCAGGCCGGTCAGGTCGGCCTCGGACCACGGGAGTTCGGCGTGCCGGGGGATCAGCTGCACCGGCTCCCCGGCGGCCCGGGCGCGGAAGGCGGCGCGCAGGTTGGGGTGCCGGTCGAGCAGGGCCTGTCCGGCGGCGCGCAGGGCGGCCGGGTCGAGCTCGCCCTCGATGTCGGCGACGATCTGCAGGGTGTACACGTCGACGTCGCTCGCGGCCGCGTCGTAGTCGGCGTGGAAGAGCATGCCCTGCTGGAGCGGGGTGAGCGGCAGCACGTCGGCCAACGCGGTGCCGGCCTCGGCGAGTTCGGTCTCGTACTCGTCGACCTCCGACTGGTCCAGCCGGACCAGCGGGAAGTCGGAGGGGGTGTGGCCGCCCGCCCCGGTGTGCCGGGCGAGCAGTTCGAGGGCGCGGAACCAGGTCCCGGCGACATCCCGGGCGTCCTCCTCGGCGACGGTCAGGCCGGCCCAGGACCAGTTGGCGATCAGGTGCGGGCCGTCCCGGCGGTCCTCGGTGGCCGGGGTGACGTCCAGCAGGTGCGGCAGCGGCATGGCGGGGTGGGCGCCGGTGCCGACCACGCCGTCGCCGCCGGCCGGCTCCCAGAGGCCGTCGGTGCGGGCGTCGAAGCGGCCCATGTAGTTGAAGCCGATCTGCGGCTCGGGGCGGCCGGCGAGGACGCGGGCGGCGTGCGGGTTGAGGTAGCGCAGCAGGCCGTAGCCGACGCCCTTGTCGGGCAGGGCGCGCAGCTGTTCCTTGATCCGCTTGAGCGCGGCGGCCAGTGCGGGGCCGCCGGACCACAGCTCGTCCCAGTCCAGCGGGCCGGGGTCGAGCCGGACCGGGAAGGCGGCGGTGAACCAGCCGACGGTACGGGACAGGTCGAGGCTGTCGGCGAGCTGCTCGCGGCCGTGGCCCTCCAGCTCGACCAGGGCCGGGGTGTGGTGGGCGTGGCCGTGGCGGCGGCGCCAGTCGGCGACGGCCAGCGCGAGGCCGGTCAGCAGCACGTCGTTGACCTCGGCGTGGAAGGCCGCCGGGACGTCGGTGAGCAGCGGTCCGGTGACCTCGGGGCCGAGTTCCAGGCGCAGGGTGCGCCGGGTGCCGTACACGTCGACGGCCGGGTCGAGCCGGCGGGTGCCGACCAGCGGGTCCGGGCCGTCCAGCACCGACTGCCAGAGGGCCAGTTCGGCGCCCCGGTGCTGGGTGCGGGCCTGTTCGGCGAGCAGCCGGGACCAGGCGCGGTAGGAGGTGCCGACCGGGTCCAGGGCCGGGGCGCGGCCGTCGGCCAGCGCGGTGCAGACGGCGGCCAGGTCGGGCAGCAGGATGCGCCAGGAGACGCCGTCGACGACCAGGTGGTGGGCGCAGAGCAGCAGGTGGGCGTGGTCGGCGCCGGGTGCGGCGGGGACCAGCACGGCCTGCAGCAGCACGGCGACGCCGGGGTCGAGCCGGGCGCGCGCGGCGGCGGCCAGCTGCTCGGCGGAGCGCGGCGCGTCCGCCTCGCCGGGTTCGGCGGTGGCGACCATCCGGACGTCGTTCAGCGCGCCGGGGGCGAGCGCCTCCAGGTGCCACAGGCCGGGGGAGGGCTCGGTGGCCCGGGTGCGCAGCGCGTCGTGGTGGTCGACCAGCACGTGCAGGGCGGTGTCGAGCAGGTCGGCGTCCAGCCCGGCCGGGATCCGGACCAGCAGGTGCTGGCTGTACTCGGCCATCGGGCCGCTGAGACTGCGGGTGTCCTCGTGCAACTCGGCGATGATCGGGGTGAGTTCGTACGGTCCGGTGCCGCCCTCCTCCGGACCGGCCGCCGGTTCGGTCGCGGTGGCGGTGGTGCTGCCGGCGATCCGGGCCAGCGCCGCGACGGTCTTGTGGGTGAACATGTCCCGGGTGGTGAGGGTGAGTCCGGCCTTGCGGGCGCGGCTGACCACCTGGATGGAGCGGATGGAGTCGCCGCCGAGGGCGAAGAAGTCCTCGT
>NZ_JBIDAK010000072.1:0-3344 GCF_043202455.1 Kitasatospora sp. NPDC048194
CGCCAACCCGTCCGATTCACCGACGCCATCCGCACCGCCCTCACCGACGGCCACACCACCTACGTCGAAATCAGCCCCCACCCCGTCCTCACCACAACCATCCAGGACACCGCCGAAACCACGAACCACCCCACCCTCACCACCGGCACCCTCCGCCGCAACGAAGGAAACTGGACCCGCCTCCTCACCTCCCTCGCCCACCTCCACACCCACGGCCACCCCGTCGACTGGACCCCCCACCTCCACCCAGGCCACCACCCCGACCTCCCCACCTACCCCTTCCAACACCAGCACCTGTGGATCGAGGACACGGCCACGCCGTCCGCTGCCGGCCCGGCTGGGCCCAGCGCCGTGGACGCGGCCTTCTGGGAGGCCGTCGAGGAGCAGGACGCCACCGCCGTGGCCGCCACGCTGCAGGTGGAGGACGACGACGAGCAGCGGCGGTCGCTGGACGTCCTGCTGCCTGCGCTCTCCTCATGGCACCGGCGGAGCCGCGACCGTTCGGCGGTGGACGACTGGCGGTACCGGATCACCTGGAAGCCGGTGCCCGGGGGCGCCGCGTCCTCGCTCTCCGGCACCTGGCTGGTCGTCGTACCCGAGGGCCGGGCCGATGACGCCTGGGTCACCGAGGCCGTCCGCTTCCTCGGCCTGCGCGGCGCGCGGGCCGAGGTGCTGGAAGCCGCCGGGGCCGACGCGGACCGGACCGTCCTGGCGGCGAGGGTGCGCGAGGTGCTCGGCGGCGACGAGCCCGGCCCGGCCGGTGTGTTGTCGTTCCTCGGACTGGACGCCCGTCGTCACCCCGGGAAGCAGACCGTCACGAGCGGACTGGCCCTGACGCTGGTGCTGGTCCAGGCGCTGGCCGACCTCGGCCTCCGGGCGCCGCTGTGGTGCGCCACCCGCGGCGCCGTGTGCGCCGGGCCGTCCGACGCCCCCGCGGATCCCGTCCAGTCCCAACTGTGGGGTCTCGGCCGGGTCGTCGCGCTGGAGCAGTCGCAGCTCTGGGGCGGTCTGGTCGACCTGCCGGAGGCACCCGACGAGCGGGCGCTCGGTCAGCTGGCACGGGTGCTCGCGGGATCGTCCGGTGAGGACCAGGTGGCGGTCCGTGCGGCCGGACTGTTCGCCCGGCGGATGGTCCACGCGCCGCTCGGCGACGCCAAGCCCGTCCGGGGCTGGCGCCCGAGGGGGACGGTACTGGTCACCGGCGGCACCGGGAGCCTCGGCCCCCGGCTCGCCCGCTGGCTGGCCGACAACGGCGCCGAGCACCTCGTGCTGGCCAGCCGCTCGGGCCCGGACGCCCCAGGTGCTTCGGACCTGGCCGCCGAGCTGGCCGAGCGCGGGGTGGCCGTCACCCTGGCGGCCTGCGACGTGGCCGACCGCGAGGCGGTGGCCGGGCTGCTCGACGGCCTGCGGGCCGATGGCCACACGGTACGGGCCGTCCTGCACACGGCCGCCTTCATCGAGTTGACGTCCGTCGCCGACACCACGTTGGACAGCCTCGACCAGGTGCTGGCCGCCAAGGTCGACGGGGCCCGGCACCTGGTCGACCTGCTCGACGCGGACGCACTCGACGCCTTCGTGCTGTTCTCCTCGATCGCCGGCTTCTGGGGCAGCGGTGACCACGCCGCCTACGCCGCCGCCAACACGGCACTCGACGCCCTGGCCGAGCAGGGCCGCGCGGGCGGCCTGCCGATGCTGTCGGTCGCCTGGGGCGTCTGGGAGGACGCCGTCAACACCTGGAAGAACCTCGGCGACCCGGACGTCGAACGGACCCGCCGACGCGTGCGCGGGCAGGGCCTCCCGCTGATGGCCGCCGAGCTGGCGGTCGCCGCCCTGCAGCAGGCGCTGGACCACGACGACACCTTCGTCGCGGTGGCCGAGATCGACTGGGAGCGTTTCGTCCCGCTGTTCACCGCGGTGCGCCCCAGCCCGCTGCTGGCCGAACTCCCGGAGGTGCGCGCCGTCCTGGCGTCCTCGGCCGAGGCGGCCGCCGGGTCGGCCGGCTCCGGGAGCGAACTCCGGCGGTCCCTGACGGACCTGCCCGAGGCGGACCAGCTGCGGGTGCTCACCGAGCTGGTCACCGCCCACGCCGTCGCGGTCCTGGGCCGCAGCGGTCCGGACGGCATCCGGCCCGACCGTGCCTTCAAGGAGCTGGGGTTCGAGTCCCTGACGGCGGTCGAGCTGCGCAACCGGCTGGCGTCCGCCACCGGCCTGCGCCTCCCGGCGACGCTGGTGTTCGACTATCCCACGCCGACCGCGCTCGCCGCCCAGCTGCGGCGCGAGGTCCTGGAGTTGGGAGCGGCGGAGGTGACCGCCCCGACCGGACCGGCCGCCGCGGCGGCGGCCGACGACGACGACGACGACGACGACGACGACAACGAGGCGATCGCGATCGTCGGCATGGCGTGCCGGTTCCCGGGGGGTGTGACGACACCGGACGATCTCTGGGGGCTGCTCGACACGGGCGGTGACGTGGTCTCCGACCTGCCCACCGACCGCGGCTGGGACCTGGACGCCGTGCGCGGCCAACAGGGCGGGTTCGTCCAGGACGTGGACGGATTCGACGCCGCGTTCTTCGGGATCAGCCCGCGCGAGGCGCTCGCGATGGACCCGCAGCAGCGGCTGCTGCTGGAGACCTCGTGGGAGGCCTTCGAGCGGGCCGGCATCGACCTGGCCGCCCTGCGCGGCAGCCGGACCGGTGCGTTCATCGGCGCCATGCAGCACGGGTACGGCGTCACCTCGGCCGACGCGTCGGCCGCCATCGAGGACTACGTCATCACCGGCAGTGTCACCAGCGTCATCTCGGGCCGGCTGGCGTACGCGTTCGGCCTGGAGGGCCCGGCGATCACGGTGGACACGGCCTGCTCCTCCTCGCTGGTCGCCCTGCACCTCGCCACCCGGGCCCTGCGGGCCGGCGAGTGCTCGATGGCGATCGCGGGCGGGGCGGTGGTGATGCCGACCCCCGACTCGTTCATCGGCTTCAGTCGCATGGGCGCGCTGTCCGGGACCGGCCGCTGCAAGGCGTTCTCCGAGGACGCGGACGGGTTCGGCCTCGCCGAGGGCGTGGGCGTGGTGCTGGTCGAGCGGCTCTCCGACGCCCGCCGCAACGGCCACCGGGTGCTGGCGGTGGTGCGCGGCTCGGCGCTCAACCAGGACGGCGCCTCCAACGGACTGGCCGCGCCGAACGGGCCGTCACAGCAGCGGGTGATCCGCGCCGCCCTCGCCGACGCCCGACTCACCGCCGCCGACGTGGACGCGGTGGAGGCGCACGGGACGGGCACCCGGCTGGGCGACCCGATCGAGGCCCAGGCCCTGCTGGCGACGTACGGGCAGGAGCGGCCTGCCGA
>NZ_JBIDAK010000073.1:0-3017 GCF_043202455.1 Kitasatospora sp. NPDC048194
AAGGTGTTCGACGCGGGCCTTCTTCGTGGCGTAGTCGGGGTCGCGGGAGGTCTTCCAGGTCTTCACGCGTTGAAAGGAGACGCCCTCCTCGCGGAGCAGGACCCGAAGGCCCTCGTGGCTGATGTCGTCGACCACCCCCTCGGCGACCAGGAAGTCGGCCAGCTTGGCCAGGCTCCAGGTCGAGAATGGCAGGCCGTGCTCGGCCGGTTTGGACTTGGCGATCTTCTTGATCTCGCGGCGCTCGGGCAGTGTGAACGTCCTCGGCCGGCCGCCCCGGTATTTCGGGTAGAGCGAGTCGAAGCCGTCGGCGTTGAAGTTGTGGATCACGTCGCGGACCCGGTCCGCGCTGGTGAATGTGACCTCGGCGATCTTCGCCACGGGCATGCGTTGGGCGGACAGCAGCACCATCTGGGCACGCCGCCAGGCCACCACCGACCCGCTGCCCCGGCGGACGATCCGTAGCAGCCGTCTGCCCTCGTCGTCATCGATCTCACGGACCTGCACGCGTTCTGCCACGTGATCATTCTGACGGTCCGGTGCCGTTCGGCACAGAAACCGGGCGACACGTCACGACGGGGCGAACGTTGCCTGATGCGGCACTAGTTGGCCCAGTGGTTGTAGCAGTAGCCTACCGGGTGGTAGGCATCCCCGCCGCCGACGTACCGGTCGCCGACCGAGGTGTCGTAGACGTCGAACGTGAAGTGATCGAACAGCGGGTACGCCTCCAGGGTGCCGAACTTGCCGTCCGGGGCCGTACACGCACCGCTCTCGGTGTTGGTGGCGGTGTCCGTGACGCTGAACCCGACGGTCGCGCCAACCTTCCCGGCGTCGACCGACACGCTCGACGACCACTGGCTGCTGATCGCCCAGCTCCGGAGAGCACACGGGGCTGGGGCAAGGAGCGTCTCGTCGCGGGGCACTGTCCAGGCGCACCAGGTGCAGCGGACGCCGAGGGCTGGCGTTTGGTCGGGGAGGCCGTACGTTGAGTCGCCAGATAGGGGCCGGAAGCGTAGCGTGAAAAAGAGACGGAGTTAAGGTCCTGCTCGCCATAACTGCCGATAGATCCGGCGAGTCGGCCATTGAATCAATGGTGATGTCATGTCGCTTCAAATTTTTGAGTCAGCAGACTCGAACGGGCTCGCGATTGTGCGTGTCTACCGGGAGACCACACCCACGGCAGGCCCTAAACACACTCTCAGCTGCGAGGTTGAAGACGGTTTCATCGTTGTCGGAGGCGGGGCAAGAGCATCGGGAAACATTAATAAAGGAGCGCTCCTCACGGAATCGCGCCCCCGCGAGGACCAAAAAGCTTGGATAGCCTCTTCTACGGACCATTTTTTGCCCGACAATCATTTACTCAATTGCTTCGCCATCGGGCTGAGGATTTCAGAGCTAGGTCGAGAAGAGCTTAAATCCAATCTGCGATTCGGGAATCCCACGCAAAGCGTTAAGGAAAGTCACCCGGAAGCTTCGGATCATGTCCCCATAGACGACGGATTCGCCCTTATTGGGGGAGGATTCCGAGTAGACGAGGATCTTAACCTTGCCACGGCGTCTTACCCAGAATTTGACCAAGCATGGACTGCCCGGTCGAAGGACCAGGACAAGGTCGCTCCCGCCACAATCACCGTTTGGGGTGTGAGCATCAAAAGAAACATTGTCCGGGCTAGTGATCACAAGCGGTTTGTCGTAGAAGTCAGATCCGCAAGCGAGATAAGCACACGCCAAGAGCGACCGAATGCAGAGGCATTCCTGCCCGTCCCTTACGCCCTGACGGGCGTAGGCGCTGAGGTCCGCTACGAAGGAGCCGGCCAGCTGCTGTGGCAACTAGAACCGATCATTTCACGAAGTGACGTGCCGGGGCAGCACGACCGGGTAGGAGTCGTGGCTTTTGCAAAAGACCATATAGACCCCGACCTGGGAACTCTCAAGGCGTGGGCGGTAGGTATCGCGGTAACCGCAGTGCCCTAAGCACCACCTGAGGTTTGAGATCGACACCAAGATCGTGGATGCTGCCCGAGCCAGGAACACCCACAACGAGGAATCGACGTGCTCCTGAGAGCAGGCCTTCCCGATCTCGAACCGGGGGGAGGGCTGCGGCGCATCTGGCCCGGCATCATGGCCTGGTGACGACATGGATGCGCTGCTTCTGGGACGAGGAAGATGTCTGGTTCTACTTTGAGGTCGATGTCGACGGGTGGGTGATCCGGCAGGTCGAACTCGAAGGGCCTGGGCAGACCCCGGTCGCGGCCGCCTCCCTCGCCGAGTGGCAGCGGGCCGGCGACGCAAGCCGCCTCGATGAGTACGACAGCAGGTTCGGGATCACAGCCGAGCTGCCCGTCTCGGAATGGGAAGGCCACGACCCCGAACAGATCACCTCTGAGCTGCCCCGGCTTTCGTGGAGTCCGCGATCGTGTGATCAGGCGGCTTGAGGGGCTTGCTCCCGTCTCGCCCAGTACGCCTGTTCGTACTCGTCGGGCGGCGTGTAGTCGAGGGCGGAGTGGAGGCGTTCACCGTTGTACCACGCGACCCACTGGAATACGGCCCGCTCGACCTCGTCGAAGTCCCGCCACGGTCCCTGATGTTCAGTACACGTCCATCAAACTCACAACCCGCCTGCTGAAAGCCGGAATCGAGGCAAGCATGGGCGCCGTCGGCGACTCCTACGACAACGCTCTGGCCGAGAACTTCTGGAGCGTACTGAAGACCGAGTGCGTGCGCCGCACGACGTTCGCAACCCGCACCGACGCCGACCTGGCGCTGTTCGCCTATATCGGCGGCTGGTACAACACTCGGCGCATCCAAAAGCGCCTGGGCTGGCTCAGCCCGAACGAGTACGAGGAGAAATACTACGCCGCCCAGGCGACGGCCGAACCGGTGACCGTCGAACCACCCACACCCGCCCTGACCAAGTAATCAGCACCTCCCGCCCAGCGGGGGAAGCTCAACGCGTGAAGACCTGGAAGACCTCCCGCGACCCCGACTACGCCACGAAGAAGGCCCGCGTCGAACACCTC
>NZ_JBIDAK010000074.1:0-2577 GCF_043202455.1 Kitasatospora sp. NPDC048194
CACGCCAGTCACAAGGAACAGGGCAGCATGATCCGCCGCTACATCATCTGGCGGAACAACCACGCCGCCGACCAGCGCCTACGCGAAGTCGTCACCAGGGCGAACGTTGCCTGATGTGGCACTAGTGCTGTGACCGCGAAGGTTCACCGGGTTGCCGTGGGCAGCCTGCGAATCAGTACGAGCGCTGTCTGGGCTACCGCATGGACGGGGCACATTGTGCGGTAAGCACGGGTTGGTAGTACCCGCTTGAGGCGGGGGTGTGCCAGGTGATGTTGGTGAAGCCGGCGTCAGCCACGAACGCTGTCAATTGTGGGCGGGTCAGTGCCCAGTAGGTGGTGCGGCGGACTCGAACGTTCCAGGTGTTCTGCATGGGGATGAGCTGGAAGTGCTCCAGGTCGTAGCGCTCGCCGTCTTCATGCCAGTGCCACAGTTGAAAGGTGATCACCTGACCGTAGGGGGTTTTCGAGATCTGTGGAGGTGTCGCCGTGGGTTTGGTCTGGCGGACGTCGTCGTAAGCCCGGAGAGTGATCATCAATAGTCCGTCGTTGCGGAGCACCCGTCGCATGTTGATGAGCGCCATCCGGAGATCCTGCGCGGAGAGCAGGTGCGGGAGCGAGTTGTCGGCGCACAGCACGACGTCGAACGTGGACGACTTGAACGGCAGCCGACGCATGTCTGCAGCGGCTATCGGAATCTGGGTGCCACGGGTGGCCACCTCGGCAGCGGCGCGTGCGGCGGCGACGGGGCTCAGGTCGCTGGCGACGACCTCGTGCCCGCCCAGGGCCAGGCCGATCGCTTGAGTTCCGATCCCGCACGAACAGTCCAGGATTCTGTGCGGCCCTGCCCCAAGTCGCAGGCGGACAAGCCCGCTCAGCACCTGGGCCTGGTGCGCGATGCTCGCGTCCCAGTCCGCGAAGATCAGGTGGTAGTCAGCGGCCAGTTCGTCGTAGAAGTCCCTCACCGAGAATTCGGACATGCACCCCACCGTAGTGCGTGGCTGCCGGGGATGGCGGGCGGTTCAGGCTGCAGCTGCCAGGACCCGGCCTCCCCAGCGCATCCCCTTCTCGCTTCGGATGCGGGCACGTTCGCGGCGCTGGGCCTCCAGGACGTCCGGGTGGCGAGCGTTGGCGTTGCGCCAGCGCAGGTAGGCCTGCAGGACGCGGGTCTGGACCGTGTGGTTCGGGTGGTTGGAGTTCGCGAGGGTGAACTGCCGCAAGGGTCCGAAGTGAGCCTCGATCGGGTTGGCCCAGGACGCGCTGGTCGGTGTGAAGCAGAGGTGGACGTTGTTGTTCTTCGCCCAGCGGAGGATCTTCTTGCCGTTGTGGGCGGAGAGGTTGTCCAGGATCACGTAGACCGGGGCGCCGTCCGGGCGGGCGGCCCGGATCGACTTCAGTGCGGCCAGGGTGTTCGCGGTGCCCTTGCGGCGCCTGTTCACGCCCCAGAGGGTGTCGTCGCCGATCGAGTAGCAGCCGTGGAAGTACGTGACGCCGTGGGTGCGGTGGTAGGTCGCTGGCAGCCGGTTCGGTCTGCCTTGTTCAGCCCAGCATGTGCCGGCGGTGGGACGGATGCCAAGCGGGCCGAACTCGTCGAACGCGAACGTACGGTCGGGGAAGCGCTCCAGGACGTGCTCGATCCGGTCGAGTTTGGCGTCGTAGTTGGGGTCGGTGGACTCCTTCCACGTCTTGGTGTGCTGGAAGGTGACGCCGCGTCGGGCGAGCAGGCAGCGCAGGGCCTCGCGGCCGATGCGGATCACTCGCCCGTGGACCTTGCGGAGGTAGGCGAGCAGTTTGCGGATCGACCAGCGGGTGAAGGGCTGCCCGAGCTTGGTGGGTCGGGTGGTGGCCGTCTTGATGACGAAGTCCTCGTCGTCAGGACTGAGCAGGCGGGGACGGCCTCCCGCCCACCGAGGGTCCAGGCAGGCCAGCCCGATCTCGTTGAACCGGTGGATCACGTCACGCACCGTGTCCTCGTCCGCCTGCACCAGCTGGGCGATCACCGGTACCCGGTTGCCGCCGGCCGAGGCTAGCAGCATCATCGCCCGCCGGTAGCGCACGGTGTTCGTACTGCCCCGCCGCACGATCCGCTGTAACTGCTGGCCCTCCTGGTCGGTCAACCTTCGGACTGAGCTTCCCCCGTTGAGCGGGAGGTGGTGATTACCTGGTCAGGGTGGGTTCAGGCAGTTCGACGGTCACTGGTTCGGCCGTCGCCTGGTTGGCGTAGTACTTCGCCTCGTATTCGTCGGGGCTGAGCCAGCCGAGGCGCTTTTGGATGCGGCGGCTGTTGTAGAAGCCGTCGATGTAGGCGAACAGGGCGAGGTCGGCGTCGGTGCGGGTCGCGAAGGTCGTGCGGCGCACGCACTCGGTCTTCAGGACGCTCCAGAAGTTCTCCGCGAGGGCGTTGTCGTAGGAGTCGCCCACGCTTCCCATACTCGGCTCGATTTCCGCCTTGAGCAGGCGAGTTGTGAGCTTGATGGACGTGTATTGGGCGAGTTCAACCGGTCGTTGCAACACCGGGCTGTTGTAGTGAGCGTAGCTGCTCCTCGAAGACCTCGGCCGGGGTCTTCCAGCCAAGGATCTT
>NZ_JBIDAK010000075.1:0-2108 GCF_043202455.1 Kitasatospora sp. NPDC048194
GGTTCTGGTTCAACTTCTGTGGTGCGATAACAGCGAGTGTTGTCGGCCGTATGTGATTGGGTGCGCGGAGAGTTCTGCAGCCATCACCTTCGGGGGATCATCCATGTCGCAGTACCCGTCGCTGACCCACGCCCTGGCGGAGGCGCTCGTGGACCTCGCCTGGTTCGTCGAGAGCGCGGATGATGAGCACATGGATCAGGACGATGCGGTGAAGGCGCTGGAGGGTGTCGCCGCGGTGGTGGATCGCCTGTCGAACTCCCAGCGTGCAGAGTTCCAGCAGGTGATCGAGGCAATGACCGAGGCCGAGACCGATCCTGGCCGCCGTGAATTCCTGGAAGCGTTCCCGGACGGCTTCGGACTCGTGGAGTAGTTGCCAACCGGCCCAGGCTCAGGACGCGAGGAGAACTCGCTTCCTCAGGAGCGCAAAGCCGGCCCGTCCATACATCTGTCGCTTCAGCATCTTGATCCGGTTGACGTGGCCCTCGACGACGCCCGAACTCCAGGGCAGGGTCAGCCCGGCGGTGACCGCGGCAAGGTCTCGTTCCAGGCCGTTGACGAAGGCGTGGAGACTGGGCAGGTCGTCGGCGCGGACCGCTTCGATCCACTGCGGGAGCCGGTCGCCTTGGAGCTCGGTGATCATCCTCCCGAACGCGCGGACGTGACCTGTGAGCGCGTCCAGTTCAGGGCAGTGCGCGAGCACCGACTTCAGCTTGAGTCGCTCGGTCTCCGGCAGGGTGTCGGGGTGGGTCAGGATCCACCCGGCGACGGTCCGCGGCGACGGTGGACGGGCTGCCGTTGCGGTCGGGGTGGTGCGGAAAGGCCGGAGGTAGGCGCGCACGGCTCCGTAGCCGCCGCGGTAGCCGTGCGTCTTGATCTCTTCCCAGAGGGTCCAGGCGTTCGTGCAGCCATCGGCCCACCGCTCGTTCAGGTACGGCTTGTAGTCGTCGAGCTTGGTCCTGCGGTTCTGCCACTGCCCCTGGAACAGGTCTTCCGGCCTCGCGGCATCCGCGAAGAGCTTGACGGTGCGGTAGGTCATGCCGAGCTGGCGCTGGATCGAGCGTCGGCTGTGGCCGGCGGCCAGCATCGCGTGGACGGTGGCGTGCTTGGCGCGGGTGCGGTCGGCGAACCGGTGCCCGGTGGGCCATGGCGACCCGTTGTCGGCCGGTGCCGAAGCCTCTGCTCTCTCCGGGGGCGACTCGGTGGTGGTCGCACGCAGGCACGAGCGGTGGCGGGAGATGCACCGCTCGGCGGCTTCGCCGAGGTTGCGCCAGAGGTGGAAACGGTCGGCGACCTGGACGGCGGTGGGTGCCCCGATGCTGGCGCCCTCGGCGAAGAACGGGGCACGGTCACGGCAGATGACCTCGATCCCCGGGCGTTCGGCCAGCCAGGCCGCGACGGTGGCCGCCTCGCGATCCGGCAACAGGTCTACCGGGCGGCGGGTCTCGACGTCGACCAGGACGGTCCCGTAGACACGTCCCTTGCGCATCGCGTACTCGTCGACGCCGACCACCCGCGGGGTCCGCGGCTGAGGCTCCGGGAGCGCGTCGACCAGTCGCAGGACCGTGTTCCGGCTGGCCCTCGCCCCGAAGACGTCGGCCAGCCGGGCGCCGGCGCGGCCGGCCACCGCGAGGCCGACCTCGGCAAGCACCGACCGCATCCGTTCGGTCCGCTGACTGTGTCGGCGGGTCAGGCCCGTGACCTGCTCGACGAACGTCCGCCGCCCACAGGAGGCGTCCTCGCACACGAATCGCCGGACCCGCAGCCGCAGCACCACCCGCCGCCCTGCCACGGGAAGATCGGCGGGAAACCGCAGGTAGGAGCCGTGCACCCGCCCCGACCAGCTCCCGCAGCCCGGGCAGCAAGCCTTGGCCGTCCGGGATCTGACACCGACGCGGATCACGTCGCCGTCGTCCCGCACCGACAGCACCCTGATCTCCGGGGCCGACAGGAAGATCAGCTCTTCCAACTGGAGCAGTACCTCGCGCACAGCCCAGAACCATCGCCCCGAACGTCGCCGTCGCCGGCCATTTCCGGACGATCTCGGAAGACGCTCCGGAGAGATCAACCGTTACAGGGAGTAGGCACACCACAGAAGTTGGACCAGAACC
>NZ_JBIDAK010000077.1:0-1582 GCF_043202455.1 Kitasatospora sp. NPDC048194
GTCTGTGTGAAGTACGTGCCGGATGCGACGGGTGACCGTCGTTTCGCGGACGACCACACCACCGACCGGGAGGGCGTGGACGGCCTCCTGTCGGAGCTGGACGAGTACGGCGTGGAGCAGGCGCTGCGGATCGCGGAGGCGAACGAGGGCGCCGAGGTGACGGTGCTGACGGTGGGCCCGGACGACGCCAAGGACGCGCTGCGCAAGGCGCTGTCGATGGGCGCGGACAAGGCCGTGCACGTGAACGACGACGACATCCACGGCTCGGACGTGATCGGGACGTCGGCGGTCCTGGCGAAGGCGCTGGAGAAGACCGGGTTCGACCTGGTGATCGGTGGCATGGCGTCGACGGACGGCACGATGGGTGTGCTGCCGGCGCTGCTGGCGGAGCGGCTGGGCGTGCCGCAGCTGACGCTGCTGTCGGAGGTGTCGGTCGAGGGCGGCGTGGTCAAGGGCCGTCGTGACGGTGACGCGGCGACCGAGCTGGTGGAGGCCCCGCTGCCGGCGGTGGTCTCGGTGACGGACCAGTCGGGTGAGGCCCGCTACCCCTCGTTCAAGGGGATCATGGCCGCGAAGAAGAAGCCGGTGGAGTCGCTGGACCTGGACGACCTGGGCATCGAGGCGGACGAGGTCGGCCTGGCGGGGGCGTGGACCGCGGTCGAGTCGGTGGCGGCGCGCCCGGCGCGCACCGCGGGCACGGTCGTCAAGGACGAGGGCGAGGGCGGCAAGCAGCTCGCGGGCTTCCTCGCCGACCAGAAGTTCATCTGAGCCACCACCGACCCAGCGAAACACGGAGACATTGAGCAATGGCTGAGATTCTCGTCCTGGTGGACCACGCCGACGGTGTGGTCCGCAAGCCGGCCCTCGAACTGCTGACCCTGGCGCGCCGCATCGGCGAGCCGTCCGCGGTCGTCCTCGGCGCCGGCACCGCCGCCGCCGACATCGCCGCCAAGGCCGCCGAGTACGGCGCCGCCAAGGTGTACGTCGCCGACGGCACCGAGTTCACCGACCAGCTGGTCGTCCCGAAGGTCGACGCCCTGGCCCAGATCGCGGGGGCCGCCGCCCCCGCCGCCGTGCTGGTCACCTCCTCCGGTGAGGGCAAGGAGGTCGCCGCGCGCGTCGCGCTGCGTCTCGGCTCCGGCATCATCACCGACGCCGTCGACCTGGAGGCCGGCGACGGCGGTCCGGTCGCCACCCAGTCGGTGTTCGCGGCGTCCTTCCAGGTGAAGTCCAAGGTCACCAAGGGCGCCCCGGTCATCACGGTCAAGCCGAACGCCGTCGCTCCGGAGGCGGCCCCGGCCGCCGGAGCCGTCGAGAACGTGGCCGTCGAGTTCACCGGCAACGCCGCCAAGGTCACCTCGCGCACCCCGCGCGTGTCCACCGGCCGTCCCGAGCTGACCGAGGCCGCCATCGTGGTCTCCGGCGGCCGCGGGGTCGGCGCCGCCGAGGGCTTCGGCGTGGTCGAGGAGCTCGCGGACGTGCTCGGCGCGGCCGTCGGCGCCTCGCGCGCGGCCGTCGACGCCGGCTGGTACCCGCACAGCAACCAGGTCGGCCAGACCGGCAAGCAGGTCTCCCCGCAGCT
>NZ_JBIDAK010000078.1:0-1311 GCF_043202455.1 Kitasatospora sp. NPDC048194
TGTCAATCCCCTGTAATCGTGGAGTCCTCCGCTATGCGGCCTGAGCCTCCTGACGGGCCTCGGCTCGTGCCCTGCTGATGATCCGTTCGAACTCCACGGGCGGCAGACCGCCGGCGGCGCTGTGCCGGCGGCGGGTGTTGTAGAAGTCGGCGATCCAGGTCGCGATCTTCAGGCGGGCCTCGGTCCGGGTGGCGAAGCGATGCCGGTGGATGTACTCGACCTTGATCGTGGAGTGGAAGCTCTCGGCGGCGGCGTTGTCCAGCGCCGACCCGACCCGCCCCATGGACTGGACCACGCCGAGCCGATCGCACAGCTGGTTGTAGGCCGCGCTGCTGTACTCGCTGCCGCGATCCGAGTGAAAGATCACGCCGTCCACCCGGCCACCGCGGGTGGCCGCGGCCATCTTGAGCGAGGCGCCGACCAGGGCGGCATCATGGTGGGCGCCCATCGCGTAGCCGAGCAGACGGCGCGAGAACAGGTCGATCACGGTGGCCAGGTAGAGCTTGCCCTCGCCGGTGTCGATCTCGGTCATGTCGCCCACCCACAAAACGTTCGGCGCGACGGCGTCGAAATGCCGATTGACCAGGTCACGGGCCGCCTTCCGCTTGCCCTGGCGGGTCAGCGACCGGCGTCGGCGCGGGGGCTTGCGGCCCTGCAGGCCGAGCTCGGCCATGATCTTGGCGACGGTGTTCTCCGAGACCTGCCAGCCTTCCGCCCACAGGTCCAGAGTGATCCTGGGCGAGCCGTAGGTGTGGCCGGACTCGGCGAAGAAGTGCCGTATCCGATCGACGAGTTCGGCCCGGCGCACCTCGCGCCGGGTCGGCTCGGCCGGGCGCCGGCGCCACTTGTAGTACCAGGACTCGGACACTCCAAGGGCCCGGCAGGCGATGGTGTGCGGGACGCCGTGCTCGGTCCTCTGGTCGGCGATGAAGCCCGCAACCGTCACTTCGTCGCCTCCTTCACCCATAGGACCACCGATCGCTTGAGGACATCGCGCTCCATCCCGAGCTCGGCGATCTCCTTTCGCTGCCGGACGTTCTCCTCGCGCAGCCGGCGCAGCTCGTCGCGCTCGGACTCGCTCAGACCCCCGGCCGCCTCCGCGTCCGCACGGGCCCGGGCACGGTGGACCCAGTTCTGCAGCGTGCTCGGCTGCACGCCCAGGTCCCGCGCGACCTCCGCGGCCGACTTCCCGGTCTCCGTCACGATCCGTACCGCCCCCGCGCGGAACTCCGCGTCGTACGAGCGCCTCTTCCCCGCCATGACCCTCAACTTCCCCTCTGGTCACGACTCCACGCTACGAGGGGAATGTCA
>NZ_JBIDAK010000079.1:0-1181 GCF_043202455.1 Kitasatospora sp. NPDC048194
CTCGGGCCGGTACCTCACGTTCGAGGAGCGCGAGGAGATCGCGATCCTCAGGGCGATGAGCAAGGGCGTGCGCGAGATCGCCCGCGCCCTGGGGCGTGACCCCGGGACAATCTCTCGCGAACTGCGCCGCAACGCCGCCACGCGCGGCGGCAAGCAGGAGTACCGCGCGACGGTCGCCCAGTGGAAGGCTCAGCAGGCGGCCAAGCGTCCGAAGAGCGCGAAGCTCCTGGGCAACGACCGGTTGCGCGAGTACGTGCAGGAGAGGCTTTCGGGGAACGTTCATCGGCCTGACGGGACGGTCGTCGCGGGACCGCAGACGCCACCATGGAAGGGGCTGAACAAGCCGCACCGGCAGGACAGGCGGTGGGCGACAGCATGGAGCCCGGAACAGATCTCGCACCGGCTGAAGGCCGACTTCCCCGAGGATGAGTCCATGCGCATCAGCCACGAGGCGATCTACCAGGCGCTGTTCATCGAGGGCCGTGGTGCGCTCAAGCGGGAGCTGGTCGCCTGCCTGCGGACCGGGCGGGCACTTCGAGAGCCTCGGTCGAGGGCACGGAACAAGCCGCAAGGGCATGTCACCGCGGATGTCGTCCTCAGTGAACGTCCTGCAGAGGCCGGGGACCGCGCGGTCCCCGGGCATTGGGAAGGCGATCTGATCATTGGGACGGGCCGGTCCGCGATCGGCACGCTCGTCGAACGCAGCAGCCGGTCTACCCTCCTGGTGCATCTGCCGAGGATGGAGGGCTGGGGCGAGGTGCCACCTGTGAAGAACGGCCCGCCGTTGGGCGGTTACGGCGCCGTCGCGATGAACACTGCTCTGACCGAGTCGATGACGAAGCTACCCGAGCAGCTCCGCAAGACCCTGACCTGGGACCGCGGGAAGGAACTTTCCGGACATGCCCAGTTCACGCTCGAGACCGGGACGAAGGTGTTCTTCGCCGATCCGCACGCGCCCTGGCAGCGACCCACGAACGAGAACACGAACGGGCTGCTGCGTCAGTACTTCCCGAAGGGCACCGACCTGTCCCGATGGTCCGCCGGGGACCTCGAAGCCGTCGCCCTGGCGATCAATAACCGACCCCGCAAGATCCTTGGCTGGAAGACCCCGGCCGAGGTCTTCGAGGAGCAGCTACGCTCACTACAACAGCCCGGTGTTGCAACGACCGGTTGAACTCGCC
>NZ_JBIDAK010000080.1:0-1176 GCF_043202455.1 Kitasatospora sp. NPDC048194
GAGCTGGGGGTGGCCGCAGAGACCAGCGAGAAGCGACTGTTTACTAAAAACACAGGTCCGTGCGAAGCCGTAAGGCGATGTATACGGACTGACGCCTGCCCGGTGCTGGAACGTTAAGGGGACCGGTTAGCTCAGTTTTCGGACTGGGCGAAGCTGAGAACTTAAGCGCCAGTAAACGGCGGTGGTAACTATAACCATCCTAAGGTAGCGAAATTCCTTGTCGGGTAAGTTCCGACCTGCACGAATGGCGTAACGACTTCTCGACTGTCTCAACCATAGGCCCGGTGAAATTGCATTACGAGTAAAGATGCTCGTTTCGCGCAGCAGGACGGAAAGACCCCGGGACCTTTACTATAGCTTGATATTGGTGTTCGGTTCGGCTTGTGTAGGATAGGTGGGAGACTGTGAAGCGGCAACGCCAGTTGTTGTGGAGTCGTCGTTGAAATACCACTCTGGTCGTGCTGGATGTCTAACCTGGGTCCGTGATCCGGATCAGGGACAGTGTCTGGTGGGTAGTTTAACTGGGGCGGTTGCCTCCTAAAGGGTAACGGAGGCGCCCAAAGGTTCCCTCAGCCTGGTTGGCAATCAGGTGTTGAGTGTAAGTGCACAAGGGAGCTTGACTGTGAGACTGACGGGTCGAGCAGGTACGAAAGTAGGGACTAGTGATCCGGCGGTGGCTTGTGGAAGCGCCGTCGCTCAACGGATAAAAGGTACCCCGGGGATAACAGGCTGATCTTCCCCAAGAGTCCATATCGACGGGATGGTTTGGCACCTCGATGTCGGCTCGTCGCATCCTGGGGCTGGAGTAGGTCCCAAGGGTTGGGCTGTTCGCCCATTAAAGCGGTACGCGAGCTGGGTTTAGAACGTCGTGAGACAGTTCGGTCCCTATCCGCTGTGCGCGTAGGAGTGTTGAGAAGGGCTGTCCCTAGTACGAGAGGACCGGGACGGACGAACCTCTGGTGTGCCAGTTGTCCTGCCAAGGGCATGGCTGGTTGGCTACGTTCGGGAGGGATAACCGCTGAAAGCATCTAAGCGGGAAGCCTGCTTCGAGATGAGCACTCCCACCTCCTTGAGAGGGTAAGGCTCCCAGTAGACGACTGGGTTGATAGGCCGGATATGGAAGCCCTGTGAGGGGTGGAGTTGACCGGTACTAATAGGCCGAGGGCTTGTCCTCAG
>NZ_JBIDAK010000081.1:0-1119 GCF_043202455.1 Kitasatospora sp. NPDC048194
TCCGCGGTCGTGAACTCCGTCTACAACCCCGACACCAGGACCGCCGAGATCTTCGCGCTGGGCACCGACGGCGTCCTCGCCCACAACTCCAAAAAGGAGGACCAGGGCTGGAGCGGCTGGTCGGCCCTGCAGGAGTGGAAGTTCAGCGGGATCCCCTCCACGATCTACAACCCCGCCACCAAGCAGCTCGAACTCTTCGCCGTCGGCAAGGACGGCAAGCTCTGCCGCAACCACTGGGACCCGGCAGCCAACAAGTGGATGGGCTGGAGCGTCCTGCCCGGCATCACCAACCTCAAGGCCAACCCGGTCGCCGTGTATAACCCCTCGAACCGGACCGCCGAGGTGTTCGCCCTGACCACCGACAGCTACATGACCCACTCCTACAGCGCCGACGGCGCACCGTGGGACGACGTCCGCCTGCACGGAAACTGGCAGTTCGCCGGTACCCCCACCACCGTCTACAACCCGTCCACCGACGCCGTCGAGCTGTTCGCGACCACCAGCCGCAACGAACTCGGCCACCGCTACTGGGACAACAAGACCAAGACCTGGAGCGACTGGGGCACCATCGGCGGCCAGGCCGTCGCCGGCAGCCCCACCGCCGTCGTGAACCCCGCCAACAACAGCGCCGAGGTCTTCGTCACCACCACGAACGGCACCATGGCCCACGCCTACAGCGAAACCGGCTCCCCCTGGAGCAGCCTCAGCACGATGGGCGACTGGCAGTTCAACGGCACCCCCACCGCCGTCTTCAACCCCGCCGCCAACGCCGTCGAGCTGTTCGCCGTCGGCAGCACGAACGGCAAGCTCGGCCACAACTACTGGGACAACAAGACCAAGACCTGGGGCGGCTGGAGCACCATCAGCGACTGGCAGTTCTCAGGCACCCCCTCCGCCACCTACAACGCCTACACCAACACCCTCGAACTCTTCGCCACCGGCACCAACGGCACCATGTCCCGCGCCACCTACAAGGACAACAAGTGGCTCACCTGGGAGACCATGCCCGGCTGGACCTTCGCCATCACCGGCTGACCCTGGTCCGTCAGCATCCCGACAACGCCAACAAACCGGTGGTTGCGCATACTGCACCGCCACCGGCTCCATAGCACGGCACCG
>NZ_JBIDAK010000082.1:0-1112 GCF_043202455.1 Kitasatospora sp. NPDC048194
TCCGCCGCGAACGGCGCGATCTTCGCCTCGGCCAGCGAACGCACCGCCTCACGGAGCATCTCGTGCTCCTCGGAGATGCGGAAGAGATCGAAGTCCTGGCTCATGATCGCCACTCCTGTTTCACGACGGTACTCAGTACCCTTCATTATGCACGCGCGCGGCAAAAAGGGAACTCAGTGCCTTCACAGGGCGGCACTGAGTTCCCTATCCTTTTCCTGCCGAACTTCTGCCGTACTTCTGCCGTACAAGCCGGTCCGAGCGCAGGGAGATGACAGCGTGGTCCACTCAGCCATCGATGCCGACACCCGGAGTACGACGCTGTACTTCCAGCGGTGTACCTGGTGCAACAACCCCACCTTCCAACGGCTGCTCTGCCCCACCTGCGGGTCCACGGACCTGCGGCTGGAGCCCAGCGAGGGCACCGGGGTCGTCCGGCGCTGCGCGGTCGAGCAGGCCCGTACGCCGCTGGTCCGTCAGAAGTCCCTGATCCGCATGGCGGAGGGGTTCGACGTCTGGTGCATCGTGGACGGGCTGCGCAGCACCGTCCCGGTCGGCACCCGGGTGCGACTGTGCCCCTCCCCCGACTCCGACCAGCCGGAGCTGCGGCTGCTGCCGGTGGAGGAACCGCAGCCGGCCCCGGAGGCCGAGCCGCGGCCGCTGCCGCCGACCAAGGGCGGGTTCACCCAGCACCTCGCCGCCTTCGCGGAGTAGCGCGTGGCGGCGGACCGCCGCGCGCGGCCCCGCACGACGACGGAGGGGGGGGGGGGGGGGGGCGGGGGGGGGGGGGCGCGCCCCCCCCCCCCCCCCCCCTCCGTGGTCCCTCCGACGGGTCAGCCCTTGCGGGCCTTCACCTCGGCGGTGAGCTGCGGCAGGACCTCGAACAGGTCGCCGACGACGCCGTAGTCGACCAGCTCGAAGATCGGGGCCTCCGGGTCCTTGTTGACGGCCACGATGGTCTTCGAGGTCTGCATGCCGGCCCGGTGCTGGATGGCGCCGGAGATGCCGTTGGCCACGTACAGCTGCGGGGAGACCTGCTTGCCGGTCTGGCCGACCTGGTTGCTGTGCGGGTACCAGCCGGCGTCGACGGCCGCGCGCGAGGCGCCGACGGCCGC
>NZ_JBIDAK010000083.1:0-1056 GCF_043202455.1 Kitasatospora sp. NPDC048194
GCCTTCACGGCGGCCGTGGCCGTGCTGATCATCGCCTGCCCGTGCGCCCTGGGCCTGGCCACCCCGACCGCGCTGCTGGTCGGCACCGGCCGCGGCGCCCAACTCGGCATCCTGATCAAGGGCCCCGAAGTCCTGGAATCCACCCGCAAGGCCGACACCGTCGTCCTGGACAAGACCGGCACCATCACCACCGGCCAGATGACCCTGCTCGCCGTCCACACCGCCGACGGCGCCACCGAAGCCGAGGCGCTGCGCCTGGCCGGCGCCCTGGAGCACGCCTCCGAGCACCCGATCGCCCGGGCGATCGCCACCGCCGCCGCCGAGGCCGGCGACCTGCCCCCGGTCGAGGACTTCCGGAACCTGCCGGGCCTGGGCGTCCAGGGCACCGTGGACGGCCACCCGGTGATCGCCGGACGCGCGGCCCTGCTCCGCGCCTGGTCGCCCCAGCTGCCGGAACGCCTGGCCCGGGCCGAGCGCGCGGCGCAGTCCGCGGGCCGCACCGCGATCGTGGTCGGCTGGGACGGCGCGGCCCGGGCCGTGCTGGAGGTCGCCGACGCCGTGCGGCCCACCAGCGCCGAGGCCGTCGCCGCGCTGCGGGCCCTGGGCCTGACCCCGCTGCTGCTGACCGGCGACAACCGGGCGGTCGCCGAGGCGGTGGCCGCCGAGGTCGGCATCGACCCGGAGCACGTGATCGCCGAGGTCCTGCCCGAGGACAAGGTGGACGCCGTCAAGCGGCTCCAGGCCCAGGGCAGGGTCGTGGCGATGGTCGGCGACGGCGTCAACGACGCCGCCGCGCTCGCCCAGGCCGACCTGGGCCTGGCGATGGGCACCGGCACCGACGCCGCCATCGAGGCCGGCGACCTCACCCTGGTCCGCGGCGACCTGCGCGCGGCCGCCGACGCCATCCGGCTCTCCCGCCGCACCCTCGCCACCATCCGGGGCAACCTCTTCTGGGCGTTCGGCTACAACGTCGCCGCCCTGCCGCTGGCCGCGGCCGGAATGCTCAACCCGATGATCGCCGGCGCCGCCATGGCCTTCTCCTCGGTCTTCGTGGTC